>JARFPZ010000586.1 GCA_029288035.1 Desulfosarcina sp.
CTTTGTTTTCACCTCCCCCGCAGTACCGATATACGGCACGAGGGTCAAGTGAATGTACAGCGTATTGTCCTTGCCGGCATCAACTTTGAACTGCCGGATGGCCTCTAAAAATGGCAGGCTCTCAATATCGCCGATGGTACCGCCAATCTCGACAATCACGATATCCACATCCTTGGCGGCCAGCTTGATGCTTCGCTTAATTTCATCGGTGATGTGCGGAATAACCTGGACGGTTCCACCGAGATAATCCCCACGGCGCTCCTTCGAAATGACGGAATGATAAATTTTCCCGGTCGTAAAATTATTATCGTGACCTAATTTTGCATGGGTAAACCGCTCGTAGTGTCCGAGATCCAGATCCGTTTCAGCGCCGTCATCGGTAACAAATACCTCTCCGTGCTGGAAGGGATTCATGGTGCCGGGATCGACATTTATATATGGATCCAGTTTCTGAATGGTGACCTTAAGTCCTCGGCTTTCCAGTAACGCACCGATGGCAGCCGAAGCCAAACCTTTACCCAGCGAGGACAGTACACCTCCGGTAACAAATATATATTTTGTATTATCTCCCATAGGTTTACCTCAATGATTGATGTTAATGATATTATGGATTAAATGGAGGAGTAAAGAACTCTGACCATAAGGAATAGGCTTTCAATGTTTAATATAAATCACCAGCGGAAATGACTCAGACCACGGTATTTATAATTCTTCAAACACCAACCCTATGTAAAAAAAGCGAAAACCCCCTTGCGCTATCGCGCCCAAAGGGGTTTGGATCATTGTGTTGAACCAAAATATCGGCGGTTGACTGGAATTTTGATGAGACCCTCTTATTGCATTTTGATCTTGAGTCAAAAGATGTCAGGCACATTACCAAATTGCTGTGTATTATTAACCAATAATAAGATAATCGAAAAAGAAAGTAAAGCCGGAATCTTTACACTGATGATTTATTTTGGCGCTTTTTAGAGTCATTCAAAAATACGCCTGAATTCTTCGATGGTTTTTTCAACTTCACTGGGTTCTTCGGGCTCACCGGGCACGATCGGTTGCAACGGTGCTCGGGGAAAAGCAGTCTTCAAGTAGTCGATGTCAAAAAGTTCTTCAGGAAACGTGGGATTCTCCTCCAAATTTATGGCTTGATTCACACGCACCAGATGCCCGTCCTGATAGAACTCGATGCGAGACGGGTAACGGATTTTGCCGGTTTTCCACCAGATCAGGTACCGAATCTCCAGTGTATCCGATTCGCCGGCCGGATCGACCCCATGGATAATCCAGCGCAGGGGCAGGAAAGTCTCCTGATCAATCCACACCTGAGGAACCGACTCATCCGGATATTGCGCTCCGATAACAAATGCAATTTTTTCCTCAAATCGTCCCAGACTCGATATAGTGACATCCACCCCCAGCTGCAACAGCCTGTCGACAAGAGCCACCCGCGAGTGGTAAAACAAAATATCTTTGTAGAGATCAAACCGATTTGCAGCCCCAGGCACACTGTTTCCGTCAATGAGCGTCAGACTCTTTCCGTCGGAGAAAATGTAAATACGCTCGGAATCATTGGATCTTGCATCCGAACGAAAAGCTTGGGAAAAAATATACCTCAAAGATCCGTCCAGTTCCATAGTTTCATCGATCTGGGCCATACCATCGGCAAAATTGTTCTCCGACTGGCCCCAACTATCCGAAATATCGACCACATCAGAAGAAGGCCCTGATTCACTATTCGGGGAAAGCAGCTCCGAATCATCAACATAATCAGCCCGATAATATATAATCTTATGAGAGACGAACAGACTTTTGGCCTTCCCGAGATTTTCGATCATCAAGTCAAGTACATGCGGTCCCTGAAGGACGTAAGCATGAGTCGATGCAACAAAAACAACCAAAATCGATATGAGAGAGGTAACAACAAGGCGCTTCTTGTATTCAGAATCCATAGACACCCGGTTTGTGAGGTTTTTATTAGCTCTATATTGCCAGATTCGCATAGCTAAATATTATATTTAGATGCCAAAATTTTTCATTTCCATTGTGAAAACGAGCTAAGATTTAGAATAACTCCTGGGGAAATAAAGCCGCCTCACCCAATTCTTCTTCGATTCGGATGAGTTGGTTGTATTTGGCGAGCCGATCACTGCGAGACAAGGAGCCTGTCTTTATCTGACCGCTGTTTACCGCCACGACAAGATCGGCAATAAAAGTGTCTTCAGTTTCACCGGAGCGGTGGGATATGACTGTAGTGTAACCTACTTGATTGGCCATCTCGATACAATCAAGGGTTTCGGTGACGGTTCCGATCTGGTTCAACTTTATTAAAATGGAATTTGCGATGCCCTGCTCGATTCCCTTGTTGAATATTTTAGGATTTGTCACGAATATATCGTCGCCGACAAGCTGAACGGCCCCTTCCAGCCGGTCTGTCATGATTTTCCAACCATCCCAATCTCCTTCTGCGAGGCCATCCTCTATAGAAAGGATCGGATAGCGGTTTATGAGATCTTCATAGTAGTCGGTCATTTTGGCGGCTGTCAGTTTTTTATTTTCGGATTTCAAGACGTATTTTCCGTTGTGATAGAATTCACTGGCAGCTGCGTCCAGAGCGATTCCTATATCTTTTCCGGGCTTGTAGCCGGCATTTTCGACAGCCGTCATAATCAGCTGAATGGCGGTTTCATTGGATTCAAGGTCCGGTGCAAATCCACCCTCATCGCCGACTGCTGTGGATAGTTTTTTCTTTTTGAGAATTGCTTTTAACTGGTGAAACGTTTCCGCACCCATCCGAACCGCTTGAGCGATCGTTTTTGCTCCAAAGGGAATTATCATAAATTCCTGAATATCCAGATTGTTGGCTGCGTGGGCTCCCCCGTTGATGATGTTCATCATTGGAACAGGCAGGTTCCTGGCATTGATCCCTCCCAGATACCGGTAAAGCGGCATCTCATAGGCCATAGCTGCAGCTCTGGCGACTGCCATGGAGACACCCAGGATGGCGTTGGCACCCAGTTTTGATTTGTTGGCCGTACCGTCCAGATTGATCAGACAACGATCCAATGCAATCTGATTGGCGGCATCTAATCCCATGATTACAGGGGCGATGACAGTGAGAACATTTTTCACGGCTTTGGTAACACCTTTACCGCCAAAACGCTTTGACCGTTTGTCTCTCATCTCAAGAGCCTCTCGTTTTCCAGTGGAGGCTCCGGATGGTACGGCCGCTCGTCCCATAACGCCGCATGCAAGATAGATGTCGACTTCGACGGTGGGATTTCCTCGCGAATCTAGAATTTCTCTGGCTTTTACATCAACTATTTCAGTCATATAACCTCCCCTGTAAAACAGCTATTTGTTGAAAATCGAATTCTCGAAATTAAAAAATTCTCGTGAATATTGACAAATTTCATAAAAATGTTAATCTGCTTCTACATGTATGTCAAGTTTGGACCGCTATTTAAGATCTATTTAGGTTGGGATGCTCATGCAAAACAAGAAAACCGACTTATATTCCCAGTCCCATCTGGTGGTTGCGGGCATCCGCATTTATGAACACTTAAATTCCCGACCACCCACTGTCGATGATGTATGCCGGGTCATCAATCTTTCCACAGAACAGGGCCACTTCATCTGTCGCAGACTCCAAGAAATTGAAGTTATTAAATCCGTGGAGGGATCCTACGGTACCCGTTTGTTCATCAATGACCATTTAAAATTGGAAAACTTGCCCCGCCATGAGCCGGAAAACAAATTGGAAAATGATCTTAAGAAATTTCAGGACACCCAGAAATCCTTTTCCCGAAAAATAGAGTCTTTTCAAGCCCAGCAGAAACAAAAGAAAAAAGACCTCTTTACTGAAATGGAAAAAAAACTAAAAGAAGAATTAGAAAAAAAATAAATAAGAGAATGACGTTGTAAAAACGGAATCATCATTTTGTTACCACCCTATCGCTGCTCTCTTTCTTCAGATCTCTGTCTTTAACGCTTCAAGGAAGATTTATGTCCCAATTCCACAATCCCTTCCTCCTCTTCATCTTGACACCTTTTGGGAGCGGTTCGATCAAATCGATAAAAAGGGCATATCCAGCTTTGCGCAGCGCGTTTTTATGGGCGCGCAAATCCAGTTTCCAGTTTGGATAGATCCAATAATCGGAACCATAGCGGGTCGCCCAGGCCTGTTCGCCCATGGGGCTTGAAAAAGCTTTATTCTGTCGTATATCTTCTGCAAGCGTTCTCGCCACACACAGAGGCCAATTTCCCTTGGTAACAATTCCCAGGGGAATCGGACTATGCCGCGGCAGCCGCAAATAATCTTCGGAGCCAAGTTCCGGACTGACAACAGCGCCATAAAAGCCCATGGTACCTGCGATGTCGACGGCCAACGGATTGGCGAGATTACAAAATGGGCCGGCCCAAAGTTTAAACCTTTCTCGCCTTTTAAAAAATGCGATCTGCCAAGGTGCATTCAGCACAAAATGCCGGCCTCCTTTTTTAATTGCAAGCTTCACCTGTTCAACGACTGCTTTTTCATTTTCAGGCCATATTATCGGGCTAAGCCACCAGCTAATCCTGGAAGCAATTTTTCCGGATATTTTTTTTATAATCCCGCCGGACAACCAAAGCCCAAATCGCTCGGGCGGATTTGTTCCCGCCAAGCTTCGAAATACCGGAACTTCCAACAATCTTGATTTTTTTTTAGTACCGGCCGGCAACGAAAGAATGAAAGCGGAACCACGCCGGCCAGACGATTGTATCGAATCGAGCTGAGCCGCTAGTCCCGATATCTTATTATCCAAATGCTTTTCCCGCCGATCCGTCAGAAACACCGGTGCACCCCTGGCAACCGTTATTTTCGAAGAAGGGCTTAGGTACATCCGACCGCCTTTGGGTATTGCGCGTCCGATACGTATTGTATGGTGTCCGGATTCGTCTTCGTATCCTATTCGCAAAACATCACCCGGGAATAAGGCTTCCCTTGTATTGAAATAGGAATTTTGTTTGGCGCCCTTAACCTTTCCCACCAGCATGCCGGATCCGGTCTGGTTACGAAGATTGACGGGATCCTGCGGCCGTTGGGGTAGAAATTGATAGTGGGTGCCCGTACGACCCAGCGCACGGCCCAACAAATCCAGCGCTTCTTTTTTCATTTTTGAATTACGATGGTGATCTCTGAGCATCCGGTAAGCACGAACCGTGTAATACACATAATGTGGGCCTTTTTTACGACCCTCTATTTTCCAGGTTCGAACTTTTGGTATGGACAAAAGCACCTTGGCCAATACATCGACGCTTAAATCCTGGCAGGAAAAATACCTGTGAGTTTGGCCGGTTTGGGTGTAACGTCGGCGGCAGGGCTGAACGCACCGTCCTCTGAGACCGCTCTTCCCGCCCATATAGCTGCTCCAGTAACATCTTCCGGAGACTCCGTAACAAAGCGCTCCATGAACAAATACTTCCAGGTCTAAATCGGCTGGACACTCCCTGGCCAGGATTCTGAGCTCATCAACGTTAAGCTCCCGCGGGAGCACCACGCGGTCCACATGAAGATGTTGCCGGATGATCTGCAGTGCCGCTGGAAAACTTGCATTTGCGAGGGTCGAAAGATGAACTTCACCGGAAAAGCCGGTCTGTTTGATCAGAGGCACCATACCGAGATCCTGAATAATGATAGCATCAGGCTTAACCTGGCACTGAAGGAGATCCAAAAATTGTCCAGCCTGTATGAGTTCGTCGGGTTTTAACAGTGAATTAAGGGCGACAAAAACCTTAACACCTTTTATATGGGCCAGGTCGACCAGAGCGGTAAACTCTTCGATTGTAAAATTTTTTGCCGCCATGCGGGCGGAAAAAAATTTTAGACCACAGTAAACAGCATCGGCTCCGGCAGCTATGGCTGCCAGAAAAGAAGCTTTATTTCCAGCCGGAGCAAGTATTTCAGGAGGAAATGCAGATGAGTGTTTTAGATCCATTTGGTGTTGATAGCAATTTTGATGTTCTCATAATAAAGAAAAATAGACCTTAACACGACGGTGTCCGATTCACTGGATGTGGACAAATAGTCGGATACGATTATTCAACCATCTATAGGCGGCAATTGTCAATAGATAGCGACCCTATATGCAAAAACTAAGCTTGAGAGGTGAAAAGTTACTCTCAAAATCATGTTTCGGGTAATTTTCACCTTCAGCAGAAACTTATCTACAGGTGCAGATTTTCCAATCCGTCGTGCCCTGAAATCAGTTTAAATACTATTTTTATTTACTTAAATTTGATATAGTACATACTAGCCTGCAATCGGAATCAAGGACAAGTATTCTACCCTCAATCCCGAATTTATTGAATAAACCGCACCTATGCTGCTTACAATTTAGGAGCCCTTTTTAATGAATGATGAAAACCGTAACAAGCCCCACGGTGGTTCGCTGGTCAATCTTCTCGTAGATGACCAACGCGCCGCCAAGCTTAAAGAAATCGTTTTTAATTTACCGGATATTATTTTGAATGACCGTCAATTGTGCGATCTGGAATTGCTTTCAACCGGTGCATTTTCGCCACTTATGGGATTTATGACCCGCTCTGATTATGAATCCGTACTCGACCGCATGCGACTACAAAACGATCAATTGTGGCCGATTCCCATTTACCTTGATGTCGGCGAACTGCAGGCACGTGGGCTGGAGGTCGGCCAGTCGGTTGCACTCAGAGATCCGGAAGGATTTCTACTGGCGATTATGCATATTGAGGATATCTGGCAAGCCGATCGGCAAAAAGAAGCCTTGAAGATTTACGGGACAGCTGACCGCAATCATCCTGGAACCGATTATCTTTTGAGCAGTGTCGGTGATTACTATCTCGGCGGCGCCTTGGAAGTCATCAGCACGCCCCTCCATTTCGATTTTAAAAAGCTTCGCATGACACCCGCAGAAATTCGGGCGTCGTTTAAAAAGCTGAGCTGGAAGCGGATGGCGGGCTTTTTAACTCACAATCCGATCCATCGCCCTCAATTTGAAATGACAATCAATGCCATGCAGCAGGCGAGGACAAACCTGCTCCTGCTCCCCATCGCTGGTATGACCCGGCCCGGTGATTTTGACCATTTCACCCGGGTGCGATGCTATCGCCATGTGGTTCGTCACTACCCGCCCGATTCCCATATCTTAAGTATGCTGCCGTTGGCTATGCGCATGTCCGGTCCAAGGGAAGCACTGCTGCATGCCATCATCGCAAAAAATTTCGGCTGCACTCATTTCATCACTGGCCGGGATCATGCCGGTCCTGGCCCGGACAGTAATGGTCAACCCTATTATGAAAGTAACGAAGCCAGCAAATTAACCGAAACTCATAGCAAGGAAATCGGTCTGACTGTTGTTCCTTTCACTGAAATGGTCTATCTGCCGTTTGAAGATGAATTTCGCAGCGCCGATCAGGTCCCTGAAGGCACCCAAATAATATCTCTTTCTGGGTCCGATATCCGCAAACGAATTCGCACAGGTCGCCGAATACCGGAATGGGCGACGTTTCCTGAAGTCGTCGAGGAACTGCAAAAAGCCTACCCTCCTCCTCGACGTCAGGGGTTTACGGTATTTCTAACCGGTCTTTCCGGCTCCGGCAAATCCACCATCGCAAAAATTATCTATGCCCGCTTTCTGGAGATCGGGGACCGTCCGGTAACCCTGCTGGACGGCGATATCGTGCGCCAGAATTTGTCCAGCGAACTGAGTTTCTCCAAAGAACACCGGGATTTAAACGTCCAGCGCATCGGTTTTGTCGCCGGTGAGATCACCAAGAACCGTGGTATCGCAATTTGCGCGCCCATTGCGCCCTATGCCGCCACTCGAGCCGAGATCAGACGAATTAATGAAAATTATGGTGGTTTTATCGAGGTTCATGTGTCAACACCCCTTGAAGTTTGTGAAAAGCGAGACCGCAAAGGTATGTACGCCAAAGCCAGAGCTGGTCTCATCAAAGATTTCACCGGGATCGATGCCCCCTATGAAACGCCTGGCTCGCCGGAAGTCCGTATCGATACCACCGACATCACCCCGGACGAAGCCGCTGGACAAATCATGCTGCACTTGCAGCGCAATGGGTTCATTTAACTTTCAAGAGGTGCTACGTTGTCAGAAAAAGTTTCGGGTTCAACTGATAAAATAGATAAGATAATAACCATCGGAGGAAAGGAAGATGAGATCAGAAACCTTGCCGATGCGCTGGCGGCTGTTTATCAGATCAGCGCGGCACCCAACGTCCTGGATGCCGCCAAACGCCTGACAAAAGAAACGTTTAGCGCCATAATCCTTGACCTGGCGGAGAACGGATCGGATATGGTCGACATCCTTCAAACCCTGAACAAGCTTTCGTCGGACACCCCTGTCATTGTTATCGGAAATCCCCACGATACCCGGTTAGTCGTGAATGCCATTAAAGCCGGTGCATTTGATTTTATAACCAGGCCATATCCACCGGAAAAAATAAAATTGTCGGTTCACCAGGCCCTTGAAAACCGGAGCCTGAAAAACGAAATTGATTATCTACGCCGGGAGCAGGATGTTGTATATGATTGCAACCGCATCATTGCCGTCAGCCCGCCCATGCAAAACATTATAAAGGCTATTAAGCGGCTTTCTCAAACCGATTCCACCATCCTGGTCACGGGCGAAACCGGAACCGGCAAAAGTTTTTTATCCGGTAACATACATTTCAACAGCCCCAGACGAAACAAGCCCTTTGTCGGTGTAAACTGCGCTAATATTCCAGAAACGCTCTTGGAAAGCGAACTCTTCGGTCACGCCAAAGGCGCATTTACAGGAGCAGACAAAACACGAACCGGACGATTTGAGCAGGCCGGCGGCGGTACTCTCTTTCTGGATGAATTCTGCGAATTGAGTCTTGGTCTGCAGGCCAAAATATTACGGGCCATCGAACAAAAATCATTCGAACGGCTGGGCAGCAACAAAACGATCCAGGCTGATACCCGCATCATTGCCGCCACCAATCGAGACATCGAAGCACTTGTGCGAATGGGCAAATTCCGCGAAGATCTGTACTACCGCATTAATGTACTCAGAATCCATATGCCCCCGTTGCGTGAGCGTATTGAATGTATAGAGCCCCTGGCTCAGTATCTTCTGGAAAAGCTGAGTCGCTCCGTCAAAAAGAAAATTGATTCTTTCACCCCAGATGTGATTGAAATATTTCGGCAATACAGCTGGCCCGGTAATATTCGTCAACTTTCCAACACCATCGAAAGGGCCATTTTATTGGAAGATGACAGGGTGATCCGGCCGCAAAGCATTTCTTTGCCGGACTTTGGCGATAAATTATCTCCAAACCTCCAGGCGGTTGGCCTCAGGCTGACTGAAGATCAGGAAAAAGACCTTATTTCCAACGCGCTGGAAGAAAACCTGTGGATCCAGAAAGATGCCGCCCGCAGCCTGGGTATCACCCCACGGGCGTTAAATTATCGCATCAAGAAACTCGGAATTACCCATTCCCGCTGGCGAAAAAATAGATAGCCTGGCAAGTGTTCGCAGTTTCAGGTTTGAGACGCCGACCCAAACCGCTATACATAGGCTCACCGCTATCAGTACCTTTCCGTCTTCCCCATCCCCGCCGTGCCATCGTCCTTCCCTATCGGACGACGGCGGGTCCGACTATCTATTCAATCTATGTTTCGCCCTTCCCTCACAGAGCGATCCGCCCTAAGCTCTTATCACCATCCCCTCGCTTCTGCCTGAATCTCAAAAAAATCTCTGTCCCGACACAACCAAGCACCATCAGGCAAAAAACAATCAACAATTCACGCCTTCCGATCTCACGCCAGTTACACAATGGCTGTATATTTCCAGCATCGGATGAGGCAGCGGTGATAAAGCAGCTCACATTATCCGGTATAAGGGAGTCATCCGAATCGGAACCGGAACCGGAATCGGAATTCGAATCGGAATCCGACCCAAAGGCAAGAGGATCGACGATGATTCCATTTTCGATACCATCCGCGTCACCGAACCCGCCGTCCTTGAGCGTCAAGTAGACCTTTTTGCGATCACTGCTGAATTCGGCGTATTGGGAGTAATCCAGCCATTCGGTGTTTACGGGATCATATTTATACATTTTTACCCTTTCCCTTTTATTTCTTTTGCCCTTGCCGAAAGGGGCATCGGATAGATGGATGGTCACCACCGTCTCCTCCCCCGGAGCATTCAGAAGCAGTTTAAAATGGAGCAATCCAAAATCAATAAATCTGGGCTTGCCTTTTGAATTGGAAACTAAATCAACATTCTCAGTTTCTTCAATCTCCAGGGACAGAATTGAATCCACATTCTCAGCATCTCGAATACTGACCCCGATCTGAGCGTTTCCTGAATTAGCGACAATGCACTTGATATCTGGCTGCTCGCGGTCTGGGACACCGTCGTTATCCAGGTCCAGCGTATCGCCCACTTCCTGATGATCCAGAATACCGTTGCCGTCCGAATCCTGCTGGGAAAATTCGGTCGTAAAAAAGCCGTCTTCCGACCAATCCGAAGCACCACCGTAGTTGTCGATAAATTTGACTCGCCAGATATATTTGGTATCGTAGTCCAGGATCATTTTCGGCACCGTCAGGGAAGTCAATGACGAATCTGTGGTGACATCAAACACAATGTATTCATCTTCGAATTCATCTTCAGCCCTTCTGATCTCCCATTGGGTCTGGAAGTGAACATCATTTATATTCGGATCATCAAATTCCTCGGTTTCCAGCAACGGTGTTAAACTGACCTCGTGATCCTCCGGAGCTATAAGTACCGGTGGATACGGTTCAA
>JARFPZ010000593.1 GCA_029288035.1 Desulfosarcina sp.
AAAAGTGCACTGAAAAGTTTACCATTAGCATTGGTAAGGATATTTCGCAAATTGTCCCCGGCCGTGTCTCCACTGAGGTGGATGCCAGGTTGTCCTTCGACACCCAGGCAATGATTGATAAGGCTCGGCAGCTGATTGACCATTACGCGGAAGCCGGCGTATCTTCTGACCGTATCCTGATCAAACTCGCCTCAACCTGGGAAGGCATTCGAGCCGCAGAGGTGTTGGAAAAAAGCGGAATTCAATGCAACCTTACCTTGCTCTTCTGCTTTGTCCAGGCCGTAGCCTGTGCCGATGCTGGCGTCACGTTGATATCTCCTTTTGTTGGCCGCATCTATGACTGGTATCAAAAGAATTTTCCGGATCAGCTCATCACATCCCAGAATGATCCCGGCGTAAAGTCGGTTCGCGAGATTTATCAGTACTACAAGGCGCATGGTTATCAGACAATAGTCATGGGGGCTAGTTTCCGAAACGTCGGCCAGATCGAAGAGCTAGCGGGCTGCGATAACTTAACAGTCAGCCCTGATCTACTTGAAATACTTGCCGCTGATGAAGGTGTGTTAGAACGTAAACTTTTTCCCGATGTCACACGAGCCACGGACTCACCTGTACAAACAGACGAAAAAGGTTTCCGATGGCAGCTCAATGAAGATCCGATGGCAACCGAGAAACTGGCTGAAGGCATAAGAAGTTTTGCCCTGAATCAATTACAGCTTGAAGAATTGGTACAGCAAATGGCATCCTGAAGAATCTTGATTTGCCCCTCAGGTTTTTTATCTATTCCAAAAGAAATTGCCACTGAATCTCCCTAAGAAGGCATAAGTGTAATCCACTTCGGCGTAAGTGGTTAGAATAGTTGGCTCCCAAAATTCTTTAGCAGCATAAAAGCATAAAGGTTGATCGAATTTGTTAATGTGGAAAAATATTATCCCAACGTTAATTGTGGTTAAAACCTCAAATGATCGTAAACAAAATGGGATAGTGTTTTTATAATCTTGATTTAACGGGCGTTATACAGATTATGAGCGTCATCTTATATTTCATCTATAAGTGAGTTGTAAAAGTCGATTTTAAATCCCATTTTGTTTACCCTGTGGGAATGCCGAAGCCATCCCATCTTCTGCGTTACCAATGGATCGGGGTAGGCGACTACACCCTCATTTTTGGACGCCTTGAAGCTGGGGCACCTTCAACTTTCGCTCAATTAGGGAAAAATTCTATCATTTTAATCATTTTATGCAAGTATGTTCGATCGACTTCTACTCTGGTACATTAACAGACTCAATGCCTACCGCATCGAAACTATAGATTACAGCTATGCTTCCACAATCCTCTTTATCTATTGCTGCTTGTAGATTTTGCTGACAAATATACAATGGTCGACTCATGTGATTAAAAATCAGTGAAAAGTACAGATTAGCAAACGACATCCACAAAACCTCAAATTTTACAATGCTTCTGCCAATCTACAATAACCGGGCGATACTGAAGCTGTAAACTTCACTACCTAACCCATAATTTTACGCTTTTGCTCGTCGTGTGGATTGCGGCTATTAGTTCAAAATCCCTAAAGAAGCCTCTTCGTTTTAGATTTTGCTTACAAATATAAAAATGGACGGATTAACGGTAGGATAAGACCGGCATAGGTGAGGATATGCATTCACCAGCCCTATGCCAAACCGGTTTCCATTCTCGCTCAATTTCCGTTCGCTGTAACGTTGAAAAAAATACAATTATTTTCGAAAAAAGGGTGGGCCAGTTATAGCTTAGATAAGCAAATACATAATGGAATCAATGCGATGTGAAGATTCGTTACATGCACACATTATCTAATTTTAGGCAATCCGAAATTCATTAAATTAGAATTCGTGCAACAACTTCCGAAGTGTACAACCGGGAAAATCTTAATGAGATTAGTTAAAGCGAGAGTAAAAAATCAGCAATAATCTGAATAATTTGTTTGGGTTTCTCCATAGGGATAAGAGGACCGGCATCCGCAACAAGACGGTATGAGCCAGACTATGGGCGGCTTGCGCGATAGTCATCACCGTGGCACCCATGGAATGCCCCACCATTACCGGTGAAGCAATGTTCAACCGTTCACACATCTGAGAGAGGTCTTCGGCCAGTTTTATCCAACTTAGACCGCTTGCAGGGTCACTCTCGCGATAATCACAAAAATACGGTGCAATTAAGCGGTAGTCACCGACCAGCGCTCTTGCGATGGGATGCCACAGCCAGGGCAAAAATCCGGTAGCGTGCAACATGACCACAGCGCGGCCGCGACCATGATAATATAAATACGGTAGTTCTGCGTCCCCGATATTGATGGCTAGCGTTTGCGGCGCGTTATTCATTTTCGATCCTATATCAGTCGTGTCCCAAGGTTACTCAAATAATTTCACTTGTCTATGGGCTTTAGTAGTTCGAGTTTTAAAATAATTACCAGTCAGGCCGAGTCTTCGCCTTTGAGGAAAGATTCGCGCAGTTTCCGTTTCAACAACTTGCCGGCCGGGCTTCTAAGCAAATCATCCACCATGAAAAAGCGTTTGGGAACCTTATTTTTCGCGAGGTTCATTTTTCGCTTTCCTCATACATCATCGAAGGGATGAAAAGGGCAATTTGGGGAAAGATCGTCAACAGGACGATGGCCAGAATGGCCGCCAGTAAGAACGGCAGGATTCCCCTGGAGATGACCGTCATCGGCACGGTGGGCGCCGAAGCTTTCAACACAAAGACATTGAGGCCCACGGGAGGGGTTATCAGCCCGACTTCCAGAACAATGACCAATTATTCAATGTGATATTTCTGTATCACATCCTCAGGTATCTCAAGACCTAACCCCGGTTTTTGGGGAGGGAACATCTGTCCGTCTTCAATTCGCATTGGCTCGGAAAAAGCGCCGGATACCCAGGGCATATACTCTATTGGACCGGATGACATGACGCCGCAGGCAATCTGAATAGTACTTTCCATCATATGATGCGGCGCAATGGGTTTGCCGGCAACTTGCCCCATATGGACGATCTTGATCATTTCGGTTAT
>JARFPZ010000612.1 GCA_029288035.1 Desulfosarcina sp.
ATTTGTTTATCACGAGTTGAAAGTGATTCTCCTTTTTCATACAGCTTATCTAAGAAATAATGATAGAAGTCGTGACGAAGGCTATCGCGATTCGCAATGACAAACCAGTGGTTTCGAGTCCAGATAAAAGGTGAATGGTGAGCATTGTCTGTTTCGAATATGCCTGATAAGGCTTCTTTTTTATCGGCGATTATGTCGATGGATTCTCCTCCGAGTTTATCCTTAAGATGTTCGACATCAGGATGAAAAATTTGTATGTCGTAAGGCAGTTCCATAGGTCCCATGGATATAAATCGGACACCAACACCCCGTTGAATAGCCATTTCGATATGATCCTTTAAGCGCTCCCAGGTATCCGGAAACAGACGCAGGTAGAGTTCTTGTCTGGCGGAATCGATAATATCCGTTGCTTTGGAAAGGACTTCCTGGACGCCATTCAGGGTTAGCAGGTATTCGAAACTGGACTGATCTATCATGGCATTCAGCTGATCATCCAGGATTTTGAGGTTTGATTCGAACTGACTGCGAAGTCGCTTTTTCAATTCCTCAAAAGGCAATGGCACATAGAGCCCTTTCTCAATCTCAAAAACAACCTTTTTATTTGCAAGGCTGCGGAGAACATCATAAATTCTGGACCGGGCTATGCCTGAAAGCTTGCTAAGCTGAGACCCGTTTGCCGGATGTTGTGCTAGCAGGGCCAGGTAGCACGATGATTCATATTTTGAAAAAGCAAAATCCCTCAATATTGCCGCGACATCCATCTATGTATCCTCCTTATAAGTTGCTATATATATAACAACAATAATGCCAATCTTCCGTTTTATCAATCTGATGATGAATCAAAGTCGAGTTCTGTTTTATATCAGTCTACGAAAAGTAAACAGCTTTGGTTAGCCTATTTATAATTAATAACTATACGTTAAAAGAAAAATTCTGTCAAAACCAAAAATATCTTGACAAACTTGACTGACTTTTCTATAAAGTTGCTATAAAGATAGCAACATATATCCAAATGGGGAGGGCTTGCCATGCAAAACACACCTATAAAACTTTACGATACCTCCGTTATTGGATTTTCAAATATGACAGATGATGCTGTCTATGCATTGGAGCAAAATTTCGGGGCCCATCATTACGATCGACTCAAGGTGGTTGTGAGAACAGCCCAGGGTAGCTGGATTACGGATATAGACGGCAGAAAATATCTCGATTGCCTTGCCGCATATTCCGCCGCAAACCTTGGCCATCATCACCCAAAAGTCGTCAATGCCCTGATGCGGGCGTTGGTAGGGAATTATGCGTCGGTTATTTCAAATGTCATTTACACGGATCCCCTGGCGATGTTTCTCTCCAAAACTGCTGAATTTGTTCCTCAGCTGGGGCCTCGTTTCGGCAGGAACGGCAATAAAGTCATGCCGAAAAACGGTGGGGTCGAGTCTGTCGAAACCGCCATCAAAATGGCGCGTTATTACGGGTTCAAGGAAAAGAACATCCCCGACGGCAAACAAGAAATTATCGTCTTCAATAACAATTTCCATGGCCGCATGACTACGGTGATCTCCTTTTCAACACAGCAAAATTATCGTGCCGGCTTCGGCCCTCTGACTCCCGGATTCGTATCGGTCGAATTCGGTGATCTTGATGCCGTAAAGGCGGCGATCAACAAGAATACATGTGGTATTTTAGTTGAGCCCCTTCAGGGTGAGGGGGGGATGAGAATTCCTCCCGCCGGATTTTTAAAAGGCCTTCGCGAAATTGCCGATGATCACGATTTGCTGCTTCTGCTCGACGAGATTCAGGTCGGCCTGGGGCGTACGGGGAAAAATTTTTGCTTCGAACATGAAGATGTCGTTCCAGACGGCCTCATATTAGGCAAGGCCTTGTCAGGAGGGCTTATTCCTTTGTCCGCATTTGTCACCAACGCCAAATTGATGGATCTTGCGTTTCATGTGGGTTCTGACGGCTCAACCTTTGGCGGTTACCCTCTTGCCTGTGTCGCCGGGGTATCGGCTTTAGAAGTGCTTGAAGATGAGAACTTGGCAAAGGCATCAGCGATTAAAGGAAAAGAGCTGAAACAACATCTCATGAAAATCGCCGTGCGCTCCAAGGACATCACGGAGGTCAGGGGAAAAGGCTTGTTCATCGGCATTGAAGTGAAACACGGGAACGCGATGATGTTTTGTCGAAAATTACTCGAAATGGGCATTATCGTCAATGACTGTCACGGCCACACCATTCGAATCTCTCCACCGCTCAATATAAGTGAGAGTGAAATAGGATTCCTGGCTGAATGCCTGGAAGAGGTATTTCTAAAATAAGATCATATCAAAATTCGGAAAGGGGTCTACACGCCTGAATCACACGTCTATGGTTGAAGCCAGGGGCTCAACAAATGGCAAACGATAGAAGATTATCGAAAAGAAAGATATTTTTTTCTTTCGTCCTTTCCGTTCTGGCCTTGGGTTTGGTAAGAACGGTTGAATCTCAAGAAAAGCCGCTGGTAGTGGACATTGAGATAACTGCGCCATGTGTCATGCATTCCAATATTACTTATACCGGCTTTGACATTGAGCTTTGGGAAGAAATAGCGCAAGAATTGGAATTAGCGTTTACTTATAATGAGACCGATCTAAAGGGAATTTTTACGGATTTGGTTGAAGGTAATGCAGATGTCGCTTTTTCATGCATTACCGTGACTAGCGAACGGGAAGAGATTGTCGACTTTTCCCACCACTATTTAGATTCCGGCTTGCGTATTCTGGTCTTAAATAAAACAAAATTTAGCCTGACCGAATCTGTGAAATCCTTTTACTCACCAATCGTTGTGAAATCTTTAACCTACATTGGATTGTTTATCATTATATCCGGGCATGTCTTTTGGTTGGTTGAAAGAGGTCGTAAATACATCAGTTCCAAATATTTACCAGGGATATTTCAAGCATATTGGTATGTTCTGGCGACCATGACTACTGTCGGCTATGGCGACATTGTGCCTCGCAAGTGGGTTGGCCGACTGATGGCCTTATTTGTAATGGTAATAGGAATCGGGTTTTTTGGATGGGCTATTGCACAGCTGTCTTCGGCAATCACTTTACAAAAACTTCACTCCGATATCACCGACCAGCGGAATCTTAGAAATAGATTGGTTGCAACGGTTGAAGGAACAACAAGTGTTACTGCGTTGGAGCAGCTAGGTGCAGTTGTCGTTCCTACGAAATCAATAGATCAAGCCTACGACAGGCTTTTAAAAGGCGAGGTTGATGCGGTAGTTTTTGACTCGCCTACAATCCTCTACTATGCTCGCAATGAAGGGGCGGGGAGAGTTTCGGTTGTCGGCCCGCTCTTTGACATTCAATATTACGGTTTCTTGTTCCCGCAGGGAAGTGAACTCCGTGAATCGGTTAATCGAGCCCTTTTGAAATTAAGAAAAAACGGCATATACGATAAACTTTATAGCAAATGGTTCGGTTCATATTAGATTAACTATATCTGACTGGTGAAGTAAACCAAAAAATCATCGCTATGTCTGGTAAATTCGGGATTCTAAGACTATGTGTCCGGAAAACTATGGGCACTTTGCGTTTTGGCAAGGCCACCGCATTAATTTATGCATTGAGTGGATTAAAGATATGTAGAGTTATTAGGGCTCTATCTTCTGTCATAGTAGTGGTCCTAATGCTTTTAATTAGTGCATGTGCGGATGACAACACACTTCAGATAGCCGTCATCGGTCCCATGTCCGGAAAAGACCACGCTGCAGGCCAGGCTATGTTAGATGGGGTGAATCTATGTGTTGCAGAAATCAATGAACGCGGCGGGGTTGACGGCAGAAAACTGGAGGTACTTGCTTACGACGATCAAAACGACAAAGACATTGCTCGAGAAAAAGCCCGGAAAGTTGCACGAGACAGCAACGCATTGGTCGTAATCGGGCACTATTATAGCTCGATCTCTCTTGAAGCCGGGAAGATCTACAAGCAGCATGGCATTCCTGCGGTAACTGCGAGTGCAACCGCTCCTGAGGTCACCGAGGGTAACAAATGGTACTTTCGCGTCGTTCCGGATACTAATTTTCAGGGAAGATTTTCTGCCATTTATACCCATCGGATACTTAAACAGGACGCGGTCAACATCGTATTTGAGCGAGACGCCTACGGTTCCGCCCTGCAACGTTCCTTTGTGCGGACTGCCGACGAACTGGGGCTTCGGATAAAAAGCGTCTGGGGCGTTAATTCAGAGACAGATGATGTCGACAGGATACTCAAGACGATCACCCAGGAGTTGCAACGCGATCCAAGACCAGGGGCCTTGTTTGTGGGACTCCAAGACCTCGAAGCTGCCAGGCTGGTCCGGTTGGTTCGCGACACGGGCATCGACCTCACGGTTGTTGGGGGGGACGCCCTCGGATCGGAAAACTTCCTAAGAAGATTCAAGGACATTTCTTTAGCAAAGAGGAATCCCGCCCATTATACGGATGGTATCTATGCGACAACATTCTTTATACGCGACATCGGCAACTTTAAGGCACAGCAATTCAACCGTGCATTCAAACGGCGATTTGGCAGAGACCCCGATGACCTGGCTGCGACGAGTTTTGATGCGGCGGCCATTGCCATTGAGGCTATCGGGCGGGCAAAGTCGGGGGGTGATCCGGCACAGCGTCGCGAACGTATCCGCAGTCAGTTGACGACATTCAGCAACATTGAAACTGCCTACAAAGGAGTTACCGGTCGCATCTATTTTGATGAACACGGCAATGCCATGAAGCCTTTTCCTTTCGGTGTTTATTTGCAGAGCAAGCTGATCTCGGCACCTATTCAGCTCAAGCCGATAGTAAACCCCGAAGCCATCGCCGATTTGGATAAAAAGCTAGAAGAGGGAAATATTCTCGTTATCGATGATCACTTTATGTACAAAACAACAGTGATTTATACGGGAATAGACATCAATGAGCTCAGCAATATCGATTCAAGAAATGGAACTTTCAGTGCAGATTTTTACTTGTGGTTCAGACACCGTGGGTCCCTTGATTATAGTAAAATAGAGTTTCTCAATGCTGCCAAGGACATACATCTTAATGATGCCATTATGGAAATGGATATTGATGCTGTTTCATACAGCGCATATCGAGTCAAAGGTGATTTTCAGGAGGCCTTTACTTTTCGCGATTATCCATTTGACTCACAGACATTAAGTATCCGTTTTCGGCATAAAAACCTTGACAGTAATCGGCTTTTGTTTGTCGCCGACGATATCGGGATGCAGCGTGATGGGGGCAAAGCTCCGGTAGAGAGTCCTATAAAGCATTCCATCCTCGATCCTGCCGGCGAATGGCATCTGCAGGATGTGCTGGTTTTTTCGGACATCAGCGCCACCGATTCTACCCTTGGCAATCCGCGTATGTTCCACCCCACGGCTGATACTGATATTGGCTACTCTCGTTTCAATCTCGTCACCGAGATCCAAAGGAATGCGAAAAGCTACGCACTTAAAAATCTGATTCCCCTGTTTATCATCATTTTACTCGGGTATGCGATGCTCTTCGTATCCCCCCAGGGGCCGCCGTTCGTGGCACGGATGAATCTTGGCGTGACAGCGCTGTTAACCGCAATATTATTAAGCATTAAAACCGCCGGCCAGTTACCGAATATCGGGTATCTCGTAGCGATAGACTATATTTACTTCGCTACCTATGCCCTGATCCTGTCAGGAATTGTCATTTCTGTCGCGGAGCTTATCGCCAATCTGCGCAGCAAGGACATACTGGCAACACGGCTCGAATTGTTCGGTCGGGTGTTTCAACCGTTTTTTCTTTTTGCCGCAATTGGAATTTTTATTTACCTGTATGCTTAGATCGGCAACGAGAAGGACCGATAAGCCACAATGACGTTGAAGAATAACATCAAAAAATAACTATAGCCCGGACAGACCACTAAAAGCGCAAAATCTGCAGATCAGAATCTAAAATCAACTGAAACAGAAAACCATTTAACAATGAAAGGAGAGCGAGGTTATGTTAAAAGCACAAAAACAACGAGATCCTTATATTTGGGAAGCCTTAATTTCCCTTGTTTCCCTTGTTGCCGGCATCAGCATATCGATTGTGGTGTATGGCGCCGATCCTCATATTCCCATGCTTTTAGGTGTTTTTGTCGCTGCGGTGATGGCTTGGAGAGCCGGATTTGAATGGGAAGTGGTACAAGCAGGGATGTTGAAAGGCATCGCCAATTCGCTGCAGGCTATTGTTATACTTTCTATCATCGGGATCTTGATCGGCGTCTGGATATTAAGCGGTGTGGTTCCCACATTGCTCTACTATGGTCTGAAGATCTTACATCCG
>JARFPZ010000614.1 GCA_029288035.1 Desulfosarcina sp.
AAAAAAAAACTGTTAATCAGAGGAGATAGAAAAAATATGACCGAAAAAAAAAACTGTACCACTGTCAACTCCTGGAATGAGTGGGATCCCCTGAAGCACGTCATCGTGGGTCGCCCCGACGGTACCATGATCCAGGCCCCCGAACCGGCCATCGCCCATGATCTGTCCAACCGGGGATTGCCCGACGGCATGTATGGACCGCTACCACAGGAGATGCAGGCCAAGGCGACCGAACAGATGGATAATTTTGTGGCGATCCTCGAAAAGCGCGGCATCCGGGTGGACCGGCCCAGCCCCATTGATTTCAGTGAACCTGTTTCCACCCCGGACTGGCAACAGAAGACCCAGTTCGGTTGCATGCCAGCCCGGGATTTATTGCTCACCGTGGGCAACGAAATCCTGGAAGCCACCATGTCATATCGCAGTCGCTGGTTCGAATATATCTGTTATCGGCCGCTATTGCAAGCCTACTATCGGGAGGATCCCAATTTTCGATGGGAGGCGGCTCCCAAGCCCCGCCTGACCGATGCCAGCTACAAACCCAACTACTGGAAAGAGTATAAATGCTGGACCGAGGAGCAAAAGGAGGAAGCCATGCGTACCGGCGGCTGGGCACTCACCGAGGAGGAGCCGCTCTTCGATGCCGCTGATGTGGGCCGGGCCGGCAAGGATCTCTTCGTGTATCACTCTTCGGTCACGAACGCGGCGGGCATCGACTGGCTGCGGCGGCACTATCCCGACCACCGCATTCACGCCACCTATTTCCGGGGGGCCAATCCCACCCATATCGACGCTACCTTCGTAATCCTGCGTCCGGGCCTGGCCATGAGTAATCCCGTGCGCGTATCGTTGGAGCCGAAAATGGTTGAGTTGTTTAAAAAGAACGACTGGGAAATTGTCGAATGCGCCCAACCGGGTCTGGACGGGCATCCCTACCTCTCCTTTTGCAGTCAATGGCTATCCATGAACACCTTGATGCTGGACCACAACACCGTGTGCGTGGATGCCGAGGAGACCGCGCAGCTGGAACAATTCGATTCGTTAGACTTTGAAGTGATTCCCGTGCCGTTCAGGGCTGTCAGCGCATTCGGCGGCGGCCTGCACTGCGCCACCGCCGATGTTTACCGTGAGGGATCTTGCGAAGACTACTTTCCCAGGCAGGTTGAGGGATTTTAGAGTTGATCGACCATCAACTTGAAAATGAAAGATAGAAACAACAGGATAGCAGTACGTTGGAGATATCTTGATTAACAGTTTCGAACTGAGCAACCGGGGATCTTTCCCCCAAATGCCTTTCGAGTAACCTGCATTCTCATAATCGCTTGCTTCTGCGGCTGAATCGATAGTTCGTTCCAGTGGGTAGTTAGGCACACACCAACAACAATTGCGGCGAAAGGTCCGAGGGCTTGGATGTCTGGACCTGATGTATTTCGCTTATTAGAACCTTTCGCATAATCTGTCCTGCCGCTTCACCGATAGCTATGAGTTTCTTGTGCCTGCAGCGCATTATGGGTTGCCAACGACGGTGAACTCCAACATGTGCATCTCATTACTTGGCGCGCAAATGATTGGGCCTTAGGGCAGCGTCAACTCTTCCTCCAAGACACGTCACGATCTCAGGTTATGCCCTCACATCCTCCAATGAGGTGCAAAAATTCACGATACAGGATCGCAATAGATATTTCTCTCCGATTAAAGCATTTGAAATGAAGGCCTTTCCACTATTCTGCAGTTCGGCCAAGAGCTCCTCGTTCAGCTTGTTCAAATACTCTTCTGTCTGCATTTGATCCCCAATCAGATTGCGTGGAACGTACCGGAAGGTGGTAATGCTCAAATTCTGCGTGAATGCCTCCAACTCTGGATGCTGGTCAACAATCCCGTAGAGGTGATCGGCGAGTTGGATATCCTCGGCAATCATCCGGAAATGTCCTTGCCTGCCCACTTGCCTCATCCCCAACCATACTTTCAACGCTCGAAATCCCCGAGAGTTCTGCGGGCCGTATTCGTAGAAATTGATGGGGGCTTCTTCAATAGCCTCATCAAATTTGTAGTACGTCGGGTGATAGCTGAAGGTGTCGATGAGGGCTTCAGGAGCACGTACCAAGATGCACCCCGCCTCTAACGCAGAGTACATCCATTTGTGAGGATCGATCGCAATTGAGTCTGCCTTACTCAAATCCTTGAGTTCGGAAGGCCCCTCCGGTAGCGTCGCGGCAAATCCGCCGTAGGCGCCATCTATATGAAACCAAAGCTCATTTTGGCGGCAGATCTCCCCGAGCTCGGGAAGGTCATCCACTGCCCCAACCGCTGTTGAGCCCCCTGTGCCCACCACCAGGAATGGGGCATAGCCATCAGCCTTGTCTTTGTCGATTTGCATCCGTAGAGCATCAGAGTCGATCTGTGGTTTTTCATTGGTCGCTATCCATCGGATGGCGTTGGTTCCGATACCAAACTGGTCGGCCGCTTTCTCAATCCATGTGTGGGTCTCCCTTGAGCAATACACGATTGGCTGCCTGCCATTCAGTCCCATCATTTCCTTGGTGCGCACGTCTTCACCCAGCTTCATTCGTCTGGCAACCAGAAACCCTACGGAATTAGCAACATTGCCCCCGCTCACAAGTAACCCGCCGCAATCTGACGGAAAACCGATAAGTTCAGCGATCCAATTGATTGTCAGCGCCTCGATTTCGGATGCCATGGGTGACAATAACCAGCCTCCTACGTTGGGATTTACGGCCGAGGACAGCAGATCCGCCAAGGCACCAATTGGTGCGGCTGAGGATGTTATGTATCCCCAAAAACGAGGATGACCATTGTATAACGAATGTTCAAACATGAGATTCGCAGTTTCCTCTAGCAACTGGTGAGGAGAGGTCCCTTCCTCAGGTAGGGGGGGGTTCCCCAAAACGCGTCGTACCTCAGCAGGAGTCTCTCCTGGTCCTACCGGACGCTCAGGTAATGAAGTCAGGAAATCTGCAATTGCATCTATCAAACCGTGGCCTGCTGCTCGGAAGTCATCAGAGCTCATCTCAATGGGAGCGATGCGATTCTGGAGCCTCTCTATGGTTTTTTGTGTTTTCAATGTATCTGACAAAAATTCTGCCTCTAAAAATGTCAGATAATGTAAACATCTATGTAGAATTGACCGGCCTTTAAAGGTAGACAATAAGGCCTTCCAAAAAGGACCCACCTTGCCCGTCGACAGTTGTTAGTTAGTCAGTTGCTGGATTGTCAAAACTCTTGGTAAGACGTAAATTTGATCTTGTCTGGATCCTGATCCAGAAAAGGGAACAACACCTCATTTTCCCAGATTTTCCAATTTTCTGGATAGTCTGTCTTGTTGATCGGTTTGTCTTTTGGTCCCCATAGGCTTTCCCACGCTTCTTTGCTTTCATAGACCCAAACGGCTGCATATAAACCATGTCGAAAGCCTCTAATTCCTTTAACCAGATAGTAGTCTACAAGACCGGGCAGGCGCAGTAGACCACGCTCCTTAGCGTTAAGGATAGCCTTCACAAATTGTCGTTCACTTGCATCAGGTTTGAGAATATATTCGTGAATGCTAATAACCTTGGACATCATAAAGGCCCCTTTATTTTTTCTTTGATTCATAATCAGATTTGACATAATTTTATCAGTAGCAGGTTTCAAAGTGATATCACAAGGGTTTTTAATGGACGAAATAGTGAGATCGATACAGACATCTTGTTTTTGAAAACAAGACTGAAATGAAATCCAACGCTTTTTAAAATTCGGCAATTGCACATCTAAAAAGATTCAGTCCTACAAAATCGTGTTTTCCGTGCTCTGACAGTTATTTTCTAATCCCAATAAGAAGGGACATCCTTATGGCAAAGTGTCAACTGTGTGGGATCACGTCACGCGACATTTCCAAAGCATTGGTCGTTTGTCTGAACTGTATACGACAACGACCGCAAAAGGCTCTTGAAATAGCCGCAGATGCTCACCGGATCAGCAGAGGATCTGGTTCGTGATATTGATCCACAGACCTCCTGTATTTGTTATTTTGGCGGAGACCCGTCACCACAACTTCCCTTTTCTCTAAACGCCTCTCGGGTGGCGCTTAATCAAAAGAAAGGGGAAATCCTAGCTGCCAGGCGGCCAGGGATGCCGGCCTAAATAATATGCGCATCGGGAATGTGCATTTGTTGAAGTAATCTTTGAGTGTTGGCGGAATGATTATTGAGGTGGCATTGGTTTGCCCTTACAGCAATTCTTTAGGTAGTCTATTGGAGTACCGGGGTAACCTGGCTATAGTTATCCGTTGCAGACTTTATCAAGGAAAATATTCTACCCCAGACCTCAGGAGCCCGGCGTGTCAGTACCTGCCGCAGTGTTTTGGTCAAACTTCTGTTGCTTCTCATAACATGGAATGCAAATTGGTTTCTCATGCAATTGCTGGATACGAGATTCCATGACGCTTTCACCGCAGAACGCGCATGGTATTGATTCGCGGATTTTTGCTGGTTCAGGTTCGGGAATAGAAGTTTGGGTCACAGAAAGGATGCGATCGTTGGATGCTGACATAAGCCAATTGGCCAGGGCGTTTCGGTCTTCGCGTAAACCTTCTGGAATTTCATTTCCGTGAAAATGCACACGGACACCCAAACGTGATGATCGGCAGTATATGGTATAAACGTGCTTTCCGTAATCGCGGAACAGTAAATTCCCCTTACCAAAGGTGCAGCCGGTAACACACTGGAGAGCGTCGACTCCGCAAGCGTCATTTTCCACAATTGCCACCAATTCTTCGTCTTCAGCACGAAACGATTCAAGAGTTTCCATTGCAGCGGTCGCCATTCTATAGCCCATGGCAAGCCCAGGGCATTCATGTCCGTGAAACTGGACAATCTCATCGTATGTCATGAGATATCTCCTTTTGTCTTGAATTCGAGTGACGGATCTTAACAATAGCGCAATTCATTAGCCAGCTTTTATTCAAGTCACAATTTCCCTAAAATTACATGTCTCGGATGGAAATTGCAAGAATTTTTCCATGGTGATTCGGAAGGTAAGATTTAGGAATTTTGACTGAAAAATCTTGTCTCAAACGAGGCACGCAATAAATAGTGTCAGGCCATTTTTTAGCAGAGTTGGAGATTGCAATTTCAAACCCACCAAAAAATTGAACCGGAATATGCTAGGTTTGCTGAACAACCCTATAATTCCCGACCAATAATTTGGTAGAACCGATTCTCTTCATAGCGCACCTCCTCTTTTTTGCATAAAGCCCCTTCTGATTAATGGAAATATAACCTGCCGTCGATAAGAATCACCTCCTTTCATCCGGCTCATCCTGAAGCTCGGTCCTGCGATGCGAATATCGGCGGCAACATTCGAGTTAGAAAATGAGTCCGCCACCGTTGCCTTTGTTTCTATCCGCCTCGAATGCTATTCATCGCGACTACCAGTTCATTCGCCCTAAGGGCAATCTCTTCAACATTGCGGCCGGGGGCGTATAGATTGGAGCCGATACCGAAACCGGCCGCCCCAGCCTGCCAATAGTCAGCCATGTTGCCCGTATTTATGCCGCCTACGGGTAGCAGGAGCGTTTGGGGCGGCAGAACGACCTTAATGGCCTTCAATACTTTGGGCGGGCAAGCCTCTCCGGGGAATAACTTCAAGGCATCCGCCCCGGCGGCAAGGGCGCTAAATGCCTCACTGGGTGTAGCAACCCCGGGTATGGAAAAAAGTTCACTTTTCTTAGTGAGATTAACAATATCGGCATCTAGATGAGGCGAGACAATCACCCGTCCGCCGGCTGCCTTGATCTCAGCTATGGATAAAGGATCGGTGACCGTACCGGCGCCAAAAAGGGCTTGGTCGCCCAGTTCATGAACCATGCGTCGAATACTTTCAATGGGGTTGGGCGAATTGAGGGGGACTTCGATGATGCGAAAACCGGCATCAATCAACACCTTTGCTACTTGGGGCGCTTCTGCGGGTTTGATTCCCCTCAGAATGGCGATGAGGGGCATTTCGGATAGCAATGATTTTATGCTCTTTGAGGCGGGGTTGGGCATGGAAATACCTTTCATTGAATAGCTATAACGCTTATATGATACTTCAGAGGAATGGATTCGATTTTATTTTTTTAGACAGGATTTACAGGATTGACGGGATTTTTCGCCTTCGGCGAGGAGCCCTTACGGCCGAAGGCCGTTTTATCCCGATGATCCTGTTGATCCTGCCTGCCCTGTGAAATCTCTTATATACTTATTTCTCCGGGGTCCAACTTTCTTTTAAAGATGAGAATCCATTCCTTATTTTTGCCGTATTTTACTCTTCGCTTTCATTCGTTTCTTTCTCAATCAGACTGGATGCTTGCGGCCAGAGGCGTCTTTAATCTACGCCAAAATATCACGGTTATTTGCGAATCAACCCGGCTGCGCGGGCAATTTTCAGATGCCCGCCGAAAGCCGCCGCTGCGCCGTCAACCCGTGTCGTCTCCAGACCAAAAAACTCAAAGGCGCGACCATATCTTTCAGCAATTTCTTGGCCGGCGATGATGGTAATGGATTTAAGCTGCGGGTAGATCTCCCGCATCCCCCGGATTTCGTGTCCGATTAGAATCCCTGCCAAATAGAGGCGCAGGCCGGACCGGGGAATGACGCGGCAATATCCCTGGCTGCGGACCCCGAACAGGTGGTGGAGCAACCCGCCTTGTTGTGTGGCCCGGGTCAGGCCTTGAACGAATGCCGTTTCTTCTTTCTCATTATCGCTGGCGGA
>JARFPZ010000637.1 GCA_029288035.1 Desulfosarcina sp.
GCGTTGGGCAGGATTTTGACAAATTCGTTCTCTTCAAAATCGCCATAAAGCCGGGTGATAAAGCCAATGCCCTTATGATCGCCGTTTTCCGGTATCTGTTTGCGCTTGTTGCCCAGGGAGCGGGGCATTTTTTCCCAAAAACGATTGAGCTCCCGCTCCCCGTTTTTCACCTGCTCATCATCCTTGGTGCCGGTGGCGTTGATCAGTTGAACCTTGCCTTTGCGATCATCGCTTTTGTTGTTGCTGAGAATCCAGACATAGGTTGAAATGCCGGTATTGTAGAAAAGCTGGTCCGGCAGGGCGATAATCGCCTCCAGCCAGTCATTTTCAATAATCCACTGGCGGATGTTGCTTTCCCCGCTGCCGGCCTGGCCAGTGAACAGGGGGGAACCGTTAAAGACAATGCCGATGCGGCTGCCTCCGGCTGCCGGTGGTTTCATTTTGGAGATCATGTGATGCAGAAATAGTAGAGAGCCGTCATTGATGCGCGGCAGACCCGCCCCGAACCTGCCGGCAAAGCCGCTGTCCTTGTGTTCGTCGGTGATGATTTTTTTGGCCTTTTTCCAATCCACGCCAAAGGGCGGATTGGAGAGCATGTAATCAAATTTTTCATCTTTTAGGCCGTCCAAAGTGAAGCTGTTACCAAATTTGATGTTGGTCGGGTTCTGGCCCTTGATGAGCATGTCCGACTTACAGATGGCATAGGATTCTGGGTTGATCTCCTGGCCGAAAAGTTCCAGCTTGGCTTGGGGATTCATTCCGGTATCTTTTCCGCATAAATGCTGTTCACCAATAGAAAGCATGCCACCCGTGCCACAAGCCGGGTCATAAAGGGTTTTGACAATGCCCGGCTGGGTCAGTGCCTGACTGTCCGCATTGAACAGCACATTGACCATCAGCTTGATCACTTCCCTGGGGGTGAAGTGTTCCCCGGCGGTTTCATTGGACTGCTCAGCAAAACGCCGGATCAAATCTTCGAACACATAGCCCATATCCTCGGAACCCATGTCCGATAGATCGATATCGGCAAACTTTTTGACCACCTGGAACAGAATGTCGGCCTTGGGATCATCCATGCGTTCGATCTGATCGTCAAAATTGAAATATTCGATAATCTCGCGGGCGGATGCGGAGTAGCCGTTGATGTAGTTGCGCAAATTGGCGGCAATATGGTTGGGATCGGCCACCAATCTGGCAAAATCGAATTGACTTTGATTATGAAAATTGGCCCCGGCAATCTTGTTTAAGGCAAGGTCCTTGGCACTGTCGGACAGTTTTTCAACTTTGGAAAGGTAATCCAGTACGTTCTGTTTCTTGGGCGCCAGAACACAATCCAGGCGGCGCAAAACCGTCATCGGCAGAATCACCTTGCCGTAGTCGGATTGTTTATAGTCTCCACGAAGGAGGTCTGCTACCGTCCATATTAAATTGGATTTTTCTTTGAAATTTGTCATTGGTACTCCGTTGCCGGTTTTAATTTAGTACCTAACGTTTAGAGTTTTATCCATTGTCCCGTAATAAATAAAGATATATCAGGCATGCGTGTCAAAGTCAAAAATTATAGGAGGTTACGTAATTTTGAGAATAGAGGGATGATGGATAAAACAATGTTGAACTGAGCCGCGGTGCTCATGGCTGTTGAGTGTCGTAGAGGTATTTTCACCTGTATCTATGGGGATTGTAAAAAGTGACCATCTTCTAAGTTACGCCAACCCAATACGATCTTAACCCGTATCCTTAAATTGCTCAGGATGAATTATGAAATCTCTCCGCGGCAAACCGCGGAGTATCATTTTTTTAGGATTTAACTCACTTTTATCGCAGCAAGCTGCAGGGAATTTAACCCAGGAGAGATTAAAGGATCCGCCGCGGACTTCAACATTCCTTTTCACCACAGAGAAGTGGAGGACACAGATACACTGATTCTTTTTGTCCATCGGGAGAGGGAAACGGCGATGGGCAAAAAAGTTTATCCATTGAATGAAAATGCCAGACCTTTGTAATGCAGCAAGAGCTATTAGAAGATACCGCTGAAACCTTTGGTTTGCCGTTGCCCGACCTCCAATAAATTACATCTCAGTGCTCTCTGTAGTGAGATCAAATGGTCGTTAATAAGGCTGTTGCAATAGATTATACGCTACCATACAAAGAAGCTATGTACCATTGTGCCAATGAAGCAGCCCCCTGATCCGCCGCCACTGCTGTTGCCGTCATTGTCATCGCGTGCAACCCCAAGTCCGGAAGGATCTTCAATGATTCCGTTTCGCTCACCGTCGTCGTCACCCGTGGCACCGTCTACCAGGGTTAGGCTCAACTGATTTCGTTCACTGTTGAATGCGACGTTTGCACTGTAATCGTACCAGCCACGGTTTTGGCTATATTTATACCATTTATAGCCCTGAGGTACCGATTCCGGTAAAAAAATCGTGACGGTCGCACTGCTGCCGGGTGTATTGACTTTAATTTTAAAATCGATGAGGCCGTAAATCATGTCTTCGGGCATTTCATTCCTATCCCCAATATTGTCACTCGCAGGATCCACCGGATATAAGCTCACCAGGGCGGCGCCGCTGCCAGGTTTTATTCCCATCACCTTCGCCGCTGTTGAATGAAATGTGATGACATCATCCGGTAAATCATGTATTCCGTTTTCTTTAATTGTTATGTCAACCGTGTCGGAATCGGAAAGACTACCCGAGTCATACACCGTCAATTGAAAGACAACCGTGGTATCTTCAGTGATGGGGCCAGCAACAAAAGTAGGTTTGATGGCATTTTCATCGGACAACACTACCGGCGGTCCGCTTATCTGAGTCCATTCATGGGTTACGACCGCATCATTGGGATCTGTTGACTGAGACCCATCCAGCGTGACAGTTTGACCCTCTTCAACAATTTGGGGGGGACCGGCATTGGCTGCCGGTGGGTACTGATTAACGACATAGTTCACCTCAATGGTGTGGTTGCTGCCAACATTCGAAAACACATAGCTGGTTGCAATGTTCTTCTCATCACCATCCACCCTCAGTTCCGACACGCAGTTACCCGGATTCGGTGTCATCGTGAAGGTAATATTGCTGCCTTGATAGACGGAGACATTTCCTTCCGGGGAAATATCACCTCCCGAACCGGCAGTAGCCGTAATGGTATATGTCGTAATATCCGGACAGGCACTGACCCCGGTCTTGCGTCCAAAATCCTGGGTCCAGTAATGGCGATAAGGGCTGTTCGCCAGATAAGCATATCCAACACCGATGTCGCAAAAAATCGGGTTCAATATATTTGCCCTGTGTCCGGAGCTTTCCATCCAGGCATCGATGACCGCTTCAGGGGTTGGCTGGCCACCGGCGATATTTTCGCCATAGGTATTGTAGGAATACCCTGCAGCCGTAATTCGATCCGGTACAGTGCGTCCATCAAGGCTGGTGTGACTGAAATAACCCTGCAGTCCCATGTCTTCGGAATGGTCCCGGGCGGCCGTCGCAAGGTTGTCGTCGACGGTCAAGGGATGAAGTCCCTGGGTAGCTCTTTCGGCATTCACCAGGTCAATCACCTCACTTTCAAAATCGGCATAAGCATAGTTTGAAGTCAGAAAAAGAAAGAAAAAGATTAAATAGAGTAGCCGTTTCACCGGTTTGATCCCTCCTGCATTCACACCCAATCGGTTTTTAAGAATAGGAAGTTCAACGACGGGCTGTAATGGAGCAAGAATCGCACCATTAATTACTTAAATTTAAATATAGAACAAATACAGACTGATATACGCTTGGTCCTACTTTTTTTTTATTTTAAACTGACAAAATTTTTATGCATTAATTACAAACATGTCATCCAACGACAACGCCTGCCGGGCATCAAAGGATTATCCGTTTTTTTTTCCTTCCTCGCCTGTCCCGCCGCCAAATTCTTTGATGCCCTCGACCAGTTCCTTCAATTTGCGGTCGACAAGAAAGTTGATCGTTTCTTCCGGATAGGTGCCGTCTGCCTGGGGTGCGCCGGCCACCTTTCCGGTGAGGATTTCAATGCCTTCATCAATATTCCTGACCGAGTAAACACTAAATTTACCCTCTTTGACCGCTTCTACGACATCTTTGCGCAACATTAAATCTTTGACATTGCTTTCGGGGATGATGACTCCCTGGTCACCACTCAAGCCTTTGTGGCGACAGCAATCGAAAAACCCTTCGATCTTTTGATTGACGCCACCGATGGCCTGAACCTCGCCCTTTTGATTGACCGAACCGGTTACGGCGATATTCTGTTTGATGGGGACCCCGGATAAACTGGACAATAAGGCGTAGATTTCCGTAGAAGAAGCACTGTCGCCGTCGACTCCGCTGTAGGATTGCTCAAATGCGATACTGGCGCTCATGGTGATCGGTTTGTCCTGTGCGAACTTCTTTCTCAAATAACCGCCGAGGATCAGAACGCCTTTATTATGAGTATTGCCGGACATGTCGGCTTCGCGTTCAATATTTATGAGACCGGCACGGCCCATGGCAGTCGATACGGTGATGCGGGACGGTTTGCCGAAGATATACTCACCGAGGGAATAAACAGCCAGTCCGTTGACCTGGCCAACGACGTCTCCCGCCACATCGATCATCAATGTTCCCCGGTCGATCATTTCCTGGATCCGCTCTTCCGCCAGGTTGGATCGAAAAATACGCGCTTCGATGGCCCTGTCGACATGTTGTTCGCCAACCAGGGACTGGTCTTCCTGATCGGCCCAATAATCAGCCTCCCGAATCAGGTCGGAAACGGCTGGAAAGCTGGTGGAAATCTTTTCCTGTCTTCCGCTCATCCTGACGGCCTGCTCCACCAGAGCAGCCACCGCCGTCCGATCGAACGCCCTTAAATTCTCTTCATCGGTTGCCATTTTGACAAATTCCGCAAACTGCTGAATCGTCTGCTCGTTTTTGTCCATGACCGTATCAAAGTCAGCCCTGACCTTGAATACCTTGCGCAGGTCTTCATCATAGTATCCGAGTAAATGATAGAGGTAAGCATCGGCAATCAGCACCACTTTGACATTTAACTCGATCGGCTCCGGTTTTAGACCGGTAGTGGTAAAAAAATACATCGGGTCGAAAGTCTGAATTTCGAGTTTTTTGCTTTTCAGTGCGCGTTTCAGGGCCTGCCAAACGCCGGGTTCGATAATGGCGTCCTTGAGATTGAGAACCAGATACCCGCTGCTGGCCTTGACCAGTGATCCGGCTTTGATCTTACTGAAATCGGTGCGCCAGACACCGCTGCGGTCCACCACACGTTCGATGGTGCCGAAAATGTTGCGGTAAGTTGGATATTCTTCAATGATGACCGGAGGGCATTTCGTCTGACTGTTGTCCACCAGCAAATTGACTTCATAGGATTGAAACAGATCCACTTCAGGCATCATCATTGGTAAGCCCGGGATTTGCGGCGGACTTTGCGAGCTGAAAATTTTTAGACTGTCGGCCATGTCTTCGATCATATCCTGAATGTAACGACTTAGCTTATCATTGCTATATTTTTCCACAAGTTCGGCGGCTAAATCCGAAGCTGTTTTCAAAAAAGTCGCCTTGTCCATTTTTTCAATTTTTTCAGCCACTTCTTTTTGAAGATCTTTGACTTCAAGAAAAATCTGATCGATCTGGTTTCTCAATATGGCGTGTTTTTGTTTCAGCGCATCGAACTCTGCCTGCGGAAACCGACCTTTTTCCACCATCGTTTCCAGCTGTTCAATTGGAACGGGTTTGTCATCGACCAACGGCATTACCTCCGGACGTTTAAACTGGCCCATTTGAACATCGACAATGGCAAATCCCTCTGCTTTAACTTTTTGTTCCAAGGATTTAAAAAAGCTGTTAGCCTGCCGTTCGTAAGTTTCCATAATCTCTTTTTTCACATTAATGTATTCCTGACTCTCGAATAGCTTAGGGATTTCTTTTTTCAGCCGTTCGACAAAATTTTTTGTATCTCGTTTGAAAGCACTCCCGTCTCCCGCCGGAAGCCGGATCAAAATCGGGGACTCCGGGTTCTTGAAACAATTTACGTAGCAAAGGTCTTCCTGCGCCCCGTCTTTTTGCGACATCTCTTCCAGGAGTCGCTTTACCGTGGCCAGTCTTCCCGATCCGGCCATGCCCGTAACAAAAACGTTGTAGCCCGGTTTCGCCATTTTGATGCCGAATCGGAATGCTTCAACCCCCCTTTTCTGGCCGATTATTTCTTTCAACGGGTGCAGATCGTGGGTCGTTTCGAAAGACAGTGTGGCCGGATCCAAACGCCACCTGAGATTTTCGATGGGGACTTTGGGATATAATTTTTCCTGGGACATATGTTCCCTCCTTATTTGGTTTGCGTCTTACCTGGTGGGCGGAATATTCTTGGTAATAATAAAATAGTTGATCGACCAGTGTTCCTATAAACTGGCCTCCCTATCGACCCGCTGTAGCGATCACTACTGTAGGTCCGAAAATGGACGCTATCCCTTGTTAACCGCAACACCGTGTGCCTTCTTCGGTTTGCATTTGGGAAGCTCAATTTTTAAAATCTGGTCCTTGTAGGTCGCCTTAACCTCTTCAGCGATTATTCTGCAGGGCAGTGAAATCGATCTAGAAAAGGAGCGGGTACGTTTTTCAATTCTCTGAAAATTATCGTCCGCATCGACGGAGTCTTGCCTCGTCTCGGCCTTCAAGTTCAGGGTATCCTCCGTGACCGAAATGTCGATATCTTCCGGTTTGATGCCCGGAAGATCGGTACTCAGAACCAGCATCTCTTCGGTTTCAGAAAATTCGGTTGAAAATGATTCAGCAGCTTCGAGCAGCGTCCGGGGTACGCCGAATCCTCTCCGAAAGCGTCTGAAAAGAAGATCCAAATCTTTTCTGAGTTTATCCAATTCCTGTTTTTTCCATAAGGTGAGCTCTGACATGTCAAAATCTCCTTTTTCCAACTAAAATGACACTCAAATGAACGCCGATAATGAACGCAATGATCGCCAGGATGCGGACAGGGTGGTCAAGATTCGCCAGTAATGTGTACATCGAACCATCATTCTCCCAGATATTGGCTAAGTTGTTCCTGCCACGCCATTCCTCAAATTTTTTGCAGCAAGACCACATTTAGTTGCTCACGCAGGGGGCTGTTCGGCTGCGGTGCAATCCCGTATTCCTGCCGTTGCAGCCGGTAGGGCAACACTTCCAGGCTGCCGATAAAGTTTTGGTAAATATAGTAACGTAAAATTGGAGTGCCATCAACCCGATACGATCGTTAGCAGATTCCAACAGTTGAAACCTTTGAACCCTGAACGGTTGTCAAACAGCTCTGCTTTACGTCTTTGCGCCTTCGTGGCCATTTATTCAGGTTAGGTCATAACCATTTCTTTCTTTTGAACCAAAAAATCATAAAAACAAAAATTGCGATCAGCAGTATCCAGAGAACGGGATATGCCCAGGGCCACTTTAACTCCGGCATATACTCGAAATTCATCCCGTAAATGCCCGCGATGAAAGTCAAAGGAATAAATATCGTGGCCATGATGGTCAAAACTTTCATGACTTCGTTCATCCGGTTGCTGAGGGTGGAAAGATACAAATCCTGCAGGCCCGAAAGGACATCCCGAAATGATTCGATGGTGTCCATAACCTGGATGGTATGATCGTAAAGGTCCCTGATAAATATTTGGGTAGTTTCCTGAATCAGAGATCCCTCTTCTTTCATCAGGGTGCTTAGAATCTCTCTTATGGGCCAGACCTGTTTGCGAAAAAAAATCATCTCTCTTTTCAAATGGTGAATGCTTTGCAAGTTTTCAGTTTGAGTATCGCCGAGCAGGTCTTCTTCCAACAGTTCTATTTTTTCACCCAATTTTTCGAGCACCAGGAAATAATGATCCACGATGGCATCGATCAGGGCATAGACCAGATAATCGCAGCCCGACTTGCGGATCCGTCCTTTTGCCTTGCGAATAAGTTCCCGCACGAAGTTAAACACATCGCCTTCTGTTTCCTGAAAGGAGATGAGATAGTGGGGGCCTAGTATAAAACTGACTTGTTCGGCGGTTATGTGGGTTTGGTCCTCATCGTATGTCAGCATCTTTAAGACAATATAGTCATAGTCATCAAAATCCTCAACCTTGGGGCGATGACCGGTGTTGACGATATCTTCCAGCGTCAGTGGATGAATGCCGAAATTCCGGCCGATTTTATCGATGATATCGACATCATGGAGACCATCCACGTTGATCCAGGTCACCGGCGGCGTATCCTTGTAAGGAAAAGCATCTTCAATGCGTGTTAGCTCTTTTTCAGATAGTTGCCCCTGATCATAGTTCATTATAGACATCTTAACTTCTTCAATTTTCTTGTCACCAATATGAACTAGTGTTCCGGGCGAGAGCCCTATTTTTTTCCTGCTTCTTTTTATTAACCGCGGCATAGATTTACGCCTCCTTTGTTGATATTTTCTTCACTCCATAATTTGTTTATCCCATTAACCGTTTTGTTTTTCAACTAGATACAACACGAATCTACCCAAAATTCCATCAGTCCATTGTCCCATTACTTCAGCTGTGAGAGAAGCGAACCAAGTTCTTCTATTCGCGGCTGTCGAATCAAGATCCGAAAATCTTTACTAAGTAGAAGAAAGGCCATTTTTTTCGATATCAATCGATCTTTTCCCGAAAGCATCGCTCCAGTCAAAGAATCCAAGTACTCAGGTTATCCTTTATGCGAGGACTCATGGGGCAATGTGCCGGGCGTGATACACATCAGGATGGAGATTGGAATGGAAGGTTCGATTGCCGAAATGATGGAGATCAGGGGTTCACGGGCTCCCCGCATCCGCATGGAGCTGAAAGAGTCATCTTTGAAAGATAGTTTATTCAACTTTGTAGGTCACTGTAATCATCCAGGAAGCATAATCCGCATCGGATTTTTTGAGTAACTGGACCACTCTTTCTTTGAATGTCTCTTCGATGATTTTTATTTGTCCCGGCCAAAGCTTGACCTTGACACGCACATAACGCCATTGACCATCCTTGGTATTTTTGATCCCGAAGATTTCCGGCATGGCCAGAATGATAGATCTGTATTGGTCGTACATGCCCTTGCCGATTGCCTGAATCGCTTGCAAGATCTCCTTTTCATCGATCTCCGGCGGCAATTGAATGTCCACGTAGGCACGGATGCAGCCGCCACGGAATTTGCTAATGGTTGCAATATTTCTATTAGGGATTATAATCCGTTGGCCGTGCAAGTTAGTCAGCACGGTATATCGCAGTCCAATGCTGTCGATTTTGCCGATTTCATCGCCCAGCTTTACCATTTCCCCGATATTGAGTGCATCCGTAAAAATCAGTGTGAGACCGATCACGACATCCTGCACAAATCCCTGCAAGCCAAAACAATAACGAGAAGAATTCTCAAAATCGGGTTCATATCGCTTAAGACATCTATCAGCTTCATTTTTTATTACCAGTTTATCGGGGCAATTGACTACATCATCTTTTCAACGGGTGGCATATTAGGCAAGGTCGAGTCGCAATCACCAGGATCGTCTCAACCTTCTAAAGGTGCCGGTACACAGTTCCAGCTAGCTATCTATCTGAATACGTTACAACATATATTAAGTGCCGGGGCCGATCAAGGCAAAACTGCTCAACAGACTCCGGGCGCAGTGAGCCTTGATTCCCGAGACGCTGTTCACGTTTACTTTTTAGAAGGCAATCCTTTAGCAGGAATTGCCTCAAATTTTTTATGATATTTATTCCTGAAATTGCGCGGCGGCCAAAGGTGATCTTGAAAAGCTGCCCTAAGAGAATGTCTTTGAGTTCGACCCGATTGCATGATAATTGATTAGAAACAACTGATTTATCATTTTTATACAACCGGTGGACTACAACAGCAAATAAGCAAAAGAACGGAGGTCAGACAATCATGCGCGATATCATTATATTTTGCATGAGCCGGTGTTCATGAAAAAAGCGCTGAACAAGGCCTGTCGATTGGGTAATCATACGGCCTGTGAGGACTTAAAAAATTTAAAAAAGGTGAACGAGCACAATTTTGGGCTTTCAATACCATTCAGAAAAGATTCCGATTAACACCGGCAGGTCACATGGCCTCATTTATGCCGAACAATCACAACAAAGGAACAAAAAGTCTTCCCACGCCCTCAATGAGTCCGAACGATCTTTTGGATCGTAAATTCCGGACCGAACAGCCACAGGGCCAGTGGCACCGACAGATAATACCCCCGCATACCGATGGTGTAATGCAACGCGCCGTGATTGACAGCCTGGGTAACGGTCTCCTCGGAAACTGTGGCATCGTTATGTTCAAAGGTGTTGATCATGAACCCGGCGTGATTGTAGTAACGGATGGCAAGCGTAAAATTAAAAGATGGGTGTGATAGGCAATTATAACCCCAGCAGCTAACACCGCTAGCATGATTTCCTGAAACGAAATAATGGACATGTTTAGATCCTATTGTCCGCGGACTATCTGGTCGG
>JARFPZ010000644.1 GCA_029288035.1 Desulfosarcina sp.
ACCCGGAAAATTTTTCCATCCCCTTGGCCGTATCAAAAGCCCCGTGAATGACAACCACCAATGGAAGCGGATTTTGAGAATTGTAGTCGGGCGGGATATGCACCAAGTACGTGCGACGAAAACCGTTTATGCGGATGTCAACTTTATTTTTGTAGGTTTTTGGTCCAACAATATGTTTTTTCGGCAAGGATCCTGTACATCCAATCACAATTTGACTTAAAATTATCAGAAAAATTCCAATCAAACCGATTTTAGCACCCATGTTCAAGTCAAGCATGTTCACTCCCTTTCGATGCCCTTCATCCATTGAGCTCACGATTAACTATTACCCACAATTTAAGCAATATCTTCGCTTATCCACTGCGGCGGTTTCAGTTATAGTAGATTGGGTTAAGCGGGATGTCAGCACAATTTGTGTCGGGTTCGCCTATCTTAATGCACCTCAATAGTTTGAAATAGCAACCAAATTAGCGAACCCAACAAGATTGGTTGCAGACCGACGGCTTAACCCAACTACGATTTCTCTTTCAGTACCACGAAGTGAATACCCCCTAAGCACATTTTAAGCAATGTTCCCCCTTATCCACCGTGGCGGTTTCAGCCGCCCGGCGCTCACATCGCGCATTTGCACGCCCCAGGCACCTTCATAAAGCTGGCCGTCTTTGCCGTAAATCCATATATCAAAGGTAAGCAGATCCTTTTTTTTTCGCACGGGGACTATTCGACTCAGATAAGTTGTGCCGGGTATCGTCGGTTCGAATATTACCCGTTTCTCAATTCCTATCGGAAAGGCAACAATCTGAGCATAACGCTGTCCCCATACGCAGGCTGCGTGAAATGCCGCATCGAGCGGAAAAGGCGATCCCATGTCACTGAAATTTACGGCAGCGGCCTTAACAGAAAGGGCATGGGTACCAGCCGCCGCCCCGTCTTCGGAAATTCTCAGCTGGCCGTGGATATTCCGGTAAGCCTTGCCAAATGGAACAAGGTCGCGGTAGATTTTTTCAGCTGGAATTTCAATACAGGCACCGTTCAGGGCCTCTGCCGGATCAAGCGGCGGCTTCGGCATAACCGGTGCTCGGCTTAGAAAACGGAGGCCGCCATGTTCCTTGGCGCGTGTGATGTTAGATTTTGGGGATCGACGCTTGGTCACCAGGGCAGCGTCGATATCGCCGTTTTCAAAAATGGTCATGTCGCAAAATGCAGCAATCTGAGTGATTCCGGCCTCAATATAAAGAAATTTGTTAAAGCGGGCATCGGAAATGCCGGTGAAGTCCGTCATTGGCCGAAAGCTTTTAACAGTGTTTGCCAGCAACTGCATCGTTTCCACCGCAGGCAATACAGCCTTGCCTTCAAAACGGTGATCCAGCAGATAGGGATGAACCTGGATGTGGACCGGTAGCTGGACGGTTTCGATTATTTGGGAAAGACCCTCCATAAATGAACTGTTTTCTCGTCTATTTCTACGGGGACGCTGGCTGTATTGACGGCGCAGTGCCGTGTAAATCCTTTGCAGATTATTTCATGGGTCGGTTCATGGGTAATTACATAATCAAATCGCAGTCGGACCCGTTCGAGTACCGCGGGACGGGTGTGGATGCAAATGGCATCATCATAATAAAGGGGGCTGTAATAAGAGGCACCGATTTCAATGATCGGATATATAAAGCCGTTTTCTTCTATCTCGCGATACGAATAGGCGGTGTCGCGCATCAGCGATGCCCGGCCGAACTCGAAATAGCGTAGGTAGTTGGCATGGTAGACGACCTGGGAGCGGTCCGTATCCGCATAAAGCGTACGATACTTGCACTGATGCCATACCAGACCGTCGGTCCTGTCCCGCACGTAACGTTGATCCCCATCCAGCACTTCGGGAATAAATGGCTTCGGCCTCACGTCACACCCCCCTGAATACAATACAACAGTTGGTTCCCCCGAATCCGAAGGAATTGGAAAGAAAGAATTCATACGAGTATCTGCGAATCCTGTTCGGAACCACGTCGATGTCTGCAAATTCCGGATCCAGGATATGATTTACCGTTGGCAGCAACAATCCCTGCTGCATGGCCTCAATGCCCAGGGCGGCCTCGATGGCGGCCGAAGCGCCCAGCGTATGTCCGATTTGCGATTTGTTCGCCGTCACCGGAATCATTGGAAGCGATCGCCCAAAAACGGTTCTGAGGCATTCAATCTCAGTGGCGTCGCCCTTGGGCGTGGAGGTACCATGGGCATTGACATGCTGTATATCACCCGGTTCGAGACCGGCATCATCGATGGCATCGCGAATGGCGCGAACAATCGTTTGCGGATTGGGCAAGGTAAAATGGTATGCATCCGATGTCCAGCCGATCCCCATTACTTCGGCCTTAGACTTCAGACCATACCCGGAGATCATTTCTTCTGCGGCCAATACCACAACGCCGCCCCCTTCGGACAGAACAAATCCCTTTCGATCTCGACTAAACGGTCTCGATGCTTGGGTCGGATCTTCATAAGCCCGATCCTGTGGATTGATTTTAATGGTCGCCAGCATATTGGCAAAACCCTGGATAATTTCAGGGACCAGACAGGTCTCAGCACCTCCGGCCAGAACAAAGTCGCAATCCCCATCCCTTATCATCCGTGCCCCGATACCAATGGCATGATTGCCGGAGGCACAAGCGCCCTGGGGTGAAAATATAGGCCCCGTAAAGCCCAACAAAATACCGGCTTTCCCCGACGGTAGGTTGGCGCACAGATTGGGCAGCAAATAGGGACTGACTCTCAAG
>JARFPZ010000042.1 GCA_029288035.1 Desulfosarcina sp.
CTGGTCGTAAGGTTTCGCCAGATTGCGATCTTCCAGGTAGCGGTTGAAGCGTGCCTGATAAATCGCCATGATCGGCGACAGTCCCATCGAAACCGTCGGAAACTGCCAGAAATCCGGCATCAGATACGGGTGGGGGTAAGATGACAACCCCGGCTCTTTTTGCAATTCGCGCCGAAAATTTTCCAGATGCGTTTCGGTGATGCGGCCTTCCAAAAACGCGCGGGCATAGATACCGGGAGCCGCATGTCCTTGAAAGTAAATAATATCTCCGGGGTGCTTGGCCGTCTTGGCCCGAAAAAAATGATTAAAGCCGATTTCGTACAGTGTCGCACAGGAGGCATAGGTCGAGATATGGCCGCCGATGCCGGAGTGTTGGCGATTTGCCCGCACAACCATGGCCATGGCATTCCAGCGAATGATGCTCTTTATCCGGCGCTCGATTTCACGGCTGCCCGGAAAGACCGGCTGGCGTTCAGCGGCAATGGTGTTGATATAAGGGGTATTGGCAGTGTAGTGAAATTGGACACCGCGTTGTTGGGCCTGCGCTTGGAGGCGGCGCAGCAGCTGCCGAACGCGGTCAGAACCCTGATTCTCATACACATAGTCGAGTGATTCGAGCCATTCCCTGTTTTCAGCTTCGATTTCTTTGGCTATCTCGTCTGGATGCTTGTCATTTGCGGGCATATCTTTTGTTTTCCTGCGGTTTATGAATTTCCTTCTAAAACGGGGCGCAGACCGGCTCGATTAACCTTCCATTGGAAGCGAATTCGACCTCATGTTGTACAGGAGTATAATTTACCTAATCAACCATTCAACCAGTGAACTATTCAACGAGGTCTGAATTTAAAAATTAACTTATGGATTCGGAGATTGATTGTCAACTGCTATGGTCAAAAAGACCGGTGCGGTCGCTTGTCTGGAAATGGTTCAATAATTGTTACGATTCAATAAAAAGTTTGTTTTCTTCGATCACCTCTTCTGCAATCGAAATAGCTTCCTCCAATGTTTCAATGCCATGTATGTAACTGTCTCTTAGCTGAACTAAGTATTGCAGTTTACCGGACTTGTCGGCAAGGGTTCGGATGTACATATCCATTCGGCTGCCGACCCGAATATAATGCGCGCTGACAAGCTCATTACCTTTATAATGCCATTTGCCACGAACATCGTGAAGCATAAATGTCTGAATTTGTTTTGGAAATTCCATTTTAATGTCCTTTCTATCTGTTAAGGTGTTAAGCCTTGACGTCAGCCAGCGCCTCATCTTCGACCTTAGCCATTTGACTCCCATCGCTAATGGCATTCTCCAATCTCCCCACAACAACAGCGGCCGTGGTATCTCCCCACACGTTTACCGCGGTGCGGAATTGATCCAGGATCCGGTCGATGGCCAGAATCAGACCGATGCCGTCCAGGGGTAGGCCTGCGGCCGTCAGCACGATACCCATCGTGACAAGACCGGCGCCGGGTATTGCCGCTGCACCGATGGCCGCAAGGGTTGCGGTGATAAAAATTACCGCCTGCATGCCTATGGTTAGATCAATACCCAGCAGTTCAGCGATAAAAATGACGGCAATGGATTCATAAAGTGCAGTTCCATCCATGTTGACGGTGGCGCCCAACGGTAATACAAAATTGCCGATTTTGCGGTCCACCCCGGCTCGTCTTGACAAACAGTCCATGGTAAGGGGCAAGGTGGCGGCACTCGAGGCGGTGGACCAGGCCGTCATAATCGCGGGAAGTACGGCTTTAAACAACCGGATGGGGCTGTACCGACCGATAACCCATACCAGGATTGTAAGGGTAACACCTGCATGAATCAGCAGACCCAACAAAACGGTGATGCCATATTTTGCAAGGGCCTTGAGAGCCCCCACGCCCAGATCCATAAAAATAGCAGTGACTAAAAAAAAGATGCAGTAAGGCGCGATCACCATGACCGCCATTACCGCCCGCTGCATGATCAGATCCACTGCGTTGATCACCTTGGTCAGGGTCTCGGACTCGCCGCCGACCATGGCTGCCATGATGGCAAAAAATATCGTAAAGAAGATGATCTGCAGTACATCTCCTGTGGCCATGGCTTCGACTGGATTCTTGGGGATCATGTTTACCAGAGTGTCGACGATGATAACCGCAGAGCTTTTTTCACCGACACCCTGATTGCTGACCTTATCCGGTACTTCTGTGACGATGTTCAGCGCAGCGAGTGCCTCCCTATCGATGCCTTGACCCGGATGGATGATATTTACTAGAATGATACCGAGCAACACGGCCAGTGCGGTGGTGGCCATATAGTAAGCCACCGTCTTGCCACCGATCTTACCGAGGTCTCTGATGTCTCCTAAGTTGACGACTGCCATAAAAATGGAGGCAAACACCAGGGGGACAATCATCATTCTAAGCAGTCGGATAAAAATATCGCCGCCATACTTAAAAAATATTTTCAGGATATAGATCGGACCGCTGGTGACGCCTGGACCGATAAGGTTATTGAAAATAATGCCAAGAATAATGCCGCCGACAATACCGATCAAGATTTTCCATTGCAAGTCGAGGCCTTTTTTTTCTTTTGAATCTTCCATAAGTACCCTCCTTATTATTGCAACATCTTAGAAACACTCCGCGGGCTATAATTCACTCTCTCCTATGTTGAAGGACGCACCTTGCGGCTGCGGTTTTATATAATTTTCCATAAACTGCTTGAAATAGCCCTGGGCGTAGAGTTGATCATAGATGAACATGTTCAGCAAATTTAAAAATGACTGATTTCCTTTCGCAATTCCAAAGCCGTAGCTATCCGGTTTGTAAGGCTTGCGGAAAACGGTCATCCTATACAGGGCTTTGTCCGGGTTCTCCTTAACCCAGAGGTTGAGAAAGATTTCATCGTGAACCATGATGTGGGCCGCGCCCTTGGCGACCGCTTCGGCAGATTCCTCATTGGTCGGATATTCTTTGACTTTTGCTTTGGGGAAAAACGATGGTATCGATCTGATAGCCCCTTTTCCGGTGGTTGCCGCAATGATCAGTTGGTCTTCTTTTCCCGCATTTCGCAATTGGTTCATCAATTCCTGGTAGCTCTTGACTTGGCTGATACCCAATCCGCTGCCCCTGGCCTTGCTTAACATAACGCTGATGCCGGTATCGTAGTAAGAGTCAGTGAAATCAACCCATTTGGAACGTTGGAATATGCGAGACATCGCGGCAATAATCACATCAATGTCACCGTTTTGTGCCAATTGGAACAGATCAAGAAACGTATCTGGAACCACAATCTCCAGCTTGACGCCTAAACCCCTAGCCAGTAGGTTGGCAATATCGATGTCGATGCCGACACGTTCTTTTTTTTCATTTGTAAAGGAAAAGGGTTTGAAAAGCGGATTGACCCCAACCCTCATAACGCCGTTGGCGATAATCCTTTCTAAAACCGGTGAACCCCCGGCGTCGATGCGGTCGGCACCGACGGCGCTTTGAACCGGTAAAATGGCAATCAATAAAACAGCGATCACTGCGACGCTAGTATGATCAGTCTTCCGATGTTTCATAAGAGCCCCTCCTTTCTTATCATGTGATAGTATTTCTGAATTTTTGCCGTACAGCCGTTTTCGGGGTTTCGTTTTTGGATGGCTCCTAACAGAACTGGTGTTCTATCAGGAGGAGAGTATGCAGAATTTGAGGTTCATTTCTCATTCCAGATCGCTCACTGTTGTAACAACTCCATAGTTCTATGGTCCCGTTTTTCATCCAGAGTTAGCAGTTGCCATGGTTTACCCCTTAGTTGGTTGAACAACATGACTAAGATTATGGAACAATCGGGAAATATGTCTAAAAATACATTGCTGCACTGCTTTTTATAGGCATCTGTCTGTATAGATGGCAACATATCTTAATTTCAGGGACCTATCAAGGTAAAACTATCCAAGGGCTATAAGCGCAATGACCTTTTATTCCAGAGACGCTATTCACGATTTGTGCCGGAAACGACGCGAACTTCCAACGGACTGCTGGCGTCCAGGTGCACATCCCGTTGGGGGAAGGAAATGAAAGCCTTGTTAGGCACAATCAATTCACGACGATCCCAGCCGATAATCGTGGTGACGCGAATACGAATACGCGAAACCGCACCGCTCGTTTCACCAGCGGCTACCGTATCACCCACCCTGAAAGGTCTTTCGAACAGTACGATCAAGTCGCAGATAAAATTAGCGACAATTTCCTGCAGTCCGAAGCCGATCCCCACGCCCAATACGGCGATGAGCCATTGCAGTTTTGCCCACTGTAGTCCGATGGTATTAGCCGCCAGAATAATTCCGATGGCCGTGATAGTGTAGCGGGAGACCCGTATGAACGCGCAGCGGGCACCGGGATCCATGGGAAGGCGATTGAGCAGGGTAATTCCCAACAAGCCCGATCAGAAGAAAATTAAAAGTAACGGTGCGTAACAAAGTCAATCTGGGCCAGTCCGATTTCGGGTTCCTCTACGAATGAAATCCGGAAAATTTGAAGAGATGGGGTCTTACGAAGAGCTGATGGCAAGAAAAGGCTTGCTGTATGAGCTCGCAACCGGGAGAAGATGATCTCCTTATCCCTTGATGATCAGAAAGGCGATATACCCGCCGTATAAAAACAGAGACACAATCCCTTCCCATCTGTCCAGCGAACGCTTTTTACCGGTAAACATAAACAGAAACAAAAGCAGGGATGATACGGTGACCACTGCGATATCCAAATTACTCTTGGTCTGAAACGGCAGGGGTTTTATGGTCGCACTGATGCCGAGAACAAAAAAGATATTGAAGATGTTCGATCCAACCACATTTCCCACTGCAATATCGACATTTTTTTTATAGGCGGCCATGGCCGATGTGGCCAACTCCGGCAACGAGGTGCCGACAGCTACGATGGTCAACCCCACCAGTGATTCGCTCATGCCGAAGCTTTTGGCAAGTGTTACCGCGCCGTCCACGATCCATTTCCCGCCCAACGTCAAACCGATCAGACCCGCAATGACCAGCAGAATCGATTTGACAAAACTGGTTGCTTTGGCAGGAACATGTTCATCCAGGCCCTCGATCGCTTTGGCGATACTGAAGGAATAATAAAGAAAGATCGTGAAAAACGCGAGTAACACCAGGCCGTCGATGCGCGTCAGCAGGGAAGAACTATCACCGTCGATCACTTGATCGTTGGCCATTAGCCCAAGGGTGATGACAGCCAGCAGACTAAAGGGAATTTCTTTCCAGACGGTCCCCTTTGAAACGGATAGCGGGTAAATAATGGCAGAGATGCCCAGAATCAAAAAGACATTAGAAATATTGCTGCCCAGTACATTGCCAATGGCGATATCGGTGTTGCCTCTGGCACTGGCGACAATATTCACGAACAACTCAGGCGTTGAGGTGCCGAAAGCCACCACGGTCAGGCCGATGACAAGATCAGAGATGTTAAACCTTCTGGCGATTGCAGAAGCCCCATCGACCAGGAAATCGGCACCCTTGATTAGCAAGACAAATCCCAGCAGGAAAAGGAAATAAGTCAACATGACAGATTTGTCCTAAATCGTGTGAGACTACATCATGCAAGTAGGGCCTCGTATGAGATTCTGCGGGGCCGAACAGTGAAATTAGCAATCGAATGACGAATGGTGGATGTCGCTCTCCGAGTCGTAGGTCACAACCCCTACGAGCCCACTTCTCTCCGAGGCGCGGGATCGTGCCGCTACGAGCCGGAGGCCAGCCCGCAGGCTTCATGGGCTTACAGGCCGGCTTCCGGCTCGTAGAGCCTGCAGCTCGGAGAGAGGGGAGGCTTCGCTCTGCTAATTCAAGAAATAAAATAGAAAGAATTCCTTAACTCGTCATTTGTTATTCGTCACTCGTCATTTGTCAATCTCATTTATAGTTTCTTTCTCGATCAGACTGGACGAGTGGCAGCGCTTGCAGTTGCTCAGCATTTTACGGCACGATACACACAGCCATATCTTCCGCCTGATTCAAAACTTTTCGGGTGATACTCCCCATTGTGAAATCCTTTACACTGGAATAACCGCGCAGACCCATAAATAGAGATCCTGCCTTACTGCTATTCATTTCTTCCAGGATATCCGCTGCGGCACTACGACCACCGTCAACCAATTTCGTCGAAATTTGTCCTTCCCGGAGGCCTGCTTCCAACAGCAAATCTTTTGCCTTTTGGATAAAGGGCAACATCACCTTTCCGGCCTTACGCTGCCAGAATTTCTGGAGTTCCGGAAATTCATCCGCCAGTTCTTTGGGCAGAAAGCGCTTAAAATCCCTTTTGGAATGAAAAACCGTCACATTCACATCGGTACCGGACAGCATGAAGCCGGCATGAGCCACCGCCCTCAGCGCGTTTTTCGAATTGTCGACTGCTAAAATGGCGTGTTTCTTTTCCACGGTACCCTTGACCATCCAAACCGGACACGACCGGCTGTATTCCAGCACCTTGTTGGCCGTTTCACCCAGAAAAAAAGCCGCCAGCTTACCGCGCCCTCGCGTGGATATGATCACGGCATCTGCCCGATTATCTTCCGCCCAATTACAAATATCACGGGCAATCCCCACACGTCGTTCCTGGTAGACCGTCGCGACGGCCTGTTCGCCAAATGCCATTTTGATAAGTTTGTTTTTGGCATCCGTCAGCAGTCGCTCGGCCAGGCCAATGTTCTTTTTTTTAAGACTTTGTATTTGTTCTACTATCCGGGCGTCTTTACTACTCTCTTCGATTAATACGGGCGGCAAGCTCGGCAATCCATGGAACACCGTAACGTTTAAATTGTGCTTCGGGCCAAACATCAGATTGACATAATTTAGCGATCTTAGGGAGTTCTCTGTTCCATCAATTGGTACGACGATCATTTTTTGTCTTACCGCAGCCATTGTGTTTCCCTCGTCTGGTTTCTGAGGTTTAAGAAAAGAATCGCCTATTTTTGAGTTGAATTTGATTTTTCCTTATCCTTTAACACGAAGAATATTTCATCAGGTTCAATCTTGATGATATCGACGTTCTTGCTGGGCAGCGAAATCTTGTCCCTTGATATACGAAACGTGTTAACCCCGTAACCGGCTAACGATAGATCCAATTTCGCACGCACGTTTCTAACGTTCAATGTGCTGGCATCCTTGCGTAAACCACGTGCGGTAATGGTTATCTCCGGCTTAACCGGTTCCAGAATGCTCATATTGGCGGGCAGATTTTCCGTTTCAACCGGGACTTTGAAGGTCACAACAAAATTTTGTTGACCGGCCAGGAACAACCAACCGACTGTCACCAGACCCAGGGCGATCAGTTTCAGACGCCATTGATCAAGAAAAACCCGGTATAGTCTGTGCCAGGGCCTTTGGTCCTTGCGCTCTTTCGACGTCATCAGTTCGTCGAGAGCTTTTATAAGATCAGCACGATCTCCAATAGATCCGATGAGCCCATCTCTCACCAGGGAGACCTTGCCCCGTTCCTCGGAGACGACAACAGCCCAGGCATCGCAGCGCTCAACAACTCCCAGGGCTGCCCGATGCCTGGTCCCATACTCTTTTGGAAGACCTTCTTCGGAGCTCAGCGGAAGATAGCATGCGGTCGCAACAATTCCTCCCTTGCGTATAATCATCGCCCCGTCATGGAGCGGAGACTCTTTTTGAAAAACACTCATGATGATTTCAGGGGTTGGCTGCCCTTCCAAGGGAATACCACCGGTAATCCATTCATCGACCCAATCGCTGCGCTCAATGATAATCAAAGCGCCGATTCTGTTTTTGGCCAATTTAAAGCACGCCTCAGTCAACGTCTCGACCCAGACTGCCGGGTTTGAAGATTTGCGCCAACTTAGCCGCTGAAAAGGATTAAATCTCTCAAGAAATTGGCGAATTTCAGGTTGAAACAATATTATCAGCAGAATTATAACAACCTGCCAAAGAATCTGGAACATCCATGTCGTCAGGAATAAGCCCCAGGTCTGGGCAGCGGTGAATATGATTCCCAGTGCAAGCAGGCCGATTAAGGCTTTGAATGCCTTGGTACTGTGAAACCATATATACAGGTAATAAACGACAATTGTTATAAACAGAATATCCAGAACATCCTGAGGTCGAATGTGTCTTACGATTGCAATAATGCTCAAATCTTTATTCCTTCTTAGAACCTTTTTTTCTTCAGCAGCCCATGTCATGAAAAATCGAAAACGTGCTCACGCTGGTGTCGACCCGACACTCACACATCTCCTGGGATTTCTCAGATTTAGTTTTTTATTGAAATCCCCGATCAATCCCAATCAGATTCAAAAAGAGCAATCAACATGCCAGACGTGCAAACTGATCTTTTCGATCGTGTTGAATTGACTGCCCGTAAGATCGGAAAATTATGTAAGTACTAGAAATATCGTTTAAAACTAACAATAAAGATAAACCTTCAGGGTAGGTATTTGGAAAAAAATCGGATCAAAAGCCAATGCATCCATCATCTGCAAAGAACTCTGAGTTCTTATTTTCTAATTGTCGGAACTCAACCTTCCGATTTGCCACTTGACCAAAATGAAGGGGTGCAAAACTTGGGTAATTGTCTGATATAATTTAGTGGATAACTCTAAAAAAAACGGATTCCGATGTTAAACAAATTTCATCTGCTTGCATGTGTGAAATTATATTAATTTTGACAGGATCTACAGGATTATTCAAGATAATTTTGTTTTCGTTCTGATTCAAATATATCTAACCGTTAGCGTATCCATGAGAATTTTTAAGTCTGATACTGAGAAATTATCAGAATCAGGAGTTCTAATTAATAAAACAGAATATTATCAGTTTATTACGTAAATTATCGCAAACAAATAGCCCAAAATCACTTAAGCTTGGATCGTTCATCGGGATTCGCAATTCCGGCGATTATTGTGTCAAATCATAATAGATAATTAAATAGATAGGTTACTTAATTGGCATCTTTGTTGCTGTACCTCCTTGCCAGTCGGGGAGTTCGTCCGGTAATAATTCAATTACCGCGATGATCCTGAAAACCATCAAACAGATTGGAGGTAATGAAATGGTCAAAAAACAGATTCTTGGTATCCTGGTTTTATTCGCGATCTTCGCCTTTTGCGGCGGCGCAATTGCCGCAGAAAGCATGACGGTTGTCGGAACAATCAACGACGACGGCGTATTGGTCGATGATAGCGGTACGCTCTACATGCTTGGCGAAGATGACAAAGGTGCTGAAGTCGCTGAAAACACGGGCAAAAAGGTCGAGATGAAGGGCACTGTGGAGGAAGGCAGCGATGGCGCCAAGACGATCACAATTGAATCCTACAAGGTAATGGAATAATAATACTTGTAGATGATTCTGTCGGATTGTAAACAGGGGGGGAGTTTGTCCTCCCCTGTTTTTTAAGTAATTGATTCCCCACAGAATTCGAAAAAAAAGGGGTCATGGTCGCGTGGTATAAAGGATGTTCAAAGATCGAATTAAATCTTACGATTTATTTCTTGCTTTTATTAACATCTCTTTCAGTTTATTGGGGTTGCGAGTATATAAGTCCACTGCTGCCTGGTAGCCCGTATTGTCCACCATCCTGATTCCTTCCAAAAGATGACGATATTTTTTGATTCGCAATTTCGATTCCAATCCCCGTTCAATTTCAACCAACGGAAAATTATCAAAATACCCGGATACAATTTTAGGAAAAAATACATTTACCAACCCACCGACCAGCGCCTCTTCAACCGCGACCCATTGCTCGACAATCTGCTCGACATCATTTGTTTTTACCGCGGCCGAGCTCTTTAACTCATGCCGAATCGCCCTTTCGGTATGCGGTCGCAGCGCAATGTGCAATGTTTCTTAAATCGGCACAATCAAGGCGTTATAGGGCAATTGAGCACTATTTTGCCAGATGGTATAGTTATTTCGCACAAATTTAATGGTTCCATCTTTCTTTATTTCCAGCATGGATGAATATGAACCGATTTCACCGATATACTGGGTATCGCGCAAGGAAATTTTCACTTCTTTTTTAGGATTTTCGTTGAAGAATAAATAGGTACTGCGATATTCCCTCGCCAAATTATGAACCAAAAATACCGTGATGCCTGGATTTTCGGGAATATCCGGGTCCTCATCTTGCAGAATTTTGATTTGTGTGTATGGATTATCAAGACGGGTTTCATTCAAAATGAAATCAATCACATCGGTACAGTAATTTTTGTGCAATGCTGCATATTCATCCCTTGTTTCCGGTACGAAAAGCAACCGATGTCCAAAATTATCAAGCTTCCATCTCAAAGAACCGCCACCCAAATCTCTTTTGATTTTTCTAATCAGATCCTTGCGATTGCTGAAATACTGTTTGAAGTCTTTGACACTGGCTTCATCGATGGTTTCTTCAAAATCATTTTTTCTGTTGACACGCCTACTTTGGCATGTTTCTAGTGGGTATTGTTTTTACAACGATGAATATGGAACTGTTTCAGGAATCGTCACCCTTGAAAATATTTTAGAGGCCATCATTGGACCGGTGGAAGATGAATTCGACGATGAGCAACCTGAAATTGTAAGCGAAGGATCGAAGCAATATACGATTTCAGGCAACACATCCATTGATGCGATCAACCAACGGTTTGGGCTCAAGTTGGAGGCGGCGCATGACGTGGATACGATTGCCGGACTCATGATCGCGCGGACCGACAAACTGCTTGCTCCGGGTGATCGGGTCGAATTATCCGGTGCAATCGTCGAGGTGCTGGAAGTGAGGGGACCTCGAGCCATTCTCATCCGATTGACGCTCTCAGAACTACCCCCGGACCAGAAGAAATGACGACCAGCATTTAGTAAAAAATCAACGGGCAGCATAACTGCCAGATTCCGATAAATGGTCGGCCTAAATGTTTCACCGCAGAAAATCTACGCGGAAGAAAAAAACGTAGAGGTGGTAATAATGATGGAAACTCCTTTCCCAAAATCAATATCGTTTGCAAAAAAAATACAGTCGACTTCTGGATATGGTGATGCCTTCAGACACCCTGGCTATTCTGATCAATGCGGATCCTGACAGCATGGCCAGCGCCATGCCGTTGAAACGAATCTTTAAAAACCTTGTCGTTATTTTGAGAAATGCCGGTTTTCGCGGCGATGCCGGCAAAAAGGTCCGTAAGATTTTTGGACGCTGGAAAGGCTCTGCCGGAGGGCACCGCAACGCCGCCAGGGTGGAAACCCCATTGGAAAACATATTGGGTGATAGTCAAGACGAATCCGGTCTTGGGACCTTCGTAAAAAAATCTTGAAGGGTATGAAGTTGTCATTTTGCAGTTAAAGCCGCATATTTCAAGAAGGCAATATGGAAAATCCTTTATTTAAAAGGCCGTTCGGTTTGATCTGTGTGCTAGCCCTATTGGCGATTGGATGGGCTCTCCTTCCGCCGGCTCATGCAGCGCAACCCAGTGATGAGTTCATCCGAGGTTATGCAAGTGCGGTAGTTGCCATGAATTATCCAGCCGGCGTTGAATCCATCAGGGTTGATGACGGGGTGGTATACCTTGATGGGGTTACCCTATCGGAAAAAGAACAAACGGAGTTGCACAAAATGCTTTCCGATGTGGAAGGTGTCATTAGGGTTGAATTTGTCACGGAGATAAAGCGCACAGATACAACAGATGTGCATCTAAAAGAAAAAAAGCAAGCTTCAGAGCCTGATGATCAATTGCCGGTGTTTTTACCGACAACCCCGCTGTTTCAATCTTTGCTTGCGGATCCGCGCTGGCCTCATTTTTCGGCTTCACTTCAACGGTATATAGACGACGAACAGCTTCGCAACGTAGCGTCCACTAATTTCGGAGAGTCTTTCGGCATCTACCGTAGTCGCGGTCCATGGGAGTCGACCATGGAATTGGGGATTCAAGCGGGAGTATTCGCCATCTTTGACATCGATTCCGAATCCTTTGATCTGATCAATGCGGACTATTTCGTCGGCATCCCGTTTACCATTAAAAAAGGTAATTTTGCCAACCTCACGCGCATTTTCCATCAAAGCTCCCATCTAGGCGACGAATTTCTTTTACGCGGACGAACCGATGAACGCATCAATTTGAGCTACGAAGGCGTAAACAACTTGTTTTCCTATCATCTGCCGGCTGGGTTCCGGCTTTATGCCGGCGGGGGCTATATATTCCACAGGGAACCGTCGGGGCTGGACCCGTGGTCAACCCAAGCTGGGCTGGGATTTCGTAGTCCAAGGCTTTGGCTCAAAAGGTCATTACGTCCGGTAGCGGGTATCGACGTCCAGAATCGCCAGGAAAGCGATTGGGCCACAGACGTATCGGCCCGTGCGGGGATTCAGTTTGAAAATCCGGATTTTCTGAGTCGAAAGCTTCAGTTGCTTTTCGAGTATTACAACGGAAAATCACCTAACGGACAATTTTATGAAAACAATATAGAATTTTTCGGTTTAGGGCTGCATTTTTTCTTCGACTAACAAAGATGTAATTATTTTTTTATGAGTAGGTTGATGTCTAGTGTCATGCTGGCTTCTTACGAAATGACTGAGAAAATGCCGCAATATCCGGTCAGATGGATAACCACCGAGCTGGCCGTCGGTTATGCACCCGGATCATATAATGATCTGGCAGCAATTCGCGCACAGGGAGTCGCTGCCATTGTCAATTTATGCGCTGAATGTTATGATTTGGTCGACATTGAAAAGAATGCCGGATTTGATGTATACTACATCCCCATTCCGGATGAAAAAGAAGCCGAATCGTACCTGAAAGGATATCCTATGGATGCCTTACGTTCAAAAAAAGCCTTTATCTGCGACATGGACGGGGTAATATACCACGGCAACCAGCTGCTGCCGGGAGTTTCAAAATTCCTCGATTGGCTAAGGAAGGAGCACAAAAAGTTTCTGTTTCTGACGAACAGCAGCGAGCGTTCGCCCAGGGAACTTCGCGAGAAAATGCTCCGCCTGACGGTGCAGATAAACGAGGATCATTTTTACACCAGTGCACTTGCCACCGCCGAGTTTCTGGCCCGGCAGTGCCCCGAAGGCAGCGCCTTTGTGATCGGAGAAGCCGGTCTCACCAAAGCGCTGTATGACGCTGGTTTTTCCATGAACGACACCAATCCCGATTATGTCGTGGTAGGCGAGACGAGGAATTACAGTTATGACAGGCTGGAGCGCGCCGTCCATCTCGTGGGGAACGGGGCAAAACTGATCGGAACCAACCCGGATTTGACCGATCCAACCGAAAAAGGGATTGTCCCGGCCACAGGGGCGCTCATCGCTCCGATCGAGCTTGCGACCGGTTCCAAGGCCTACTTTGTCGGGAAACCCAATCCTTTGATGATGCGCCATGCCTTAAAAAGGCTGGGCTGCCGTCGCGAAGAGACTGTCATCGTAGGAGATCGCATGGATACTGATATCATTGCGGGCCTCGAATCGGAGATTGAAACCGTGCTGGTCCTAAGCGGTGTAACCAGCCGGGAAGGCCTCGAACGCTTCGCCTACCGCCCCCGCTACATACTGGACGGCGTTGGCGACATCGTGCCGTAACGGGAGCAAATAAGAAATAGATTAATAAACAATTTTATCTTGTATAGAGTACAAAATACTTGACATTAATTTGTATCGAATAAGCGTATCCATGAAGGAATTAGAGTCATGCCGGTGGATAAATTCCTCACTGCATTCATTTGAACTTCTCAAATCTTTTAAACCCTGTAAAAAAATCGACACCGGGCCACTCCGTCCACGTCTATTTTATTTTCTTCAGCAAAAAACCCACTTGTCTTCGATTAGTTAATAGAACCCAATTTTACCACGCGATATGGCATAGTGCTTGCTTTTGTTGGAATTGTATGTCTTTAGAGGCAAACCGGTGAAAAAGGTAATCCTTGCCTGCATGATCCTGGTACCTTTGATTCCGTTTGTCCTGCGATGGCATCGGGTATTATTATTTCACCGATTCACTGGAAAAAACACCATCGCCAGTATCCAGCGAATTGTTCATGCCATAAGCTATACTAAATATTTTTGAAACAACACCGCGAATCCCAGAAAAGCAATAAATCCAACGACATCAGTCACCGTGGTCAAAATAATGCTTGAGCTCTGAGCCGGGTCGATGCCGATCTTTTTCATAATCAGCGGAATGGATGCCCCCGAAAGGCCGGCGAGTATTAAGTTCACCAGCATGCCGAGACCGATCACCAGTCCAAGGAATGGGTTCCCGTACCATATCCAGGCCACCAGCGCCGTAACCGCACCAATGACGGCGCCGTTGATGGCGCCAATCTTGCCCTCTTTAAAAACCAGGGGAAAAATTTTATCCTTGGGAATTTCGCGCATAACGATACCGCGCATGACCACCGCCAGCGACTGGGCCCCTGCATTTCCACCCTGGCCTGCCACCACCGGCAGGAAAACCGCCAGTATGGTCAATTGAGCAATGATGCCTTCGAAAAGGGACACAACGGCCGCAGCCAAAAAGGCCGTCGCCAAGTTGATGTGAAGCCAGGGCAGCCGCTTTTTCAAAGAA
>JARFPZ010000048.1 GCA_029288035.1 Desulfosarcina sp.
TCCGCCAAGGCCGGATCATCGGCCACCAGTATTTTATCGGGTCCATATTTTTGCAATTCCCCGGTAAGACCCTCGATAGCGGCCCCGACAACCACGGCAGTCACATCGGTACCCAAACCATCGGCGATGCGGCGGCCTTCACTGACGGCTTCGAAAGACACTTTGCGAAATTCACCATCTCTTTGTTCTGTAATAACAAACACTCCCTGTGCCATATTGATCTCCTTATGAAAGGGGCTTCGCCCCAATTGGAATTATTCCACGCACTAGACAAATTCAAAAATCTGCCACTAATTATAGCCTTAACTTGGCATTAAAAACCGATATATCTATATAATTTTAGATTCCTCATGCAGCACCCGGACCAGTTCCGCGGCTTTTTCCCGGGCGGATTCAGCCTCAATTATTTTCACCGCTTGTCGTTCAGGTGGAAAATTCAATGCTTTAATTTTAACTTTTCGGTTCGCCGCTCCCACCGCAGCTGCATCGACACCCAGATCGGCGACCGTTTTGACCTCAACCGGCTTCTTTTTGGCTTTCATAATCCCGGGCAAGGAGGCATAGCGCGGCTCGTTCAACCCCCGCTGGGTGGTAAACAATGCCGGTAAAGCGGCTTCCACCACCACCGTTCCGCCTTCGATGGTGCGGTGGCACTTGATCTTGCCGTCGAGCACCTCGGCTTTGACCACCATGGAGATTTGTGGAATGTCTAAAAATTCGGCCACTCCTGCCGCAACCTGGTAATTGTCCTCGTCCACGGCCCGGTGGCCGGCAATGATTAGGTCACACGGAATTTCCTTGACGGCGGCCGCCAGGATTTTGGCCGTTGCCAGCGCATCGCTGCCTTCAGCAGCCGGATCGTTGATGTGAACCCCTTTATCAGCGCCCATTGCCAGAGCGGTTCGTATGGTTTCCACGGCCTTTTGCGCTCCCATGGAGACAACGGTCACCGCGCCACCCTGGGCATCTCTGATTTGCAGGGCCTCTTCCACCGCAATCTCATCGTAAGGATTCATTACCCATTTTATGTCCTGCTTTTTGATGGACACCCCGTCGCCTTCTATTTCAATTATAGACTCGGTGTCCGGCACCTGTTTGACTAGAACGACTATTTCCATTTCTTACTCCTTTCTCAGGTCAACAAAATATTGTTTTAAATCATGTCTTTGGGTAATTTTTGATTTCAAATTTTTTAATTGCGGCCTCCGGCCCGTGGGGCCACAAGGGCCTACGCCCCGGAGGGATTTATTGTATCGCTTTGCTCTATCCTTTTTTATTAAATCGATCCGCCTAAGGCGGCCCTTAAATCCAAATTCTAAAATCCCAAATTAATAATGCGCTATGCGTGTCACCGATTGGCCTTGCGAATGCCCAGCTGATCCAAGGCAATAATCCATTTACAAATATTGGCCGAGCCCTCCACCATGGTGTAGGTAGGCGCATCTCTGTAAAAGCGGGCCACCGGATATTCGGTGGAATAGCCGTAGGCGCCCAGAATCCGCATGGCATAGTTGGCACATTTGTGGGCCACTTCACCCGCCAGGTATTTGGCCTGGGCCACATCCAGTCCGTTGTTCAGCCGGCCCTCATCCTTGGCCCAGGCGGCTTTGTAAACCACCAACCGGGCGGCTTCCAATTCCGCCGACATCTGGGCAATCAGGTCCTGGTTCATTTGAAATTCACCGATCGGTTTGCCGAATTGCTTGCGTTCTTTACAATATTTAATGGTCTCATCCAGGCAGGCCTGGGCCACCCCGACCCCGCCGGCGGCGGCGGAGAGCCGGGTCTGGTTCAGGGAGCCAAAGAGGATCTTGGCGCCATCCCCCGGATTTCCCAATATATTTCCCTTGGGAAGTTTTGTATCGGTTAGATAAATTTCACCGGTGGGGGAGGAACGCGAACCCATTTTATCAAGCGCCGTTGTCCGGATGTCATTGTAATTTTTTACCTCCACAACAAATGCGGAGAGCCCTTTGGCCCCTTTTGATCGATCGGTGTAAGCATAGTAAATGATGGCGTCGGCCACATCGGCATTGGAAATCCAGGTTTTGGAACCGTTTAACAGCCAGTGGTCCCCTTTGTCCTCGGCCTTCGATTTGATGGCCATGACATCGGAACCCGCATCCGGCTCCGTCATGGCGAAGGCACCCACATATTCGGCAGAAACCAGATTGGGAATATATTTTTCCTTGAGCTCATCACTACCATAGGTCAATATGGTGTAGGCACATCCCAGGGTCTGCATGTTGATTTGGACCCTGAGGGAGCTGGAAGCCCTGGCAATTTCCTCGGTAACGATCATGGCCGCCAACCAACCCATTTCAGATCCACCGTATTGCTCCGGAATAACCGTTCCGAACAATCCCAGCTCTCCCATGGGTTTGACAACTTCTTCGTAAGGGAAGTAGTGCTTCTCATCCCATTCATCGGCAAACGGTGCGATCTTTTCGGCGGCGAAGTCGCGAACCATATCCCTAAGCATCTCAAGTTCTTCGGGCAGACTAAAATCCATATTCCATCCTCCTAACTATTTTATGTCCCGCTGTTTCTAAACCTGGAACCACTCAGTTTAAGTATACATAGATTAAGCTGTGTATACAGTATACGTTTTTTGGTCAAAAGATGATATATAGAGGAAGGCGCCGGGTGTGTCAAGAAATAAAGCAGCTTAAAAGCGGGCCTATGGCATGTCACGCTAAAACCGGAGCCAAGAATGTATGCTCCGCTCAAAAAAACTCACTTGACAAATAAACCTGCCTTCGATAATTGGATACTCATCGTTTTCGCCTTATTTGAGACTTCCATATATTGAGCTGCAACTAAATCCAATATACAATTCTAATCTTTCGATGAATCCGCTTCCCAAAATAGGAGAAGGAAATGGCCTTTGCAGTCAAAAGGGATAAGACTTACACCTATCAAGATTATCTCACTTGGCCCGCTGACGAAAGATGGGAGATAATCACCGGTACTGCATATGATATGAGTCCGGCGCCTCGAATAAAGCATCAGAATATTACCAGTAATTTTCACATAAAGCTCAAAATGCATCCTGATAACTCCTGCTATACCGGAATAGCCCCCACGGATGTGGTTTTTGACGAATATAATGTGGTGCAGCCTGATGTATTTCTAGTCTGTACCGCAAGTAAAATTACTGAGGACAATATTCAGGGTTCACCCGATCTGATTATTGAGGTGATCTCTGAGGGGACTGAAGTTAAAGACAGGAGAGAGAAGAAAAACCTTTATGAGAAGTTTGGCGTAAAAGAATATATCCTGGTATTTCCAGAAAGAGAATATCTAGAGCGGTATTGCCTTAAAAAAGGAGAATATGGCAGCCCGGAGATATTTGACTGGGATGAAATCCTAAAACTCACAGTTTTTGAGTTTGAGATTAACCTCTGGGAGATATTTGAAAAAGAGAAACCTGAAGCCCTTGCTCCTCTTCATACGGATCTAACTGGTCCTCAATAAGTATTATCCTTACATCGAACTTTTGTGACCATTCAGATTCCCTTGTCCAGAATTCTCTTATCATGTTTCAGACGCTCTTGAATACCTTTGCTGATCTGGTAGCTACGGCTGAATTCAGACCAGAATTCTCGATCCTTGTCTTTCCATTCAGAACCGAAACGCGTATCAAAAAAGTCACCGAGTTTTTCAAAAAGCAACTTCCAGGGCGGCTCGCCGCTTCGGACAGCACCCAATATGTCATTGAGCAATTCATCCAGATCTGCCAGCGTCTCTTTGGGCAGATAGGATATCGCCCCTTTTTGAATGGATTCCATCAGTGTTTCAGGACTGATGGCATGTGCTGTCAGCATGACGGTTGGAATCCCCCTATCCACAGTTTCTTCCAACAATTTGAGCCCATCGACTCCCATGATATCTAAAATGGCAAGGTCGTACTGACCCTGTCTGATTTTGTGAGAGGCGCTTTTGTAATCTCGGGCGGTATCAATTTGGGCCTCATCCAATATCTCTTGGATGGTTTCCAAAATATCTTCTTCATCATCCACTGCCAGAATACGTAAGCCTTTGAGTAAAGATCCCTTTTCTGTCATTTGTTAGAACGTCTCCTAAAATCAGCGACCACCAGCAGAGTTAGAGGTATGAGGGAGGCCCCTCGAAGGGGCCAGGACCACCTTGCTGGTGGCCGCTGATTTTTAAGCTTTTTACTGGCATAGCCGGTGGTTTATGAATTTATTCTGAGAATCCCATGAGTCTGGGCATCCACAGGACGGCGTCCGGAAAATAGGTGATGAATAACAACACGGCAATCTGGATCGCAATAAACGGAATTACGGCTTTGGAAACATATATCAGGTTCTTGTTGGATATGGCTCCCGTGATGTAGAGACTGACACCCATGGGGGGGGTACAATAACCAATGGCCAAATTGACGGTCATGATTAACCCGAAGTGCATCCAGTTTATGTCAAAGGCATCCAGCATGGGTAGAAATACGGGACCCAGGATCATCGTGGCCGAGATAATATCCATGAACATGCCCACAAACAGCAGTAACATATTCATCGCCAGAAGGAACAAAACGGGGGAATCGATGGCAGCCAGGACCGTTTCGGTAATTTTCCCCGGGATGTCTTCCAAGGTCAACAGGCGGCCAAAGCAGGTGGCGCCGGCCACGATAATCAGCAACGTGGCCGAGGTCACCGCCGAACTCACCGTAATTTTTTTAACATCTCTGAACTTAACCGTCTTGTAAATGAAAAGCTCGACAATCAGGGCATACACACAAGCAACCACA
>JARFPZ010000092.1 GCA_029288035.1 Desulfosarcina sp.
ACTCAAATTATATCGTGGAGTTTTGGTTACGACGCTTTTAAGGTTTTTTGGAAGGTTTATGATGCTGGATGGTTGGGAGCCCTCCCTGTTTAAGTAGAAAATTTCAGATCCTTAAAAAAAACCAGGGATCCGGTGGGGACAAGAAATAAGTGCCTCACATTTTGACAAGCCACCTCAACCACATCCAGCCAAGAAAACAGCCAATGGCATAATGCGCAAAGTCCCACCAGGCAAATGTTGTACCAATCAAAGCTCGTCCAATAAAAGAGGAACGTATGACCTGAAGAATCCAGGGATTCCACAACTGCAATATTTCAAGGGCGCAGGTGACAATAAATACCCACACAGGGATTTTAGAAACTAATTTTTTACTTGGAGAAATTAAAAATACAACCAGGATCCAGAATATTTCGTAAAGCAGGCCGGCACCATAATTATTGAACCACCATTGAGCAGTTCCTTTGTAAAGCTTGAAACCAAACCCAAGTGGAGTTACCACCAATAAAGAATACACACAATATTTTCGGATATTGCGCATTCTGTGGCAGTTGGGGATCATCGGTTGCATATCTTATCAGCTATACTGATTGCCTCTTGCTCCATAGGTGCTTGTGGGTATCCAACGGTTATACATTCCATTAAATATTTAGAAAGAAAGGGATTAAGGCCACCAAGTTTCTCGCATTGCATGGTGTGAACCAATTCGTGGACAATTGTATAGCGGTCATCTTAAAAATTATTATGAATGAAAATTCCATACCCTAATGAGATACCGATAGTTGCCGGTGAAATGAGTTGGGTTGCTTCGGCCGCTGCTCTTAATATTGGGTGTTTGGGAATAGGTATCTGCGGGACTTGGTAAACTCTGACTCGTTCAGGATATTTCAAGCCGGCCGATTTGGCGTCTAGCATGTATTGTGCAGATAAAGCTGTGCCGTGAGTTAGAATGACCTTTTCTTTGGCCTCTGCCCATTTCACCGCAAGCAGAAGGATATTTTCGAATTGTTCCGGTAAGATTTGTATCATCTCACATTTTTACCATTTTGAAACTTCAAAAACACAGGAAGTTGGCGGTGCATGAGGATCCTCAGCTCTAATTGGATTTCAATTCAATAACTATTTTACCAAAGTGCCGCGCACTCTGCATGAAAGCATAGGCTTCTTTCACCTGATCAAACTTGAACACACGGTCTATAACAGGATGAATCTTATTTGCTTCCAAGGCCCTGTGAAATTGCTCCTGCATATCACGGCTACCCACGTAAATGCCGTTTACCACAAGGCTTTTTCGCAGGATAGCCAATGGATTTATCTGCCCTTCAAATCCGGTCAACACGCCAACCAGACTGATGCGGCCGTTGATTTTAGCCGCCTCCATTGACTTGCCAAGGGTCCCGCCGCCCCCGAGTTCGAGCACCAGATCGGCGCCGACCTTAAATGTCTTCTCCCCTACCAGTTCCTCCCAAGTCGGGTTTTTCTTGTAGTTAATCAACTCATCGGCACCCATTTGTCCGGCTTTTTCAAGCTTTTCATCATCGCTTGAAAGCAATATCACTCGGGCACCGATAGTTTTTGCAAGCTGCAGAGCAAACAGCGCAACCCCACCCGTGCCCTGTATAACGATGGTTTCGCCGGCTTGCAACTGTCCCCGGACAACCAGTGCGTTCCAGGCAGTTAAACCGGCGCACGGCAGTGTCGAAGCTTCTTCATAAGTCAGGTAATCAGGAATTTTCACAAAACTGTCTTCAAGACCATACACGTATTGCGCAAGCATGCCGTCGATGGGAACACCGCCTCTGGCTGCTGCAAACTTGTCGGCATCGATGTTACCACTCTGCCAGAGTGGAAAGAAAAGCCCCACGACCCGGTCACCTTTTTTCAATTGGACCACTTCATCACCGACATCTTCAACCACCCCGGCACCGTCTGACAGCGGAATCAGCTCATGGCTAACACCCATGTTGACCGTGATCAGATCTCTGTAATTTAAAGAAGCGGCATGCACTCGCACGCACACTTCCTGTGGTGCAAGCTGCCGTGAAGTCAGCTCTTTAACCTCAAGTGCGTCTATACCTTTTTCACCTGGATTTATCACATATTTTTTCATAGGAACCTCCAATCATCAAATAATGTGGATCTATTACAAAATATATTCATAGGTCCACCTCAGCGCAAGGTCTAATCTTATGGAGACGGATTTCGGCTGACGCCTCAACCTGCCCCTAAATCTGAATCCTGCCGTCTATCCTTTCAAAAATAACAATTGATGTATCCTGAATAGGTAACTCATGATTAGGCATTTCGTTGGAGCTTGCAAAATTCGCCTGCCTGTGCAACCTTTGTATTACGTTTTCCGGCCGAATCCATATTTTTCGTTATTTTGCTGATGGGCTATGAAATCTTGAAAATAACCGCTATATTTGCAAAAATTTTAATTCTCTTGATCTTTACGAGTATAGCAAATGCCGGACAACTATACTCATATAAGGAGCGCGTTATCTTCTGTATGGTACCGCTTGAACATGCGAATGCTGAACAATTGGCAGATGTCTTGGTTCCTTTTCTTTCACCCCAAGGCAAAATTACAGCTTATTCGCCTACAAATACCCTGATCATCAAAGATCAGCCATCAGTGGTGAGGATGCTTATCAAGGCTATAAAAGGAAAAGCGGATTTGTCGGAATGCCAAAACTTTCAAAACGGTTCGGAGAGGAATAAAAACAATAAGTTGGATTGAACATTATCAAAGGACTATAGAAAATAGGAATAAGGCATCATGGAAAAATTAGAATTTGCAAAGGCGCTTGGAGAGAAAATCATCATAAGTCAACACGATTATTTTGCAACTGCCAAAAACGAGGATTTTGAGCACATCACAAACCTTAAACGAATAATTGTGGCAATAGCAGAATATTTAAAATCTGCAACCAATAATAAGGACAAAATAGATGATCTTGTTGAGCACTTAAGGCAATTCAGCAAAACCCTGTACCTGAATGAATGTATCAAAAATAAAGATGATAATGAGGATGAAGGGAAAATCATGGAGGAATCAGAGATATGGTTTGATTATATTTTTGAAAACGAAGAATATCCGAGGTAAAATTGATTTATAGGAACCGGACTTCAATTTGTAAAACAAATCCGCCAATCAATTATCCACCCGTTCTTTCAATTCTTTACCGCACTTAAAAAATGGTAAATTTTTAGCAGCCACCTTGACCTTTTGCCCGGTTCTGGGATTTCTACCGGCATACGCCCTGTATTTCTTGACAAAAAAAGAACAAAGACCACGAATTTCAACCCGGTCACCCACAGCAAGCGCACTGGCCATCTCATTAAAAAACTGGTCTACAACTGCGGCAGCTTCGGATTTAGTGATTTCTGCTTCAATTCGAAGAGCGTTAATCAGTTGCAGTTTATTCATGATCTCTCCCCGGATATACGTAAAGGTTTAAATTTCGATTTACTTGACTGGCATAACACTGATTATATAAATACTTGGTAATGGAAAAATAGTCAAGAATTTCTAATAGTTTTGCATAATTCACGTTGTTTTCAGTAAAGAAAAGGGTGGCTCAGAGTACTAAGAGCCACCCTTTGAAGCATTGAAAACCAGGCATTGCATCAGGATTATGATCGTCTACTTCCTCGAATCAAATCCAGATGCTGCCTATCGAATTAATATTAAAAGCAAGAAACGAGATTACCAAATGATTTTTTACTCAACAATCTCAAGAATGCACCTTTTCCGGTTCTTAGCAGATGCTGCACTCAGGATAGTTCGAAGAGCCTGCGCATTTCGGCCCTGTTTGCCAATAATCTTGCCCATGTCCGATTTATCGACACTAAGTTCCAACACGTTGGTATGTTCACCTTCAATTTCATTGACCGATACTTTTTCCGGTTGATCTACAAGTGCCTTTGCAATGTAACTAATCAAATCCTTCATCCCATTTCCCCCTTCCATTCCATTTAGTTTTTCACCCAACACCACAGGTGCACTCCACGTTTTACCACCATCATTAGAATATACAAATTTTAATTTGGCATCATAACTTCCGATGTTTGGGGACTCATCCTCCGCATATATCAAATAGAGATTTCCATTGGAATCTTTAGCCATCTTAGTTCGATTTACATCACCGCCCATCAGAACGAAATAATCATTTTGGCAGTATGCAATTTGAACTGGCTCTGCCGCAGTTGAAATAATGGGAAAAACCAATAACAAAGCAATGCAACATAATAGCCTATTTACCAAGGATCTTGATTTCATAACGTTCTCCTCCATTTAAAAATATAAGGGCATGTTGAATATTGTCGGGGACTGATATTAATGTAAGGTGGTAACCACATCCTTGAAGTCTTAATTTTTTATTCATTGTAGGTATTGGGCATCATCGTGCTTTTCACGAATTTCTTTCTTTAGTCACTCCACAGCCGAATGGATGTCCTCTTTAGCGAACTTTTTATTTGGAACAAAAACTTTTCCTGGACCTTTGGGATTGCCTGAAATAAAGCAGGCAAAGTTAGGTGATTATATTTAAAATGTAATTTATCAACGCATTTTTGGGATCGGCATCGAGTTTTGTATTAGCTAAAGTTTTTCTTGAAGATGCCGATAGAATAAGTGCTGAGAATCATCCCTGGCATGAAAAACTGTCAATGACACTGTAAAAGAGGGTGAATCATGGGAAAAGTCGCTATTTTTTTATCGTTGTTTTTCCTTGGACTGAGCTTTTGGGGTTGTGAAAGTGTAAGACAAGTCAGAACCGAGCTTAGCAATGTTATAAGACCGGAAGGTGGGAATGAAGAGGTTGATCCCAATATTTCTAAACAAGATGAAATATATAAAATCCAAAAACGATTGATAGAACTGGGTTATGAACCTGGACCAGCAGACGGTATTATGGGGAAAATGACTAAGAGAGCGATCAAGAATTTTCAAAAAGATAATGATCTTCCCCCTACTGGAAAAATAGATAATGATACCAAAAATAAACTTGGAGCATGAGTAAGATACATGGATATTTCATTTATCCACGCTCCAATATAGTATCAACAGAGTTCTATGGTGCCGGCAGTTTTAATGAGTAGTCAACTTTATATCTCTTGAAATCTTGAGTAAATCCTCCGCGCCTTATGACATGGTTTCTTTTTCCATTCCAGTGTTGATGCGCTGACCGTGTCTTAACATTCTAATATTTTCAGCAAATCATCTTTAAAGCCATATCTACTTCATTATCCCACTTTAAAATTTGGCTGTAAACCGCGTTTAAATTCAAGCACCCAGGAAAAATTGTGGTTCATTGGAGAAATGGACGTGCAGATTTAAGATTTACTAAACAAATACACAATAAAATCAATTGATTCAAAGGATTTGATTTAGGCACGAAATGTAAAACTTTCTACAGAATGTAGATTAGGCAGGGGAAATCTACAATGGTCGGGAATTGTAGATTTGTCCAACCAATCTTAACATTTGATCCCACGGTTATTGTGGATTAGCTGATGCATTATACAATCTCGCTCATTGAATATTTAAGGTGCATCGATGACGCTTGAGCTGACCAAAATTTAAATACCGATTGATTCCATTGTGTGTTTCATGTATCCAAAAACTATCTGAAATATACTCGTTAAATTTGATAGTTGATTGTTTCTCAATGTATTTGTAACCCGTTAAACAAGGAGGAAACAAATTGGCCGAACAAGAGAAATTACTTGGGGAAATGCACCAAATGTGGGAAATCTATAAAAAATGCATGCCCGATGTCGCCATTGCCTATGATGAATTGCCTATGGAGGTGTATAAGGACGGTGTGCTATCAGGCAAAATCAAGCGAATGATGGCCTTGACTGGTGCTCTGGTGCATGGTTGCAGGGCCTGTATACTTTATCAAACAGAAGAAGCGTTGGCCTTGGGCGCCACGGCGGAAGAGATTCTGGAAGCCTGCGCAGTGGCGATCTCTTTAGGCGGTACAATGGGAGCTGGAGAGACAACCCGTGTCGTTCAGTTTTTAGAGGAGAAAGGACTTTTGGAGGAGTTAAAAAGAGACAATTAATCCAATCGCAACCATTCTCCAGTTTTGAAGACGCTAAAATGGTAAGATATTGTCAAAACTGAAAATGATATCACATGTTGCCAGGTTTAGTGATAATGTATCTTTATTGCAACACGATCCCTGTTTTAGTTGGAGAACATTACAATTGTGATGATATCCAGAAACGTGTACTTGCTTGTTATATGGCCTATAATTTTTTTAGAAAGAGATTGGTATTATTGTGTTGAGACCGAAGATGCCGTCAGTAAATGATCAGGAAGATTCAAAGGTACCTGCTGGTCTGCCTCCTTTGATCGATACCCATGTCCATATTTTCCCCAGCAGTATTTTTTCCTCAATCCGAAAATGGTTTGATGAAAATGCATGGCATATCCGGTATCAGATGACCTCATCCCAAATATTCGAGTTTTTGCTGTCACGGGGCATAAAACACATCATCGCACTCCAGTATGCCCATAAGGCCGGTATTTCGAAACAATTGAATAAGTACATGGCAGGAAAATGCAGAGAATATAATCATAGGATCACTGGCATGGCCACCGTATTCCCCGGAGAGAACGATGCCGAATATATTTTACAGAAAGCATTTGATTCCGGATTAGGTGGGTTGAAGCTACACGCTCATGTCCAGTGCTTTGACATGAACGCTGAATATATGAACTCTCTCTATGAATGTTGCCAGATAAATAAAAAACCAATTGTTATGCATGTCGGCAGGGAACCGAAAAGCACAGCTTACAGCTGCGATCCGTATCAACTCTGCAGCGCTGAACGATTGGAACATATTTTGATAGATTTTCCGAATCTTAAAATCTGTGTCCCCCATTTGGGTTTCGACGAAATATCGGCTTACAGAGAAATGATTGAAAAGTATGACAATCTCTGGTTGGATACCACTATGGCCATCACAGATTACTTTCCTATTGAGGAAAAAATAGCGCTTAGCCACTACAGATCAGAAAGAATTATGTATGGTTCCGATTTTCCGAACATTCCGTATGCATGGGACAGAGAAATTAAAGTATTGCAAACTGCCGAGATCGATCGTGAAGCTTTGGAACATATATCTTACAAAAATGCTGTCGATTTTTTCAGCCTTAATTTACCATCATTGTGAATGGTGGCTTTATAGAATTTATTGTTTAATTTATGTGATTTAAAATGCCGATTGGCTGACATAAAACAATATAACCCGGCACTTCACTCGGTCCCAAATGGTTCCGGTCACCATCGTTCCTTCCATTCTTTGTGCCGGTGGGCTTGTCGCTGCATATACCTCCAACCTATTTGCATCGCTGAGCTAGTATTTGTACCTCAACTATGGTTAAGAAATTAAAACACGAATTACGGGGGTTGACTATGTCTAATAATGATATCCAAGATCGAGCAGAAGGCGCTTTGTTAGGTGCCTGGATAGGCGATGCGCTGGGTCTTGGTCCGCATTGGTATTATAATTTAGAAAAACTTCACCAGGACTATGGCGATTGGATTCACCAATACACCGACCCAAAGCCAGGCCGCTACCATGACGGTATGAAGGCTGGCCAACTGTCACAGTCTGGCTTCATCCTTGCCCTCATGGTCCGCTCATTAATTGAGTGCGATGGTTACGATGAAAAGGATTTTTGCAAACGCATAGACGAGGAGCTCTTCCCCCTCCTTGATGGCACGCCGATAAGCGGACCAGGGCAATACACCAGTCAATCTATAAGAGAAGCTTGGCGCCGCCGCGTACGGCAAAAGCTCCCTTGGGGTCAAACTGGCGGCCATGCCGATACAACCGAAGCTATAGAGCGTACTCTTGCCATTGCCGTCCGTTATGCGTTTCAGCCTAGCCAGCTCGCTACTGCAATAACGGCCAATACCTTGCTGACCCAGATTGATGAAACGGTAGTATCAATGACAGTGGCTTTTGGTGCAGTACTTGGGCTTCTGGTGCAAGGTCATGCTCTCGACGCCGATCTATCGGGTAAACTGATGAGGCTGGTTAAAGGCGGGGAGTTACCCTTTCACGCCGTAACCAGTGACGATTTGGAACCACCGCGTCCGGGGGATCCTGATCCACCCAGGTCTGGTCGTTTCGCTTCGCCGGATCCATTACTATCGCCGTCATACATGGCTGCAGCAGCGGTTGATCCGGGAATCCGCATTGAACCCGCCTGGAAGGTTTCCACCGTTTACGGCATGCCATGTGCCATCTACCACATGCTTCCGGCGGCATATTACTTATCGGCGCGGTTTCATAACGATTTTGAATCGGCTGTGCTTCATGCCGTTAACGGTGGTGGTCAAAACCAGGTAAGGGCTATTTTGACCGGAGCCCTAACTGGGGCCCAAACGGGACTCTCTGGCATCCCGCATCGTTTTCTTGACGGTCTTGAAAACATTGACAAGCTTCGTGAAATGGCTACCGAACTGGCTGTGCAGGCAACAAATGTTTAGATAAATTAAAGTATCAGATCTCGGAACATAGAATTATCCGTTATTCCTGGACAGACTATTCATACACGATTAGTGACGATTTCACAAATTAATTTGACACCTATAGTTTTAAGCTTTTAAATAAACTGAATCTATAAATATATTGTGTTAATAAACATTGAATAAATCTTGATCCTATGATAACCGTGTGTTGACCAAATCAATGGCAATGAGGTTATCATGAATCAAAGCGCGATATTTAAAAAAGCTCAGCCGCAGGATAAAAATATAAAGCCTATCGGCTATCGGCTCTATCTTAAATTTAGTGATACTGCGCCTGCAAAGGTTGCTCTTTATCATAACGACACGCTGGTAAAAATCATTGAGCTTTCCGATAAGGTTGCCAAAAAGCTTTTAGCTGTCGAAGCCGTTGAGATGGGCGCCGAGAAAAAGGCGCTAGCGGCTGCACTGGGTATCACCCGCCAGACGGTGCATAATTATGTTGAAATCAAGAAGTATTTTGGTCTCGAGGGGTTAATCCACAACTACTCGCCATCGAGAAGCAAAAGCCTTCGCGAGCAACGCCGGCGACATGCTGGGCGCCGATCGACCGGCAACAAAGCAAGGCAGGTGGAACAGATCCACAAACAGCAGCGTGAAGCTGCCAGCAGTCAACTTAAGCTGCCTTTAACCACGGTGCCAGTAGCTGCGCAAGATCAGCCCTTCAGTGAAGAACATAACTGGAAACCCACGCGCTATGCCGGTGTATTTATGTATCTGATCACGTTGATCACACAAAACAAATGGTTGCAGCTGATCATGGGATATTGCGGGGATAAGTACAAAGTCTTCATGGTGTTTATTTTAATGGCCGCCTACAATATCCGCTCCATTGAACAGCTTAAAAACATTCGTCAGCACGAAGCCGGGCTGGTGCTGGGGATCAAACGGGTGCCCTCCAAGTTAAGAGTACGCCGATGGCTTCATGAGGTATCTGAGAAAAAAATTTCAGCCCAGTTGCTTAAGGACTTTTTCCGCTATCAACTGCGCGCCGGCCTTGTTGGCATGTGGTTGTGGTTTACCGACGGGCATCTTCTGCCCTACACCGGCAAGGAGAAGGTGCACTCGGGCTACAGTACCCAGCGGCGCATGCCAGTAGCCGGTCGCACCAACCTGGTAACCTGTGACAGCAGTGGCCGTATTGTGGACTTTGAGATCCAGGAAGGCAAGGGCGATCTGCGCGGCTACATTTTAAACTTCAACAAGCGCTGGCAAGATGAGTTGAGAGAGGCACCGGTGCAGGTTTTTGACCGTGAAGGTTATGGAAGTGAGTTTTTCCATAGCCTGCTTGATAACCAGGTCTGTTTTGTGACCTGGGAAAAGTATGTTGATACTGTCAAACTTGAGGCTTTTGCCGCCGAGATGTTCACCGAGTCCTTTGAGTTTAACGCCAAGACGTATCGTATTTTCGAAGGTAGAAAAACGTTTGCCCACAAACTTGAAGATGGCAGTAGCGAAAAATTCACCTTAAGGCGCATTTACATCTGGAATGTGACCAGCAACCGAAGGACCAGTGCTCTGGCCGGTGTACCACCAGATAAGATGAGCACACAGGACTGTGCGATGTCGATTTTGAGCCGCTGGGGAGCTTCGGAGAACACCTTCAAGCATCTGGGTGATAAACATCCGCTGCACTATCAACCGGGATTTGAAATGGTTGACAGTGAAAAGCAGGAAATCACCAACCCCGACTACAAGCAAAAGCAGGGGCTGTTAGCACGGTTAAAAACGCAGCTGAACAAGAGCTATAAAAAATTTTCAAAGAGCAAAGAAGTTTTTAATAAAGACGGCAGTATCCGCCAAAACAGCGTTCATCATCGCTTAAAACGCACCATAGAGAATCAGGAAGCTGAAATTGCCGAGTTAAAACGTCAGATAAAACAAACTCCTGAAAAAATCGATATAAGCTCACTGGAAGACTACCGCAGTTTTAAACGCATCTGCAATGAAAGTAAGAATCTATTTGATTTTGTAACCAGCTCGGTTTGGAATGCTCGCAAGCAAATGGTCGAGTGGCTGTTACCATTTTATGAAAATAAAAATGAATACGTCGATTTGTTCTACGCCATCAGCAACTGTCAAGGCTGGATCAAGAGTCAAAAGCACAAAGTCACAGTGCGCCTTGAGCCTCTTGAACAACCCAGCCGCCGGGCGGCCCAAGAGCAGCTTTGCCGAAAATTATCCGCCTTAGGGGCGTTAACGCCAGCTGGCAAGTCGCTTGTTGTT
>JARFPZ010000162.1 GCA_029288035.1 Desulfosarcina sp.
TATTTCAATGAAAATATGGTCAGTTTTCTGCTGGGCTGCAGCTTCTCATTTGAAAATGCCATGCTGGCGGCCGGTTTGCCGATCCGCAATTTAGAAGAAGGCAAAAACGTCTCCATGTATATTACCAACAAACCCTGTACCCCGGCCGGCCCTTTTTCGGCGCCCCTGGTGGTAACCATGCGGCCGATGGCGCCGGATCAGGCCGTCAGGGCCGTCCAGGTGACCACCCGCTTTCATCTCACCCATGGTGCCCCGGTTCACCTGGGAAATCCTGAGCAAATCGGAATCCGCAATCTAACCGCACCGGATTTTGGCGATGCGGTCACGATTCGGTCAGGCGAAATCCCCGTGTTCTGGGCCTGCGGCGTCACCTCCCAACTGGCGGCAACGTCCGCGCCCCTTTCCCGCGTCATCACCCACGCCCCCGGCCACATGTTTGTTTCGGATCTGAAAGATGAGGATCTGACAATAATGTAAGTGTTGAGACCGACTGTTTCGTATAAGCGCGGCCGCTGGCCCAAAAACGGCCAGTCTGATCGAGAAAGAAACTTGACGATGTGGTAAAAGTTAAAATTTCTTTAAAGCGTCATTCCGGCGAAGGCCGGAATTCAGTAACTTCAGTAAATTCTGGATGCCGGATCCGTCATCCCGGACTTGATCCGGGACCGGCATGACAAATTCGGAATTTTTGCGAAGCCAATAAAGTTTTTCAATGTAGAGCATACCCTCTCCGGCTCTCCGGGAAGTGTCGGACTCCGGCAATACCTGTATTATCAGGCAAGCTGGAGCATGGGCAACTCGAAAACCGATGTTGTTGTGGTTTTCGATTCTATCGCCGAGGAGAAACCGCTGATCTCTGGGAAATTTTTTAAGTGTCGGAATTGCCCACTTAAGCAGATCATAGGTCAGCATGATGGAATTGGGACTGCTCTTTTCCGACAAAGAAAATTACCTCAGATATGAAGCTGCCTGCTACACTGGGAGCTTTTTTAAAGGGGTAAAGATTTTATGGTATAGGGTGTAATCAAAAATCCCGGGCAACTCGAAAACCGTTGTTGAAGTAGCGAATGTCAGGATAGTCCCAGTAGCGATCGGCCGATCGTAGGAACCACGCGTTGAAGTTCCACGAACCGCCGCGCAACACACGGTATTGACCTTCATCAGGTCCTTTTGGATCGGGTACTGAATTTGAAGGGTAATCACCATACCAATCCTGAACCCACTCCCAGACGTTGCCGTGCATGTCGTATAAACCCCAGGCATGGGGCTGAACCCTTCCAGCCTTTATGGTCTTTCCCCGATATTGCCCTTTGGGGCAATTTTTAGCCGGATAGTTGCCATCATAGTTTGCCTGATCGGTTGAAATACAATCTCCGGTAAAAAACGGTGTCTTCGTTTCTGCCCGGCATGCATACTCCCACTCCGCCTCGGTTGGTAAACGATATTTTTCGGTACCTTCCATCTGATTAAGCTTGCTGATGAATTTTTGGGCATCCTCCCAGGAAACACTCTCAACCGGGCAGTCATCTCCGCAGTCTTTGAAGCCTGATGGATTATTACCCATAACCTTTTTCCACTGCCCTTGGGAGACCTCGGTGGTTTGCATGTAAAATGGTTTGCTAATTCTAACCTCATACTGATTCTCGTCACTACCCCTATATGACTCATCAGGAGGACTGCCCATCACAAATTTACCTGCGGGGATAGGCACGAACTTCATGCCAATGCTATTTGTTATAGCTTTATGTTGTGATGGAGGCTCTGGAGTTTCTGTCTTAGCAAGCTCAAATCTGATTAGTTCCTTTTACTTATTTACAAGTTGAATTTGAATGTGTTTCAACTGATCTTAAAGCCGCTCCAACTGTGATTCCAAGCCGACCTTGGCGGCTTGTTCGCTAAGCACCCCAACTTGGCGGCTTAATGTATCTCTCTGCCCGACAAATTCATCAATTTGTAACGGTTTCTCAAGTTTCGCGATTGCATTTTCCAGATTCAATGCCTGTTTATTTAGGTGCTCCAATTCTAGTTGGACTTCTTTTGCATGTGGCTGGAAAAACCACCACCATATCCCAACTGTTAGCAGCACTGCGACACCAACCAATATACCGAATCTCAGGCCTTTTCTCGTTCTGCGGGTTTCAGGGGATTTGGTTTCAGTGGTTGTTGTTGTATCAGGTTCTGGCGTTTCCGGCTTTATCTCTGCCTTAAACACCTTGCGCCTTTGCTCTTCCTCGGCTTTACGCTTTGGCTCAGCTTCCTTTTGTTTGCTTTCTTCCTCAGCTAAACGCTGTTTTTCCTTTTCCGCCTCCCTTCGCTCGTTCTCTGGACGCTTTCTTTCCTCCTAATGTTTGTGTCTACGCTCCTCTTTAGCACGCAGTTGTTCCGCCTCTTTGGCTTTTAATGGGGAAAGACCCAGAATTGGTGTTAGGTCGGTAATGAGTTTTAAAAACTGTGGATGGTTCGAATCGCCTTCCCAATGAATGAGTCGAACCGATTGAATAGGTCTGAACAGGAGCAGAATTTTAACATCTTCAATTGAAACGGGCACGAGAATATTTCTATGTAATCCTTCCTCGGCCTCGGCTCTCACCCATCTTGATTTAATTGAAATTTTTGACCAGACTACAACAACGCAATTGGCGGCATCCAGCTCCTCTTCAATAACCTCGTCCCAGGTTTTGCCTCCGGGTATGGTGCGATCCCAGAACACTGACTAGCCTTGCTCCGTAAGAACATTTGCGATTGGTTCTACTTTTTTTCGATCTTTTTTAGCGTAGCTAATGAAGATGTCCGCCATAACCTACGTCTCCCGGACTTTTATTGCCAGGGTTAACCTCCAAATTGTTAGGTTGAAAGTTGATTTTGAAGCGGCAGAATCACAATAACAATAATAATAAAGATATCATATATTTGCAGCTACCATGTCAAGAAAATTTTTATTTGGAAAATCCCACTTAAAATACGAAAAAATTCTTATAGCCGTGGGAACACCTAAATGATTCCACATGCCACTCGCTGCTGGTAGGAACTGAAAAGGTTCTACCGTTTCCGGGTGATCGCGGCTCTTTGATCTAAACCTGAAAAATACCGTTCGTTGATTCCACAATCGAGATCTTGCTAAACTGAATAGAATCCAGTAAACAATAACTGGGACTAATTGATTTGAACCGAGATTTGATTGAAAAAGGTCGTGAAAATGGCAGGCTTGGATACTAGCATAGTATTGGAACTATCAGAGTTTGATATATCATTTGACAAATTGGAGTCAAAATATCAGCGGGAATTTTCCAAGAAAACGTTGGCGGAAATTAACGAAATCCTAAGACTCGTAGATTCAGATCCGCAAACAGCCATCGACCGCCTAATAAATCTGCTTGAAAAAAATCCAGACAACCCGATACTGAAAAACCATCTCAGCGCTGCATACTCAAGAGCCGGTCAGCATGAAAAGGCCGAACTGGTAGCAATCGACAATTATGAGAAATATCCAGACTACCTTTTCGCAAAAACCAATTACGCACAAATTTGTATATGGCATGGTAAAATCAACAAGATCCCTGCCATCTTTGAGCACAATTTCAATCTGCGCTCACTCTATCCAAAGCGAAAAACATTTCACATCTCTGAAGTTATGTCTTTCATGGAAATTATGAGTATCTATTTTTACAAGATTGGTGAGAACAAAACAGCTATGCGCTACTATGATCTGATGAAACAACTGGACAAAAACCATCCTGCAACCAAACAAACCAAGCGGATGGTGAAACCGCCATTCCCTTTGAGAATTTTACAAAAACTGTTCGGTCCAAAAGATAAAATTCGGTGATAGGTTGATTTGGGTGATTACCATAAACAATGCTAACGCCAAGGGGCGCTTTTATTTGGAA
>JARFPZ010000254.1 GCA_029288035.1 Desulfosarcina sp.
TAAAACATATTTCAATAGCTCTTCTGAACTCTTGTCAATCCAATGCAGATCTTCATAAGCCAGAATAAGGGGTCGGATCTCGGAACCCTTCAGGGCGACTTGCTTATACGCATCCATGATTCGATTCTTCTTCGCCTCAGGACTCATGGGAATCTTGTCGATGCCGCTGTCGTTGACCGCCAAGAGTTCCAAAAGATAGGGAAGGGTGGCAGTCTCATCGGTCCCCAATATTTTCAGGCCCTTTTTGGTCTTTTCCCTGATCTCAAAATCCCCATCACTTTCATGAAAATCGAAGTTGGCTTTCAGGGTATCGATAATCGGGTGATAGGCCACAGCACTGGTATACGAAAGACACCGGCCCTCCAAAAAGGTCACATCCTCGCTGGCCACAGCCTTCCTGAACTCATACAGGAGCCTGGATTTCCCCACTCCGGCTTCGGCCGTGATGGAAAAGGCCTGCCCCCGGCCCGCCTTGGACCGTTCCAATCCATCAAGCAAAAGTTCAAGTTCGCGCTCTCTGCCCGCAAAAGGGGTCAGTCCACGCTCGGCACTGACATCAAACCGGGTCCTCATGGTACTGGGGGCGATGGCACGGTAGACGTTGACCGGCGCTTGCTTGCCTTTGATCATCCGCTGGCCCAGACCCTCGAAGCGAAATAAACCTTCGGTGAGTTTGAATGTGTTCTCTGTAATATAGGTTGTGCCGGGTTGGGCCTGTCCTTCCATTCGGGAGGCCAGATTGACAGTATCGCCAACCGCCTTGAACTCAACGCGCAGATCGTTGCCCACGGTACCCACCACCACCGGACCGGTATGAATGCCGATCCGCATTTTAACGGGCGGGGCTCCTTTTGTTTCTTGTCTCAATTGGTCACTGAATTTTGTCATCTCTCGGTGAATGGCAAGGCTGGATCGAATCGCCCGCTGCGGTGCATCCTCTAAAGCAACCGGAGCACCGAATAGCGCCATAATGCCATCGCCGGTCATCTCGTTGACCGTACCTTCGTAGTCGTGAACTTTGTGAATCAAAATTTCATAAACTTGATCCATGACCGAGTATGCTTCTTCAATACCCAGCATCTCCGACATGGGAGTAAAACCCTCCATGTCGCAGAACATCACTGTGATATGTTTGCGCTCGCCTTCTATACCGTCTCTTTGAGATAGGATTTTCTCTGTGAGGCCTTTAGGGAGGAATTTTTGAATTTTGGTTAGTTTTTCATCAAAAGAGAGGGCTTTGAGTGAGGCTTTTTCGGTTTTTTTTAAGTCTTGGCCACATTCACCACAAAATTTATCAATTGGCAAAACTTCTGCGGCACACTTAGGACAAGCTAATAGGAGCTTTGAACCACATTCACGACAGAATTTCTTGTCGTCAGGATTTTCAAACTGGCATTTAGGGCATCTCATGTTGTGCCCCCCATCAATTTGAGAAACAGTTTGAATTATGAGGAAGGAACTTTGAACGGTAACAGATGAAATATCTTAATTATGGTTGAATGTCAATTCTATGGATACCCAATATCTTGTGGTTGAATTTCGGACCTGAATTTTAGGTTAGCTTGCCATAAGTTTTAATTCGACAGTTACCGAAATAGATGAAGATAAGTTTTTGATATCATATAGTTTTTGGGGTTGTCAAACGTTACGTTTTAATAGCAGCATAGTGCAATTTGGCCTTTCGGTCGACTCTTATAAATATCTTGAATATTTTCAGCCGGTAAAATTACAGCTTTGTTGGAGATAGTTTAAATTTTTTTTATGGCTGAATCCGAATTAATTTACGACCAAAAAGACAACGTCTTCTATCGCATTGATCCTCTTGCACAGTGAATTCAAACTTACTTTTTTCTATTTTCTTTATGGTATACTTTCCTGTATTAGTTTTACACGCAGGACTTTCTGACGGAATAAAATTAATATCTTCCCCCTCTAATCTAATTTGGCCCTTATCTATCGGTCTGGTTTCAATTTTTTCGACATCATAGGCAATTCTATAAGTTCCATCTTCATAAAATTTAATAACGCTGGTTAACATATCATCGGTTGTATCTGGCTTCCAAATTCCAATTAAATCTTTCAATTGAACGCCAGCATCTGTGCATTGGCCATTTTCGACTGCTGAAAAAAACATAAATACAATTGTCATAAACAAAACTGGGAATCTTAACTTCATGAAATCCTCCTCTTGCTAAATATTGGCAACAGTTTGGACATGGCCTCTATGTCAAGAGATATTGTTCTGTTGGAGAAAACGTTAATTTAGAGACAAATTCTTCAATCCAATATCCTATGCTTAAAAAATAAGGAGAACGTGGCCTTCAAATAACGTGAAGCTAACCGGACGCAGGGGAGTAGTGAAGCGAAGACCTCTGCGATCCGGTTGAATGTTAGGTCATTCAGCTTAAAACGAGCCTATTGTCATCTGTTGAAATCGTCTCAGATGGTGGTTTCGGCAGAGCAATCTGATTCAAGGCAGATAGGTCCGGCGCAAATAAAATGGGATGTTTATAATCCCGATCAACTCCTCGCTGCCGTCGAACATTGATGACAGCTCAGGTATCGTGATCGAGAACTCGTTCTCCGTGGCACGTGCCACTTTGGCAGGTACGCTCATGACCAGATCGGTCAGCTGCTTGAAGCGGTAGATGCGATGAAAATCGGGCTCGACATTGGAATAGGGGAAACTCTCACCTTCGGCATAGGAAGGGGTTCCACCGGTGTACTTCCAGCGAAACGAGAGCGTGCCACCGTCACTTGTCTTCACCGACCAGTCCTCCGAGCCGGACGCTGCGGCATTACCCTCGGCTGAAAGTGTGGACGTGCGGCGGATCTCGGCGCTAACGGAATTCTTGTAGTGGTTCAAGCTTGAATCGGTGGAGTAGATACGCGTGACATAGATCCGAGTCTTATCAGAGGTGGCTTGGCTCGCCGGGGTTACCAGCACGACGGCTCGATAATGTGGATTCGCTGAAGGTTTGCCGTCAGGGTCGAGGCTTAGATGACGGTCAATGAAAACGACCAGGAGATTACTGCCTGTAAGTGGGCCTTTTCCGATGGGCGCGACGGACCACCCATCTGGTAGCCATGCCTGAGCGGCTTTCTCTGCAACCTTGAAGGCGACTAAGGCGCGGGTGTCATTGGTCGTACCGACAAAAGTTTCAGAATATACAATCGATATGGAGATCACCAATCCAAATACAATCACCAATAATGAAAGACTAAACCTTTTCATCATTCCCCTCCTATTTGTTTGTAGCTGTTTAATGTTTCTTCCTACTTGACGGGCATTATGTTCTATTACATGTAAACCGTTATCCGGTTCAGCAGTCGAGGAGCGAAGAGGTTAATAAAGGAAATTGAACTTCATAAAGCACCTGATAGCGCAATTAATTAGATTTATCACTAAAAGCATCATGTAGCGTAGAATTAAGCAAATCTACAATAAGCGATAAGTTGAAGTCAAGGTTGTGATTGAGACTATCCCACTCCGACGACCAGTTGTGATATCATCAAAATTGGAACCAAAATTGAGAAGGCTTCGAGTGCAGATTTCTTGCAATAGTTTTAATTCGACGGTTATCGAAGTCAGTGAAGATAAGTTTTGGATATCACGCTGTTTTTAAGATTGTCAAATGCTGGATAGATAGATAGAAGCAGTTGCGTTGCCATCAGCAGCAAGCTACAATTCAGCCTCGAAATATGGAAATTTTGATATCTTCGATTTTAAAGGCCCATGATAATTCCAACTTTGTTAAGAGTAATATTTGTCAGGATTAATTTAGAACTCACACTTCGGTAGATAAGATGTCATATTGAGCCGATTGCCGAAACCAAATTGATCGAACGGCTCAGATTCGGCCAGGTGCTGGCTGTCGCCAAGCAGAGCGTGTGGCTGAAGCACGGCCTTAACACCAGGTCCTGGCCGATACATTCAATGCCGATGTCAGGGAAGGTACAACAATTCTGAATCAAGCTGGTAGGTCCATGGAGCCCCAGAGTTTTTCCACCCGTTAACGAGCCGTTTTCCTTTATAATAGCTTCCCTCGATATCAAGTTTGTCCCCTTCGAATCCATCAACGATACTGTAAACTTTCTTGAAACCGGTTTCGGCCAGGAGATTGACGGCATACGCGCTTCTGCCTCCGGAGCGGCACATGACCAAAATTGTGTCGGTTTCCTTGAATTTCTTTTTGACCTCTGCGACAAAATTTTCGTTCAACGGCATCAGCGGCTTGTTCTTTTCCTTGTCAAATTCATTTTTAAAAAATAAAATCGGAATATTAACAGCCATAGGCGCGTGACCGACAAATACATATTCTGCTCGTGTTCTTACATCTAAGATGTTGACACTATTTGGATCTACATGCCATTTTGAAAAGGCCTCCAGGGCAGTCATATAAAGTCCCAAAGTTGTTTGTTTTTCCTCGGGGAGGTCCGTTTTGCTGAACCCAGTTGAATAAAAGGTTAATAATAAAAACGGAATAACGCACAGAATCAGTCTTCGTTTTGGCATTTTGACCTCCTTTTAAAACAGTTAGAAATGGTCAAGCACCGATACAGAGCATCTGATGACCTTCTTACGCCAACAACTTTTTACATCATATCAATGCAACGTCTTTTTTTTGAGATTCTCTGAATACCGTCTGGATTGATGATATGCTCTAAATTCGGCCCAAAATTGATAGAGTCCCGGTTGTATATCACTTGCCAATATGTGAAAATACGCTATAATTCATATATGTTATGGTTATCTTAATTAATTCAAGGAGCCCCTTGTTTCGGATACATAGAAGCAGTTATGTTATTACAATTGGCAGTTATCAAACAAAGCAAGTTTCGATTATTGAAAAATTATCTTTGATCAATGACAGGGTGTATTATATACCCTCCATGATTATCTTCCCTCTTTCCTCTTTATTACCGTAGCGAAAGGTCAAATCCATTACGCTTTTGATAGTTCTATTCAAAGTGCCGTCCTGTATAACATATCCAGATAAAAATATAATAATCTTTTTTCCTTCTGACCAGAAGCTTGTGTCACCTCTCCATTCTAACAATGGGTAATTCTTCCCTTTATATTCTGTCAATCCGTAAACATACATCTTTGTTTTCAAAGTTATCATTGCGGATTGAAAAGGTATCCTCATGTCGTAATTAATAACATCCCCAGAGGATGCATAATTATTGTAGGATAGACCAGCCATCTGTTTAAATAAATCTTTTAAAATTTCACTCTGCTCTTTGCTAATCTCTCCTGTTTTAGCAGCAATCTCTATAATTTCCCGTGTTTTCTGGTTGTACATTCCAACAAAACCTTTTGTATCTATCGTAACAATATCATCTTTTACATGGGTTCTTATGTACTCGGTTTGAACACTACTCTTACCACCAGATATTATTGTTGCTTTAGTTTCAGATTCATAGTTGCCGTTAGGCAAGCTGTAGTTATTTAGTTGAAACCTTGTAGCTCTTATAACGGTAAAGCATTCATTTATATAACAATAATTAGATGTCACGCTAAAGTCGCCTTCTTGTATATCTACAAGGGTTCTATTAGCAGAACAACCAGTCAGGACAGTTAGTAAAAGCAATAATACTATGCTAATGTATTTCATAATAGATATGAACCCCCTCTCTCGAGTTTGGCAAATTAAACAAGGTGAAATTTGATATGCCCCTATAGTACAAAAAAATAAGAGCTTCGTTGAGTTTTTTTTAAAAAATGAGCACTTGGTTGATATTACTTGCAACTATTGTAACTTACTGAAAATGTTATATTTAAAATAGATATCATAAATTTTACACCGGTGTAAATTGCTGAGCAGAAGTCTTCACCAGACACCAAAGAAACGGGATGGATGACATCACCGCTTTTCTTCCCTTCAAAATTCCAGTTTTGCTAAAGATACATAAAATCGTGATAACGCTCGGGCTCACTACCCGGTGCGACGATATAAGCTTTGGCAATGGCGCCATAAGATTGAGCACCGAAAGAAGTGGAAAAATCAAATTTCGCTGTGTCCCCCCGATCCAGTGCAGCCCGTTGTTATTCCAGGTGCTTGTTTATTCATTAAAAGTTGCATTAACGGACTTCGGCTTTGAATTCTTTCAATAGTTTTTCAGCTTTCTCTTTTCCGTTTTTTGAACCATTTCATCCCATAATGGTGAATTTCGAATCTGTTTTTGATATTCTTTTGTCATTTTTTCTAATCGTTCTGGAGAAGGAGGAGAACCCGGAGCAGCAAAATGGATACCATCATTATCTGTCCACGAAAAAGATTGATCCAATGGTTGTTACAAAAGGCAGCATTTTTTGTATATTTGCTTTTTGGATCAAGGGTGGAACCAAGGTTGTAAAATGTTATGTCTTCGAATTTTAAGAATGCCATAACCCGCAATCAGAACATTTGCAGGTTTCATCTGGATATCTGAAATACAAAAACCCCCTCTCCAAGACTGGAAACGGCGTTTAAATATCCATCCATTCGCTCTCCCTTTTGATAAAAGGATGAACCCAATAGCTGTAATTTTCTGCAACAATGGCACAATTTGTATGAAAAATCAAGCACACCATGGATAACTTTGATTGCTATTAATAACATTCATTTGATTGATGTCACAAGATAACCTATCTATTTCCTTGACAAATCTTTATTTTGACATGAAAATGTATGTA
>JARFPZ010000263.1 GCA_029288035.1 Desulfosarcina sp.
AACAACGTGGCGTTCCAGTTGTCGACCCTTGTTATTTTGGAAATTTTTATGCACCTTGGTGATAACCACAAGTTTTAAGGCTATGAAAATCAACTAATCAACGAATTAAATCCTTTTGCCACAGTACGGACAGTATTTAAAATCTTGATCCAAAGACATTTTGCAATAATGACAGGTTTTGGGCCTGTCACCGGTTTGCTGCGAAATATCCGGTTCAAATTCAGGGACCGTCTTTTGGCAGCGATCACACATGATAAACGGATTACCTTTTTTAACTCTTAAAAGCGGGATGAAAAAGAAACTGAGGTAGTGATCTACTCGTTTGAAATAGGCCTGGTGCAAGCCGCAAAGTGGACACCGCCTCGGATTTTGGTCTAATATCTTCGTTTTGGGAGATACGCCAGCGATAATAATCATGGCGATTAAAACACCCTCGGTTTACAAATAATTTCCCTGATTCTCAAATCAAAAAAATTGTTCTGATGAGCCGGCTTTAGAACCAGCGCGGCATCTGCGCCACGGCCCGATCCACCAATCGAGATAATATCGGCGCCCGAGAGGGCAACGGCAAACAATTGCATTGCTTTGTAAGCCGTCTTGCCGGAGGAGGATGCCACCACCACCTCCTCCATGCCAAGCTCTTTTCCTCTTCCAGCAGCCAGCCTCAGGGTCTGATCCGTATTGTCTTTACCGGGTTTATCGAAATACATGTCTCCCTCCTTCAACCAAATGAATGTTTAATGTGACGCCATTTTACCGCAATAAAAAATACAGTCAATATTGATTAAAATTGACAAATGATGTATGAAGATTAGCTTAATTTGTGAAAAATGCAGACAATTGTAAATCCATTCATTAATAAGGATCTGGAAATGGAAATCACTCAGAAAGAGGAAAACGGGATTCTCTTCTTTACCATAATAGGACGATTGGATGCCGACTCTTCTCCGGAAGCCGAAAAAGTCGTCCACGATGCGCTTGAAGGTCAAACAACACGGGTATTGTTCGATTTGGCCTCGTTGGAATATCTCAGCAGTGCCGGTCTCAGGGTTTTATTGAGTACTGCAAAAGAAATGCGACGAAGAGATGGCAAATTTGTCCTCTGTTCCTTGAATGAATTTGTAAAGGAACTATTTGATGTCAGTGGTTTTCAATCCTTGATCCCGATCGCCGATTCGGTTGAATCGGGAATCGAGATGCTTTCTTGACATCCTATTTCGCAACGTAGTCCTTTGCTGCGTTATTAAACCGGAGAATGCTGACAGAATACCACAATTTCAACTCAAATTTCTTAGCAAACCTTCCGCCCTTTCCCAGCGTAAAAATACCTTAGAAAGCGCTGTCAGCGGGTATGACTCCCGTTAAATATTGAAGTCATTACCGGCGTTTCATTTGCTCTTGACAGACAAAGTTAAGTCGATTATAGTCGCCCCCTTCGGCCTGATCCATAGGGTTTGAATAATTTTCCTCATCACAGCCGACGCCGCAAAATTGGAGGGAAAAAATCTGAGTAAGGTGGAGATATCACTTAAGGGATCGGGCTGCCAGGAGAGTAAATGGCTAAAGAGCTGGCAAAAATAATCGCACATAAAAAAGCGGCCATCGTAAAAAAATGGTTTGACCTGACCGCGCAAACTTATGCGCCGGATACCGCTGAATTTTTAAAATCCAAAACAGATCCTTTTGCCAATCCGGTTGGCGTTTCGATGCTCAGCAGCCTTGACGGTATGCTGGATCAGCTGATCCACGATATGGACCCTCAGATCATCAACTCGTATCTGGATCCCATCATCCGGATTCGGGCAGTTCAAAATTTTACGCCCTCTCAAGCCGTTGCATTCATCCTGTCCTTAAAAAAAGCCCTTAGAACGAGTCTGACAAAGGAGCTCCGCGACATCCGAAACGTAACAGAATTATCAGAACTTGAATCTAAAATTGATCGGCTTAGCCTAATGGCCTTTGATATATATATGCAATGCAGGGAAAAGATCTATCAACTCAGTGCGAACGAGATGAAAAACCGGACATTTAGAGCATTTGAGAGAGCCGGTCTGATTTCAGAAAAAGCGGAGGGAGCCTAATTTTTCCCAGAAAATCGCCTTTGCCATATGATGAATTGGTATTCTTAATTTAAAGTAACAACCTATAGATATTAACGCCAAAGTGAGGTGTGGGTCAATGAATTCAAGGTACATGTTTTCACTTATCGCTGTTATTGTGCTGTTTTTGATTGCTTGGGCAGGCGCGGCGGTCGGACTCCAAGTTGTTTTCGGAATTATCATCCCCTATCTGGCAATAATCACTTTTTTGGCGGGATTCGCCTATAAAGTAGTGGGATGGTCGCGTTCGGCGGTACCCTTTCGGATACCCACCACCGGCGGTCAACAAAAATCGCTGCCCTGGTTCCAACACTCACCGCTGGACTGTCCTGCCAACAATTGGCAGGTGGTTGTGCGGATGGCGTTGGAAATATTGACCTTTCGGTCACTGTTTCGCAATACCCGTATGCGGTTAAAGGAGGGAACCAAACTCTCATATCAGCTGGAAATTTTTCTATGGGTAGGGGCGCTGGCCTTTCACTACGCGTTTTTGACCGTTATCATCCGCCATCTGCGATTTTTTACCGATCCAGTGCCGTTTTTTGTTACTATTTTTGATAATGTCGACAGTTTCTTTCGCTTGGAAGTTTTATATTCGAACTTTCAATTTGGCTTGCCGGGGGTATCCTTATCCAGTCTTGTCCTATTGGCTGCTGTAGCCTACCTTGCTTCAAGACGGCTTTTTATCCGTCAGGTCAGATATATCTCCATGGCAAGCGACTATTTCCCATTGTTTTTAATTTTCGGAATTGCCCTGACTGGCATTCTGATGCGCTATTTCACAAAGATCGATGTCACGGCGGCCAAGGAACTGACCATGGGATTGGTTACCTTTCGCCCCACCATTCCCGAAGGTATTGGATCCGTGTTTTATATCCATCTTTTTTTCGTCAGTGTCCTGCTGGCCTATTTCCCATTCAGCAAACTGATGCATCTGGCGGGTGTTTTTCTGAGCCCGACCCGCAACCTCCCCACGAATACGCGTGCCAAAAGGCATGTTAATCCCTGGAACTACCCGGTTCCTGTACATACCTACGAAGAATACGAAGATGAATTCAGAGATAAAATGATAGAAGCCGGGCTACCGGTTGTTAAAATGCCCGTGGAAGCACCCGCCGAAGAGCCAACCGAAGAAAAAAGCCAAGGTGAGGACAAGGAGTAGATTATGGCAGAAGAATTACCCAAACCCGAGCAACTCATCCAGATCGATCATCGTCCGCCCAATACGGACTGGATGGAAACACCGATCGATATCCGCAAAGGGATGTATTGCTATGCATCCAATCCAAAAAGCGTGGAATACCTGGGGCTTCCCAATGCCCGCGCCTGGAATCCGGCCGAAGAAGACTGGAAATTACCTGAAAACTGGCAGGAAATCATCCACCAGGGCTTTAAAGAACGCCTCGAACGCTTTAGATCGTTTAAGGTTTTCATGGATATTTGTGTACGTTGCGGCGCCTGTGCCGATAAATGCCACTATTTTATCGGAACCGGCGATCCCAAGAACATGCCGGTGGTCAGGGCCGAGCTTTTGCGCTCCGTATATCGCAACGATTTTACCCGGGCCGGCAAAATTCTGGGAAAAATCAACGGCGCCCGCCCCATGGGGATCGATGTGTTGAAGGAGTGGTGGTACTACATGTTTCAATGCTCTGAATGTCGCCGCTGCTCGCTTTTCTGTCCCTACGGAATCGATACGGCCGAGATTACCATCATGGGCCGGGAACTGCTGAATCTGATCGGCCTGAACATCGACTGGATTGCAACCCCGGTGGCCAATTGCTACCGCACCGGTAATCACCTGGGGATCCAGCCCCACGCATTTAAAGACATGCTTGACTTTTTTGTTGAGGATATCGAGGACGTCACCGGGGTGCCGGTGGCGCCGCAGTTCAACAAAAAAGGCGCCGATATTTTGTTCATTACCCCTTCCGGAGACGTGTTTGCCGACCCCGGCACATACACCTGCATGGGATATATGATACTGTTTCATTATTTACAGGAAAAATATGGCTTTGATATTACCTGGAGCACCTATGCCTCCGAGGGCGGTAACTTCGGTTTTTTCACCTCTCACGAAACCATGAAACGGCTGAATTCCAAAATGTATGCCGAAGCCAAGCGGCTGGGCGTCAAATGGATTCTGGGGGGCGAGTGCGGCCACATGTGGCGGGTGATCAATCAATACATGGATACCATGAACGGGCCGGCGGATTTTTTGGAAGAACCGGTAAATCCCATCACCGGGACCAAGTTTGAAAATGCCAAATCCACTAAAATGGTTCACATAACTGAATTTACCTCTGATTTGATCAAGCACGGTAAGCTGGATCTCGATCCGACCCGCAATGATCATCTCAAGGTAACTTTCCATGATTCCTGCAACCCTGCCCGGGGGATGGGTTTATTTGATGAACCACGCCATGTGATCAAAAACGTATGCAATCACTTTTACGATATGCCGGCCAATACCATTCGGGAGCAAACGTTTTGCTGCGGCAGCGGTGCCGGGCTGAACGCCGGGGAAGACATAGAGCTGCGAATGACCGGCGGCCTGCCCAGGGCCAATGCCGTCAAATACGTCCACGAAAAGCACGATGTCAACATGCTGGCCACGATCTGTGCCATTGACAGAGCCGCCCTGCCGGCCCTGATGGAATACTGGGTTCCCGAAGTGGATGTTACCGGCGTGCATGAACTGGTGGCCAATGCCTTGGTCCTAGACGGGCAAAACGACAGGACCACCGATCTGCGTGGTGAGGATATTCCCGGATTAGCGGGTGATTCGGAGGAAGAAACTGATGAAGGATAAAAAAATTATTATTACCGGTGTGGTCATTTTCATCGTTATTGTCACCTTTCCCTTCTGGTACAATCGGGGAAAGGCTGCACCCGCACCAGAGTTAGAACTGACACCAAGAGCCAAAGCGGCCAAAGTGTGTGTGCGCTCGACCGAATATATGAAAGCCGAACACATGCAGCTGCTGGATATCTGGCGAGAGGCGGTGGTGCGCAGGGGCGAAAGAACATATGTAAGTCCCGACGGCAAGGAGTATAATATGAGCTTGTCCAATACCTGTCTGGATTGCCACGCCAATAAAACGGAGTTTTGTGACCGTTGTCATAACTATGCCTCGGTGCAGCCATATTGTTGGGATTGTCATATCGATGATAAGTTAAAGGAGAAATCTTAATGGATAGCAGCAGACGACGCATTTTACAGTTACTTGGTCTCTCATCGCTGGCGCTAGCGGCCAAGCCGGTTTTCAATGCCTTTGCTGAAGAGGAGCATGGCGGTAAAGCCCATCCAATCATAAAAGAAAACGATAATGCATTGAAGGCTAAACAGTGGGCCATGGTCATTGATACCCGGCAGTTTGAATCCGAGGAAGATCTGGAACCATTAATAGAAATTTGTCACAAAATTCACAATGTTCCTCATTTGTCGGAAAAACGCCATGAGATCAAATGGATTTGGGGGGTTCATTACCACAATGCTTTTCCGGGTAAGGCCGCTCGATTTTTAAGTGAGGAAGTCGAACACAAACCGTTTTTTGTCCTTTGTAACCATTGTGAAAACCCGCCCTGCGTGCGGGCCTGTCCGACCCAGGCAACTTGGAAAAGGGAGTCGGACGGGGTTGTCCTGATGGATTTTCACCGCTGCATAGGATGCCGCTTCTGCATGGCCGCCTGCCCGTTTGGCGCCCGTAGTTTCAATTACCGGGATCCTCGGCCCTTTATCAAGGAAATCAACGTTAAATTTCCCACGCGGGCGAAAGGCGTGGTCGAAAAATGTAATTTTTGTGTCGAACGATTGGCTGTCGGTCAACTGCCGGCCTGTGTGGAAGTCTCTGAAGGCAAACTGGCCTTCGGGGATCTATATGATCCGGAATCAAATGTTCGGGAACTCATCCGAACCCATTTCACCATTCGGCGCAAGCAGACGTTGGGCACCGAACCGTCCGTTTATTATATCGTGTGAGGGATTATTATGCTAGAATTAGCGATCAGAGGAAGCAAAAAATACTATGGATGGATGTCGTTTTTGCTGGTGATCATCGGCATCGGTTTCCTTTTCTACCTAAAACAGCTTGATTTCGGGCTGGGTATTACCGGCTTGAGCCGGGATACATCCTGGGGATTCTATATTGCCAACTTCACCTTTCTGGTCGGGGTCGCCGCCGGTGGGGTGATGGTCGTGCTTCCTTATTATCTGCACGACTACAAGGCATTTGGCAGGGTGACAATACTAGGAGAGTTCCTAGCCATTGCCTCGGTGATTATGTGCATAATCTTTATTCTGGTCGACCTGGGGCAGCCCATGCGGGTTATCAATGTATTTATTTACCCGACGCTGCATTCCGTGCTTTTCTGGGATACGATTGTCCTAAACGGTTATTTGTTTTTAAACCTCGTCATCGGCTGGAATGTCCTGGAGGCCGAACGTAACAATGTCCACTACCAGCCCTGGTTAAAACCCTTGATTTACATTTCGATCCCCTGGGCCATCAGCATCCATACGGTAACTGCTTTTCTATACTCCGGCCTGCCAGGCAGGGGATTCTGGATGACCGCCATCTTGGCACCGCGGTTTCTGTCTTCGGCCTTTGCAGCCGGACCGGCCCTGCTTATTTTGCTGTGCCTGATCATCCGACGGGTGACGCATTTCGATCCTGGTCGGGAGCAGATCCAGTCCCTGGCCAAAATCGTCGCCTATGCTATTTGTATCAACGTGTTTTTCTTTTTGTGCGAGGTGTTTGTGGCGTTTTATAGCAACATCCCCGAGCATATGGATCACCTGAAATATCTTTTTATCGGTCTTCACGGAAAAGGCGCCTATGTTCCCTGGATGTGGGCATCCTTTGCGTTGATGGCCATCGGCATCATTCTGACGGTCAACCCCTTCACCCGCAAAAATGAAGGCGTTCTGGCGGTGGCCTGCGTGGTTATATTCTTGGGGACCTGGATCGACAAGGGCTTGGGAATGATTGCCGGCGGGTTTACCCCTTCCCCGCTGCATCAAGTCAACGAATACATTCCCTCCCTGCCGGAAGTGGTGATCGCACTGGCTGTGTGGGCGACTGGATTTTTGATACTGACGGCGCTGTTTAAAATGGCGATAGGGGTCAAAGAGGAGACCGGCGGATAACAACACATCAGCATCATAAAAATAAGAAAAGGGGCTTTCTAAAGTTGGAATACCCCTTTTTCATTGGATAAACGGCTAATTTGTATCTGCACCGTATAATAAATGGCGCCGTGATTATTTTACGGGTTGGGTCAATGCGGGCGCAAAAGAAATTTTGTTCCGCCCCTTTTTTTTTGAGACATACATTGCGTTATCCGCACGGTTAACGAAACTTTTTGCATCTTCACAAGTTAGATATTCAACGACGCCGATACTTACGGTTATGCTCAACGGTCTGGTATCGGTGAACACTTGGGTTTCAATTTCGACCGCATGTCTCACTCTCTCGGCAACTGCAATTGCCCTCTCCAGCTCGGTTTCGGGCAAAATTATGGTAAATTCATCCCCGGCATACCTGTAGGCGGTATCTTGCATTCTAATCGCAGATTTTATTATTTCCCCAATAGACGAAAGGATCTTATCGCCGAAAAGGTGCCCATAAGTATCATTCAATGATTTGAATTTATCGATGTCCATCAGAATGAGGGAAAGAGGACGATAGTATCGGTTAGATCGTTCGATTTCTTGAGCGATATGACGATAGAACTGTCTGGAATTAAATAAACCTGTCAAATCGTCTCTAATCGTCAAGTTTTTTAATTCCTCCAATTTTCGGCTATTTTCTTTTTTTTCTGAACGGTTTTTCAATACGACGTTAATTCTCAACAGGAGATCTTCCAACCGTAAAGGTTTCATAATCAGATCGATGGCTCCCTGAGCCATGACCTCTTCAATGGTATAATCCAGAGAATACCCCGTCATGATGATAACGTCGGTATTGTAAGTCTGCCTTATGATTTTGGTTAACTCTAAACCGTTTATGCCGGGCAATTGGACATCGGCGAGAACAATTCCAATTACTTGATTCTTGAGAATATCAAGTGCCGCTTCGGCACTGACTGCCGTGAAGGTTTGAAATCCTGATCTTTCAAGAAACATGTGGACCAATTCACGGATATCCCTATCATCATCTACAACTAAAATTTTAGGTCTCATATCATCCGACATATCAAAGTATTACGAGTTTTATCGTCAAGACACGAACGCTTTTGAAATGTATCAGACCTGTTATCGGCTTATATGAAAATTTCTTGAGTACTGACAAGGACTTGCAGAAATTGTTGATGGGAATTGTCGGCCTGCAGAAGATTTGGGCCGAGGTGATTTCACTTTTATATAATGATGCTATTTATTTTCATAATCGTGCCCAGGGGATCCAAATGCTTTAGCGGATTCAGAGATAGACGACCATTTTGATTGGCAGTATCATCGCCAAGCCGGTTGGCAACAAAAGCATGGGCATACTCGTGGAAAGTTAATGCCAGCAAAATCGGCGGGGCGATCAGCTATTTTAGTTGAGGCGAACTCTCTGAATTGAATTCCAATTTCTCAAGTAGACCGAGATCCTCAGCCAATCGCTGGGTCCGCACACCCAGTGTCTCCACGACGCCGGACTGCGCTTCGAGCCACAATGGCAACGCTTGCTGCAGAAGGCTCCTGCCCTCCTGGGTTAATTGGAGAATTCTGGTTCTCTGATCCTTGCCGGGGCTGGTGCGAATCAGCTCCTGGCGTTCCAAAGGTTTCAGGTTGCGATTGAGGGTCGTACGATTGAGTAGTAAGAGATCTGCCAGCTGAGTGATGGCAATTGATGGATTGAGAAAAATGGCGTTCAGCAATGTAAATTGGGTCCCTTTCAATCCTACCGATTTTAAATGCAGGTCATAATAGTTACCAACCACCCGCGCCGCTCTGCGCACACGCGTGCCCATGCAGTTGCCTTCAACTTTCCGGCAGATTCCCAGTAGTCGCTTGGTATTTTGTTCATTCATAATGATTGTATGTACACATTAAAGTACTCGCTGTCAACCTATTTGATTATGTATTTTGGGATCTATTCATCCGGCGTCGGATGTTTTTAGGTTCCTTTAATATCAGGACCTCCCGATAAATTTACCCGACTGAGGTCAGGAGCCCTCTAATTCAAATTAGCGAATTTTAAAAGGTGATCTGCAAGATGTTGACTAATCGTAATAATTATCGTATATGAAAATATGAGCATATTTTAAAGGAGTAAGATATGGGATCAGCTAAAGCCAGCCTTATTGACGAAGATGGCTGCCAAATTCGGGTGATCCATCTGGAAAAAGTTGAACAGGCCCGCAGGGAGGCTATTTCAGATCGCGATCTGGAGCGTCTGTCCCTGACTTACCGGGTATTGGGCGATCCAAACCGTCTCAAAATCGTGATGGTTCTGCGAAATGTCGAAATGTGCGTCTGCGATCTGGCAGCCTTCACCGGCTTGAGCGAATCGGCTATGTCCCATCAACTGCGCCGTTTGAAAGATCTGTCTCTGGTCAAAAGCCGCCGGGAGGGTCAAATTGTTTATTATGCGTTGGATGATGAGCATGTGACGGAGTTACTGGATGTGGGCTTGGATCACGTTAGGGAATAGAGGAAAAATGAATTCGGAAGTTGGAAGGCGGAATGCGGAAAAATCATTTTCGGAATCTGGGTTTTGGATTTCGGATAGAAAGGACAAATCGTAAAAATAATAGTTGATTCGGTTGATTGGTAAATTTAATGAACAAAATCAACTCAGTCAACTCAATCAACTTAATAAACCAAACGAGGAGTATAAAATAGCGTATTGAATTTTATCGTTGAAGTATTCAAAGAGTCCTGGCACTTGCTGCTGGACGCATCGATTTACATTTTATTTGGTTTAGTGGTCAGCGGGCTGCTGAGGGTATTTCTTAATCCGAACTCGGTGATCCGACATCTCGGCAGGGGCCGATTTTCTTCTGTATTCAAGGCGGCCTTTCTGGGCATTCCCATCCCCTTGTGATCCTGCGGTGTATTGCCTGCAGCCGTGTCGCTGCGCAAACAGGGTGCCAGCAATGGTGCCACCACCGCTTTTTTAATTGCGACTCCGGAATCCGGTGTGGATTCGATTTCTATCACCTACGCCTTGTTGGATCCTCTCATGACGGTGGCAAGACCTTTGGCTGCATTTTTCACCGCTGCCGTGGCCGGAATTTCTGAAAACCTTTTGGAGCGAAAAAAAGAAGTCAACAGAATCACTCCGGATCTCAGCTGCCCGGTAGACGGTTGTTGCAGCGGCGATGATTGTGACCCCGAGATCCACAGCCGACATCATTCGTTTTTGGAAAAGATTAAGGCCGGCATCGGCTATGCGTTTGGAGAGTTGTGGGAAGATATTGCCAAATGGTTTCTGTTCGGGTTGCTGCTGGCAGGATTAATTACCGTTATGATTCCGGACGATGTTTTCAGCAGGTATCTCGGACCCGGTTTGCCGGCCATGCTGCTAATGCTGATCGTTGGCATCCCATTGTATATTTGCGCCACCGCCTCGACGCCCATCGCCGCAGCCCTCATATTAAAAGGTGTCAGCCCGGGAGCCGCTTTGGTATTTTTATTGGCGGGACCGGCCACGAATATGGCCTCCCTGACGGTGTTGGTCGGTACACTCGGCCGTCGTGCCACGGCTCTTTATTTAGCATCTATCGCAGTCTGCAGTGTCCTTTTCGGCCTGATTGTGGATCAGATTTATACGTACTGGGGAATTTCAGCCCAGGCTATGGTTGGTCAGGCATCAGAGGTGATACCCCTGTGGGCTCAATGGACAGGCGCTTTTTTTGTAATGCTTTTGTCGATAACGCCGCTCTACCGTGCCATCGCAGCCCGCTTCAAATCCAAAAAACCAGCAGCTCCCATAGTGCCGCCGCCGGTAAATGCCGAGTCTGAAGCCCTTTCGGCTGCACCAAATTGCGGTCCGACATGAGAGTGCTCCTAAGGGTCGGTCAGACTCTGGATATTGAAGATTGTCGATTGACGAGTGAATCTTCAATAGTCAATGCCGGCTGGTTCGGCTTAGGTGCTCCGCCGCGGCAAATGGGTATAATTATTTTCGAAGCCTTCAATCAGCTATCGGAAGATACAAACCGCTGTGCGCCGCAAAAAACGTATAATCCGGATTCGTCCGCCAAGGATGCCAGCGTAATATTCAGTTCCGAGGCCAGCTTCACCGCCAGGGCTGTGGGCCGGGATAAGGCCAAAATGATCGGAATGCGTGCCCGGGCTGCTTTTTGGACTAGTTCATAGCTAATCCGGGAAGACAGGGTTAACATCGTGGCCTGTCCCAGTTTGCCGTCTAAGAATAGTTTGCCGATGACTTTATCCAGGGCATTATGTCGCCCGACATCCTCGGCCGCCGCTATAAAATCAAGTTTCGAGCCGTATAAAACTGCAGCATGTGCCGCGCGGGTCTGAGTCCGTAAAGGCTGATACCGGTTAATCGTTTCAAGACACGACAGCGCCTTGTCGGCGTCAATCCGGATATCATCTTCAAGCGGCCTGATCAGCTGAAAAAGATCCTTTACAATCTCTTTTCCGCAGAGGCCGCAACTGGATTGACTGATAAACCCTCTACGATCTAAAATTTCAGAGATCTTATGACGCCGGGAAGCCGTTAACGTTACAGCGATCACATTGGTATCCTCACCGTCACAGAATGCAAGGGAGGTATAATCTTCGGTTGTATCGATAATACCTTCCGTCAGACAAAAACCGGCCGCCAAAGGAACTTCATCCCCCGGCGTACGCATCATCACGGAATAAGGCGCGCCCTCCACTCTAATGGAAAGGGGTTCCTCGTTTAACAGGTCCTTGTCTTTGGCGCTATTGGATGCCATATCCCAATGAATGAGCCGATGGTGGATAGTTGTGTTCAATCATGCCTCCACTGTTTCGTTGCAAGGTTAAACAAAGGTTGCTCTGATTTCATTTTTCAATTTGATTTAAGGTCGGCCGAAAGTTCCGTATCCCGTGCTCCCCTCCCATGCCTAATAATATAACCGATTAATGATATGTCCAATTTATGTGCTTTCGTGTTTGGCAGCTGGACATTTGCCAAAATATTACTTGACAAATCCTGTGAAAAGATTAATATTTTTTGATTTTGAAATATAGACTTAAAATTGTAGGTTACAGGAGGCTGACCCCATGTACGCGGTAGTGAACTCAGGCGGTAAACAATATAAAGTCCAACAGGGACAAGTTCTAAGAATCGAAAAAATTCCAGGGGATGTCGGCAATCCTGTCACCTTTGAGCAGGTATTGATGTTTTCCGACGGAGAAAACGTCAGCATCGGACAGCCTGCCCTGCAAGATATTGCGGTTGAAGGCCATATTGTAGAACAAGGCAAGGCCAAAAAGATAATCGTTTTTAAATACAAACGACGTAAACGCTACCGCCGAAAAAAGGGACATCGCCAGGAATTTACAGCCGTACGGATTGACGGCATAAAAACAAAAGTTCAAAAAAAACCCGAAACCGGGGCCGAGCCTGAAGCGAAGGCCAAGGATCTGGAAACTGAGGCGGCGTCACCGAAAACAGAGCAGACCAAAATGGCAGCGCCCGATAAAGAAGCTTCGACGAAGGCGGAAACGACGGTGGCGACAACCAAAGCGTCGACGTCCGAGCAAGAAGAATCTAAATAAAATATTAAATTCAGAACGATTCGCCCGAATTCAGTGTTATTGACGCGATTTCTAAAATTTATATTGTATCCAATTTTATGACACATCAGTAGTTCTGAATTTAGTTAGGAGTTTTAAAATGGCCCACAAAAAAGCAGGCGGCAGTTCTAAAAACGGCCGTGACAGTAATGCACAAAGGCGCGGCGTCAAACGCTTTGGCGGAGAATCGGTAAAAGCCGGCAATATACTGGTGCGACAACTGGGGACCAGAATCCATCCCGGAGAAAATGTTGGTATGGGTAAGGATTATACCCTGTTTGCCAAGATAGACGGTACCGTTTCCTTTGAAAGAAAAGGACGCGCGCACAAAAAAGTCAGCGTTTATGCAGCGTGAAATTTTTTGATGAAGCGTTCATTACCGTTCAATCTGGAGACGGCGGACGTGGATGTGTAAGTTTCAGGCGTGAAAAATTCATCCCTCGGGGAGGTCCGGATGGCGGCGATGGGGGCAAGGGCGGTGATGTTATTCTAAGAAGCACATCGCGGCGACGTACCTTATACCCTTTTCAATTCAAGCGCGAGTTCAAAGCGAAAAACGGTGGCTACGGCCAGGGTCGCCGGAAGACCGGTAAAAAGGGTGAAGACCTCGTCATTGAAATTCCGCCGGGAACGCTAATCAAAGATGCAGAGACCAATGACCTGCTAAAAGATTTTACCCAACCCGACGACGTTTTTATTATTGCCAAAGGCGGCCGGGGAGGCCAGGGCAATCACCGATTTAAAACATCCACCCACCGTGCGCCGCGATTTGCTCAGCCTGGCGAACCCGGCCAATTTCTGAAACTCAAGCTCGAACTCAAACTTATCGCCGATGTGGGGCTCATCGGTCTGCCCAATGCCGGAAAATCAACCCTCATTAGTGCCATTTCTTCGGCAACCCCTAAAGTTGCAGATTATCCCTTTACAACCCTGACCCCCAATCTCGGTGTGGTTCAAACCGGCTGGGGTAAGCCGTTTGTCGTGGCCGATATACCCGGATTGATCGAAGGTGCCCACAACGGGGCCGGTCTTGGCATCCGTTTTTTGCGCCACATCGAACGTACCCATATTCTGGTTCACCTCATAGATACTTCAGCCATCGATGTCCAGAACCCCTTGGCGGGATATAAAACCATCAACGCAGAGCTGGCCGGCTTCAGCCCGCAGCTGGCGGAAAAACCCCAAATCCTGGTTTTAAACAAAATGGATTTACCCGGTGCGAATCAAACAGCTAAAACACTTCAGGCGATGCTCAAGGACCAAGACGTTTTGTTAATTTCAGCACTGACCCGAGAAGGCGTTGAAGAGCTGATCTCAAAAATAATTGAACGCCTGGATCAATTTCATGGCAATGGACACTAAATTGAGTTTTGAAGGTGCGAAGCGCGTCGTGGTTAAGGTGGGCAGCAACGTGCTGACCGAAGACAATGGTTTAAATTTGAAAGCCATCCGGTCCATCGCCCGCCAAATCTGTCGATTGATCGAAAGCGGACTGGAAGTGATCCTGGTGTCCTCCGGGGCCATGGCTTCAGGGGTAAAAAAAATCGGCCTATCCGCAAGACCGGATGAACTTCCCAAACGCCAGGCGGTGGCGGCCATCGGACAGGCCGGCCTAATGATGGAATATGAAAAGGCCTTTGACCGCTATCACCGGAAAGTGGCCCAAATTCTTCTGACCAGCGAAGATCTTTCCAGTCGAAAACGGTACTTAAACGCCCGCAACACCCTTTATACCCTATTATCCTGGAAGGTGGTTCCAATTATAAATGAAAATGACACCGTCTGGATTGAAGAGATCAAGCTGGGTGACAACGACAACCTGGCCGCCATGATCACCCTGCTGATGGATTCTGATGTGCTGATCAACCTGACGGATATAGACGGTCTTTACAGTAAAGACCCGCGGACGTGTCCGGAGGCCGAATTGATTCCCATCGTTTCCAACATCAGCAAAGAAACTGAAAAATTGGCCGGTGATATCCCCGGCGCGTTGGGAACCGGCGGCATGATCAGCAAAATTAAAGCGGCCCGAAAAGTTAATGCCGCCGGGGTACCTATGGTAATTGCCAGAGGTGACCTGCCCAATATCTTGCTCAAACTGTTTGCCGGTCAAAAACATGGAACTTATTTTATCCCCAAAAACCAGAAATTGGCCAGTCGCAAGTGCTGGATTGCCTTTTCGTTAACGCCAAAGGGGACCCTCAAGATAGATGAAGGCGCCGTCAAGGCGCTGTTGAAAAAAGGGAAGAGTCTGTTGCCCAGTGGTATCATCGCGGTGCAAGGTGATTTTGGCGTCGGTGCACCTGTAGAATTTCAGAACCGGGACAATGAATCTGTGGGAATTGGACTGGTCAACTACAGCTCGACTGAAATTCAAAAGATCATGGGCCTGAAATCCAACCACATAAAGCAGGTACTGGGCCATAAATCCTATGACGAGGTTATTCACCGGGATAATCTTGCCATTACAGCCGGTTCTGATGTATAAATGGATCAAGTATCTTTCTCACAAAAACCGAAGAAGTGTGTCTCTACTATCGGAAAAATAGCCAATGACTATAAATTCAACAATTCAAGAGATGGCAACAGCGGCCAGAGACGCGGCTGGTAAACTGGTTCGAATCAGCACCAATCAAAAAAATGCGGCTTTGTTATCCATCGCAGCATATCTGGAAAAAGAAGCCGCTTTCATCAAGGAGGAAAATCGAAAAGATCTTGTCAAGGCTGAAGAAATTGGGATTTCCAGTGCTATGTTGGATAGACTGACCATCAAAGATACCACCCTTATCTCCATGGTTGACGGGCTCAGAGACGTCGAAGCCTTAAAAGATCCTGTCGGCACCATGGGACCGGCCTGGATTCGTCCCAACGGACTTCAAATCGCCCGCATGAGAATTCCGCTGGGGGTCATCGGCATCATTTACGAATCGAGACCCAATGTGACCGTAGATGCCACCGGATTATGCCTTAAAAGCGGAAATGCCGTCATTTTGCGCGGTGGCTCGGAAGCCTTTCATTCCAACCAGGCACTGGCGGCGATCATTGACCAGGCGCTTGACCATGTGGGGATGCCGCAGAATTCCGTCCAGGTAGTGCCGATTCGGGACCGCGAGGCCGTCTCGATGCTTTTAAATCAGGAAGAATTTGTGGATCTCATCATTCCCCGGGGAGGCGAGGGCCTAATCCGTTTTGTGGTGGAGAACTCCAAGATTCCGGTATTAAAGCATTACAAAGGAGTTTGCCATGTTTACGTAGACGCAGATGCTGATCTGGATATGGCGCAAGAAATTTCTTTCAACGCCAAGGTCCAGCGTCCCGGAGTCTGTAATGCCATGGAAACACTGCTGGTGCATCATTCGGCCGCTGAGTCCTTTTTACCCGCAATGGCCAAACGGTTTACCGAGGCAGGGGTGGAGCTAAGAGGGTGTGCCAAGGCATGTCGCATACTATCCGATGTCAAGGAGGCACAAGAATCGGACTGGGCGGCCGAATATCTCGATCTGATCCTTACCGTTAAGGTCGTTGAAGATATGGATGACGCCATCAACCACATAGCAAGATATGCTTCCAACCACACCGACGCCATTGTGACCCGAGATTATGACCGGGCCAGACGCTTCGTACGCGAGGTTGATTCATCGGTGGTGCTGGTAAACGCGTCAACGCGATTTAACGACGGCGGGCAACTGGGGCTGGGTGCCGAAATTGGCATCAGCACCTCCAAGCTTCATGCTTTCGGACCCATGGGAGTTGAAGAATTGACAACCACCAAATTTGTGGTGCTGGGCAGTGGCCAAATTCGCGAATAGACCATCAGTATATTTTTTCTGACAATATGTAGCAAGGAAATGAAGGTTTCAGGTGTTTCGCCGGATGCGGGTTTCAGTAATAAAAGATTCCAATCAACAAATCACAAATTTCAAACAAATCGCAATGACCGAAATTCAAAATCCCAAACAATTGGCGTCTGATCTTAATTGAGATTTGGATATTGTAATTTGGAATTTATTTGTTATTTGGTACTTGTGATTTGTTATTTCCGGTTCATCCGAGTCAGACATTTGCAATTTTAATCTAGGCATTAACAACCGCCCACACAAGGGCCACCTTTCCAGATAATAACAGGTTTTCGCTATGCGTTTCGGACTCTTCGGCGGAACTTTCAACCCGGTTCACCTGGGGCATCTTCGCGCGGCGCTGGAAGTAAAGGAAGGTTTTGAGCTATCTAAAATTTTTTTAATCCCGGCGGCCCTCCCGCCCCATAAAATACCCGGTGACGTGGTGGATGCCGGCGATCGGCTGCAGATGCTCAATCTGGCACTCGAGGACAAGGCCGAAATCAGCGTCTCCGATATCGAGTTGAAGCGATCCGGACCGTCGTATACCATCGATTCGGTGAAATATTTCAAAAGCACCTTACCTGAAAAATCGCAAATCTACCTGGTTATGGGGCTGGATGCCTTCCTCGAGATCGATTCCTGGAAATCCTATGAGGAGTTGTTGCAGCAGGTATCGATCATCGTCATTAATCGTCCAAAAAAAAACCGCCTTTTTAGCGGTGATGGATGGAAACGCCTGGACGAATATTTGACATCCGGCATTTCGGGGGGCTATAAATTTTCCGAATCCCAATCCTGCTATCTATCCGCTGACAAACAGCCGATTTTTATATTTGAAGTAACTGCTCTGGACATTTCTTCAACCAAAATTCGCAGCCTGATAAAAGAGGGTCGGTCGATTGGATATTTAGTGCCCCGTAAAACGGCGGAATTTATTAAATCCAGAGGACTTTACTTATGACAAAAAAAAATGATCCGTCTCTGGATCTATATATCAAAGCAATTTTGGGCAGAAAAGCGATCAATGTGGTGGTACTTGACGTGGCGAATCTGACCTCCTACGCGGATATTTTTATCATTTGCAGCGGCCGATCAAACCGCCAGGTCAACGCGATTGCAGATTTTATTAAAACGGAATTAAAAAAGCATAAAATAATGCCCCTAGGGGTCGAAGGCACCAAAGATGGTCACTGGGTGCTGCTGGACTATGGACACGTGATCATCCATGTGTTTTATGAACCGGTACGTGAATTTTATGACCTGGAAGGTTTGTGGTCCGACGCCAAACGAATCATGACACCTTCTTTGAAAAAAGCTACGTCATAAAGGAGCCAATGGTGTCAAATACAATCAAACCCTACACAATGCTCACCGATTTTGTCACCGGCAATGATGTGCCCAATATTGGGGCTGAAGAGAACCGTCAGGCGATCGAACGGTTTTTAGTAGAGAGAAAAGGGTACTTGAAAGAAGATATCCAAATTGACGTTGATATTGAAATGACCGTGGCCGGCGAGTCATACCGGTCCCAGTTGGATCTGGTGGTGAGTACAGACGGCGGTAAAACCCGATTTATGGCGATCAGGTGTGCCGCAGGATCTTTAGGATCACGGGAAAGGGAAATCGTCGCCGCCGCAAGATTGCTGGATGACTGCCTAATTCCATTAGCGGTGGTTTCAGATGGCAAAACAGCCATTGTGCTGGACAGCGCGAGCGGAAAAAAGACAGGCGATGGGCTGGATGCAATTCCTTCAAAAAAAGAGGCCATTAAAAAATTAGAATCCCTTGAAATTCAGCCTTTCCCGCTACATCGACGGGAGAAAGAAAAACTGATTTTCCGGACATATGACCGTGATAACGTGAATGTACAGAGAAACATCTAGCGTCAGCAAACTGCCTATCACCATGTGGTATTGAAGGAAGTTGTATTGCCTATAAAGAGTGCTTACTCTATTGACCGAGGTGTGCTGGATAAACATTTTGACGGTAAGAAATGCCGGCAGCGAACCTGATTCCACGTCGATGGAGAACAAGGATGGCTTTTGTCACAGTACCGGGATTAAAGGGAAAGGTATTTGAACCGCAAGAATCCAACAGAAGCCATAGAAAAAAATCGTGTAAAGATTGTTTTTCATGTCAGTACTGCAGCGCTGACCGCTGCCGGGTATGCCGCGGTCAGCGGCACTGCAGATGCAACAATATCCAAACCGTTAAAATATTAACCGGTAGTGAGGATGGCATTCGATAGGCGGCATGGATTACTTGCGATTCCGATGCACCATGCGCAATTCTCTCTGCATCGCATTTCTATTAACGGATTAAATTCCCTGTCATCTGTCTTTTGTCAACCATCGTCAGACAACCTATTCCAGGCTGCTTTGGCTCTGGCCTCCCGGTCACGGCTATCTCCGCCGGAGTCAATTTTTCTCCCCGCTGAAGGGCGGCCACCGCGCAAGCGCGCGACCCTCTCTTCCAACGGCGGATGCGTGGAGAATAAACTCATCATGCTTTTTCCGGACAACGGATTCACGATAAACATATGGGCGGTGGACGGGTTGGCATTCATGGGCAGTCTTTTTGAATAGGCACCTAATTTTTCCAGTGCGCGGGCAAGTCCTTCCGGGTTGCCGACAAAGCTCGCACCAGTGGCATCGGCCAGATACTCCCGGGAGCGGGAAATGGCCATCTGGATGATCATGGCCGCCATGGGGGCAATGATCGACATCGCGATCAAGCCGATGAATCCGGCCCCGCCCCCTCTTTCATCACCACCTCCGGCACCTCGGAATATAGACGACCACCGAGCCATGCTGGCCAAAACCATGATGGCGCCAGCCATGGTTGCCGCGATGCTGCCGATCAAGATGTCCCGATTTTTAACATGGGCCAGTTCGTGGGCCAATACACCCGCCACCTCATCATGATTCATTATGCTTAGCAACCCTTCCGTGACCGCAACAACGGCATGCGCCGGGTTTCTACCGGTTGCAAAAGCATTGGGGGATTGCTGGGGAATGATATATAGTTTCGGCATGGGGAGTCCGGCCCTCTGGGTCAGACGCTGAACCGTTTCATACAGTTCCGGTGCCTGACCCGGGGTCACTTCGCTGGCGCGATACATTTTGAGCACTAATTTATCGGAATACCAGTAGCTGAAAAAATTCATACCGGCGGCAATTAGGAGTGCGATGATCATGCCCTGGCGGCCACCCAAGAGCTGTCCGATCCAAATAATAAGAGCAGTCATCGCTGCCAATAAAACAGTCGTTCGAATCTGGTTGCCCATCCAACGGTCTCCTATTTTGATTGAATTTTTATGAATTGGCAAAGAGCCGGCGTTTCGATTTTTATTTATTGTAACCCACGGAAATCGAAACCGGTTGATCAAGTTAAAATATAAATCCAAATCTAATAATCGCAACTGATATTTTTTTCATTTACTGAATTCACCTCAGCGAAAGCGCACCTTGAATTGACCGTAACAAACCTGATAGCAATTAGGTCTATTTATAATCTAAATTATAATAATTAATTAAAGCAATTTTAATGCTTTTAAAAAATTAATTAATAAATTATACTTATCTTATTATTTCAGTTTATTATAAAATATTAGTTGACATGGTCCCTACCGCATCGTAATTTTTTAAAATAAGAGAACATACGCATAAAAATAGTTATATAGTACTAAATATGACAACAAATAACATCTCATTGAAAAATTGGGCGACACCTATCATCGACTGTTTCTGATCTTTAACTCCGATAACCACATCCGGAAAAACGCCATATTTTACAATGAACTGCCAATGCTAGAGGTTGAAATATGGAGAACGCCAGGCAGAACTTAAAATTAATCGATATGAGTTCCAAGGTTAGCGATCGGAAAGAGACAGAAATCCCTCTCAAAATTTCTGCCGGTCGGAAAATTCATGCGCTGGATAATAGCAATCTTAAATCTGATCTTCTCAAGAAGCGGTCCCAAACCGAAAAAAAGGTTGCTAAAGCTCAGCTGATCAACAAATTGAATTTCGTCAATTTCCAGGATGGCATTGTCCTCATCGGTTTAACGCACCGCCGATACGATAAGGCAATTTCACTCAAAGCGACGCCTCAGCCCTGCAACAGCGATCTGGCCGAATGTATATGGGTCGATGACAAAAACATAAGTAAGATAATTCAATCCTACGTATTTCGAAATCTCATCATCCCCAATGGCCAAACATTGCTGAAAGTCGTGCCCGAACTACTCAGAATAGATGAAAAAGGCATCAGCGTCCTTCTTCCGGAGAACGGCAATGAAATCACTTATCGTAAAGTCAGACGTTATCCATGCCGGGGCATATCCGCACAGCTGATCCAAAGTAGCTCTGTTTTTCCAGGCGCGCTCGTCGATTTCAACGGCTATTCATTTAATGTGAAGCTCAGGGTCGTCCCTCCTCAAACCTTCGAATGGCTGAATCCGGAACATTCGGCCAACATCATTCTATCGGATGGAGCGGTTACCATTTACTCTGGCGAATGTAAAATCATCCGATATTTCCAGGACGTCAGCACCAGAAATTATATTCTCAGGCCGCTCAAACAGGACATCCAGCGTTTCAAGCAAAAAGAATATCGCAGTGAACGGCACCGACTAAGACCATCACCAAATATAGCCTTCGAGCATCCGTTTACCAAAAGAAGGCTTGACCTCAAGGTTGTGGACCTGTCCGGTTCCGGATTTGCGGTGGAAGAAGACGAGCGCAAAACGACGCTGCTGCCCGGCATGATTTTGCCCGAGCTGTCACTTAATTTCTCAGACAACTACCATATTAACTGCAGCGCTCAGGTCGTTTACCGTAAACCGGTTGTAGAGTCAAACGGCGACAAGTGGGTCAAAAGCGGTGTGGCGCTGCTGGATATGGATATTCAGGATCATCTAAAGCTCATCGCTTTACTACATCAGACCAAGAACAAAAATTCTTATATCTGCAGCCACGTGGATCTCGATTCATTATGGAATTTCTTTTTTGAAACTGGTTTTATCTACCCCGATAAATACGCCACCATTCAGAAAAATAAAAAACAGATCAAAGAAACGTATGCCAAAATCTACACCCGCAATCCTCACATTGCCAGGCACTTTATCTACCAGGACAAAGGTACTATCTACGGTCATATGGCCATGATTCGTTTTTATGAAAAGGCTTGGATGATCCATCATCATGCTGCCAGGAAATCCAGTGCCAACAAGGCGGGCTTGATTGTACTAGATCAAATCGGAAACATGATTAACGACTCCCACCACCTCTATTCAATGCACATGGATTATATAATCTGCTATTATCGTCCGGACAACAAATTTCCCAACCGGGTATTTGGCGGTGCGGTCAAGAGCATAAAAGACCCCAAGGGCTGTTCGCTGGATGGCTTTGCTTATTTTCATTTCAACCACCGAAAAAGGCCGACGCCGGATTTGCCGGACCGCTGGCGGATATCTGAAACCAGACCGGAAGATTTAGAAGAATTGGCAGACTTTTACGATCACACGTCCGGTGGGCTTATGTTGGAAGCCATCGATTTGAAGCCTGGAAAAATAAACGGCAACGATCTCGGCAATGAATATCGTCAACTGGGTTTAACCAAAATACGCCGTCTTTACTCTTTGAAAAAAAACGGGCAACTTAGAGCGGTTTTAGTGGCCAATCTATCGGATATTGGTTTAAATCTCTCTGACATCACCAACTGCGTCAAAGTATTCGTGACGAATAAAGCGGAACTTAGTGCCGGTATCTTACAAGCAGCCATTATAAAAGTGGCAGAGCGCACCGGGAAAGAAGATTTCCCGGTGCTGCTTTATCCGGAATCCTTTGCAAACGAACAGAAAATATCAAATAAAAAAATATACAATCTTTGGGTCTGCAGTCTGCAATACTCAGATCCTTACTTCAAGTATTTGGGACGTCTGTTGAGATTTATTTAAGGTTTTACGCCTCGGCAGGCAATCAATGGTGTATAGGTGAATATTCTTGGATCACGGAAGAAAATGTTAAACTCGTCCATAAATGCGTCAAAATCTCCACCATATTCTTCAAAGGGGTAACCCGACTTTCTCCCGGCAATCCCCGCTTTTTTGATCCAGTTGAATTTTTCGTTTTCTTTTAGCTCGCCAAATATCAAATTATGGGGACTCAGCTTAACATTGATGTCTTTGAAGCCTAAATCAAAAAGAAAAGAATATAGTTTTACACCGACATAGGGATCAAAATTGCAATTTTTTTCAAGACAACTCATCAGGCCGGCGACAGCCCTGTCAAGTCGTTCCGGCAGACCGAAATAGCGCAGGCAGTTGCAATCCAGATCAATCAGGCAGAGGATACCGCCGGGGTTGAGATTCCCTACAATATTTTTCGCGATATCAAAACTTCCGCTAAGATAGTATTCCAGGACAAAACGCACCCAGACAAAATCAAAGCGCCCCAGATCATCAAGGGGTTCGCGGATGTCGGCGGTTAGATACTCGATACCATCATCGCTGTAATGGGTATTGGCATACTCAATCCGCTGCTCGGCGATATCGACACCGACGGTCCGGCCCTTTGGCTGAGCGAGCCGGTTTAAGTGAAAAGTGGTTTTACCCGCTCCACAACCCAAATCGGCAACCCGCATGCCGGGTCGGAGGCCGGCCCACAATGCTTGCGCTTCAACTGTTTTAGCGTCGGTCTTGACATCCAGTCGCAGTGCCTCCTGATCACCCTCCATCAAATATTGGCCTCGGTTCTTCTTAGGGTTATGCGGCATTTGTTGTCACCAGTTTTTATGTTTTTGCAAAATATTTTATAACTGTTGGATATATATTGAAATTTATTATATGGCCGTCAATTTGTCAATCTAATCTGTTGAATGGGTGGAAAATTAACTTCAGAAAACGACCGGTGTGTTAAATACTTGAAACTACCTCTTGAAAATATTAGGATCCCCTGCTAATGCAGCATGGGTTGATTTGTAAAGTCAAAAAAACACCTTATATTGCATGTGGGCTTTGAATAATCCCGATAAGTGCCAAAGGAGCATAGATTATGACGGATCATTTTGACGATGAAAATAATGTAGAAAATGAAAAGAGCTTTGCCGAGATGCTCGATGATTACAGTCCCGGGTCTGAGGCCGAGGTGGGAATTGGTGATAAAATCCGCGGCAAAATTGTCTCCATTGGCAGGGATTCCGTTTTTGTCGATACGGGCTCCAAAATTGATGGCGTCGTGGACAAGGCTGAATTGCTCGATAAAGATGGAACGTTGGCGCTCCAAGAAGGCGACATACTGGAGCTGTATGTTGTGGCACTGTCTGAAGAAGAGATCAAATTGTCCAAGGCGGTATCGGGTATCGGTGGGCTCCACATGTTGAAGGAAGCCTATGATAAAGCCGTCCCTGTAGAGGGTAAAATCCTGGAAACCTGTAAGGGTGGGGTGCGCGTTGAAGTTCTGCAACGCAAAGCATTCTGTCCGATAAGCCAATTGGACCTCGATTTCGTCGAGGATCCTGCAGATTATGTGGCCAAAACGTTCGATTTTTTAATCACAACCTTCGAAGAAAACGGTAAAAATATCATCGTTTCCAGGCGGGCACTGCTCGCTCGGGAACAGGAAAAGGCCAGAAAAGCATTTTATGAAACCCTGAGTGTCGGAAATGTCTTGAACGGCTCTGTCACCAGGATAATGCCCTTCGGTGTTTTTGTGAAGCTGTCCGAAGGGGTGGAAGGAATGGTTCATGTGTCAGAGCTCAGTTGGTCAAAAACGGCGCAACCCGAAACCATGGTCGACGTAGCAGATACCGTCCAGGTTAAAGTCATCAACATCGAAACCGATAAAAGGCCCGGACTGCTGAAAATCGGTCTGTCAATGAAACAGCTCATTGAGGACCCCTGGGAACGCGCCGGCGAAAATTTTCATGAAGGTCAAAAAATATTGGGAACCGTCACCCGCTGTACAAATTTTGGCGCCTTTGTGGAAGTCGCTCCCGGCATCGAAGGATTGGTTCATATTAGTGAAATGAGCTATAAAAAACGGGTTTTAAAACCTGAAGACGAAGTTTCCACCGGTGAAACCGTGTCGGTTCTGATCAAAGAAGTTGATCTTGCAAAAAGACGTATATCCTTGAGTATTAGAGACGCCGAGGGCGATCCATGGATCAATGTCTCAGAAAAATACAGGACCGGCCAGGCCCTTGAAGGCATTTTGGAAAAAAAAGAAAAGTTCGGCTACTTTATCACCCTGGAGCCCGGCATCACCGGACTTCTTCCGAAATCCAATATTCGTAAACTCAGTGAACCGGGCCTCGTAGAAAGGCTGAAGGAGGGTGATTTGATACCGATTGTTATTGAAGCCATAAATCCCGCCGAAAGAAAATTAACCCTGGCGCCCGCCAATACGGACGATGAGCAAAACTGGCAAGCCTTTGCCGACAGATCAAATTCCGCTATGGGGTCTTTGGGCGAGAAATTACAGCATGCCCTGTCCAAGAAAAAAAACAAGTGAGATGAAAATCATAGAAGCAAAACAAGTGACAAAAACCTATACCGTTGATCACCGGGAAATTCGCGTACTGGACGATGTGTCGCTGTCCGTATCCGAGAGTGAATTCTTGGTTGTTGAGGGAAACAGCGGCAGCGGCAAAACGACTCTGCTAAGCTTGCTCTCGGGACTGGACAAACCAACGTCCGGGCGGGTTTTTCTACAGGATAAGGATATCACCGACACATCCGAAGATGATCTTGCCCAACTGCGAAAAGATATGATCGGTTTTGTATTCCAGTCTTTTCATCTGATACCTTCGCTGACCGCATTAGAAAACATTATGTTTCCGGCCGAACTCAAACACGACCCGGCAGCCCGGGAGAAGGCCAAGCATCTGTTGCAGCGCATGGGATTAGACAAACGAAGCACCAATTTTCCGCACCAGCTTTCGGGCGGCGAGATGCAACGCGTGGCCATGTGCCGGGCGTTGATTAACAACCCAAAGATAATTTTTGCTGATGAGCCCACCGGCAATCTGGATTCTGAAAACGGTCACGCCATCCTTGAATTGCTACTTGATTATCAGAAAGAATCCCGCACCACACTGGTCCTGGTAACCCACAGCATCAACATCGCCAAGATGGCAGATCGGATGATCTTCCTTCAGGACGGTCGGATTACCTCCGGGTAAGTATTTGAATAAAAATAAAGATACTGGATGGATTAAGCGATGTCTTTTTTCTTTTCCAGCATCGAGCACCAAGCAACCAGCATCTCTAAGCTTTAAGCAACAAATTTAATAAATGCACCCAAACTCGTCGGCTTAAAGCGGAGCATCAATAGAATGAATAACGGCTTTATTCATATCCAATTCATCGTACGCCAGATTATCCGATCACGGAGGCAGGGATTTGTTTTTCTGCTGTGCGTGGCCCTGTCCATTGTCACCCTCATATCCTTGAATGGTTTTTCTGACAGCGTGCGAACGTCCATGCAAAAAGATGCGAAGAAACTGAATGCGGCAGATATTATCATTCACTCGCATCACGATCTATCACCAGCTGTCAACGACGCTGTTGCCCGGCTGGAGACCGGTAATGAAATTGAGGCCACCCGGGTCTGGGAATTTTATTCAATGGTGCGCCCTCAAAATAATCAAGAAGCGTTGCTGGCCAAGCTTAAAGTGATTCAAGCAGGCTATCCCTTTTACGGCAAAGTGGTGCTGAAATCAGGTCGAGACATCAGCGGGGCTCTAACCAAGGGCAGCATCATTGTGGCGCCGGCCCTGCTGGACCGTCTTAAACTTGATGTCGGTGACCAATTACATGTGGGCAATGCCGTCCTGAAAATCAGCGATGTGGTACTTACGGAACCGGATCAGCCCGTCAATTTTTTCTTTTTGGGGCCCCGTATTTTTGTTTCTGCCGATGACCTCAGCCAGCTGGATCTCCTGACCAAAAGAAGCCGGGTCACCTATAATTATTTAATCAAGGTTTTTGATCAAAGCCGCATCGACGCGATTGCAAACCGTTTAAGAGCCGTGGCCGATCAAGAATTGGAACGTGTAGATACGTTTGAGACGGCAAGGTCCGGTGTAAATCGATTTTTTGACAATCTGCTTTTTTTTCTGAGTTTCATTGGCATTTTCACTCTGTTGCTCGCTGGCGTCGGCATCCAAAGCGCTCTGAACGCGTTATTGAAGGAAAATGAAAAAACCATCGCTATCATGAAGACCATCGGCGCCACAAGCCGGTTCTTCAGTCGCCACTATGTTCTTATTCTCTCTATCCTCGGTTTGGGGGGAACGACGCTGGGACTTGTCGGAGGACTCTTTCTCCAAAAAGCCCTGAATGTTCTTTTTGTCGGATTTGTGCCCCCCAATGTGCAACTGCATATCTCCTGGCAAGCAGTTTTCCAGGGGCTCTGCCTGGGCGTACTCGTGGTGGGGCTGTATTCTTTTATACCACTTTATGGGTTGAAGGACATCAAACCGGTGGCTGTGTTTAGAAAAGAATTCATCTCGGTGCAAAAAGGGTGGTCCTTTTATCTGATTTCAGGGTTACTGTTCATCTTTTTTCTGATGTTGGTATTTTGGCAGGTCCAGGACATCAAGACCGCACTGTATTTTGTCGGAGGGGTCATCCTGTTGATTATCATCACCGCTCTTTTGGCCGGAACGGTGCTGTATATCTTGAAGCGACTGAAGGTAAAATTTCTGGTAGTGCGTCAGGCCATCAGAGGTTTGTATCGACCCAAAAATGCGACCAAGCCGATCATCATTACATTGACGGCCTCTCTAACCGTCATTTTTTCAATTTATCAGATCGAACAGAATCTGGATGCCGCCTTTATCCAATCCTATCCTGCCGACGCGCCCAATCTTTTTTTTCTGGACATTCTGCCCGACCAAATGGAGCGGTTTTCTGATACGCTGGGTATGAAGGCCCAATATTATCCGATCATCAGAGCCCGGATTCTGACCATCAACGGCGAAAAAATTAACCAGCAAAAAGAGCGGCGGCGGCGCAGCGATAATCTTGCCAGAACCTTCAACCTCACCTATCGCAACTACCTTTTGGAAGATGAAAAGATTGTCAAAGGCAGCCGCCTTCACAACGACGACTGGGGAGATTTACAGGTATCCGTGATGGACACCGTGGCTAAAATCAAAGATATGCAAATCGGCGATCGCATCACTTTCAACATTCAGGGGGTTCCGCTGCAGGCCAGGATATCCAGTATTCGGACAAGAACCCGGGAGTCGATTCAGCCGTTTTTTTATTTTGTATTCCCCGAACAAACGCTGCGGGAGGCTCCCCAAACCATATTTACCGCCGTAAAAGTTCCCCGGAATCGGATAGCGGTAACTCAAGCAAAAATCGCAGCAAACTTTCCCAATATCAGTGCCATTGACGTTACCGAAACCCTTAAAATTTTCACCCAGGTGATGAAAAAATTGTCGCTAATTGTTCGCTTTTTTGCCTTGTTCAGCATCGTTGCCGGCGTTTTAATCATTCTTTCCTCTGTTTTAGCCACCCGATTTGCCAGAATTCAGGAAGCAGTGTATTATAAAATCCTGGGTGCCAAAAGCGCTTTCGTAGCTGCCGTTTTTACCCTTGAGAATCTTTTTTTGGGCCTGGTAAGCGCCTTTCTGGCGCTGGCGCTTTCCCAAACCTGTAGTTGGATAATCTGTTCAACCGTGTTCGAAATTTCCTATACGCCGTTTATGGCGAATAGCTTTTTACTGATTGCCGCAACCGTTCTGCTGATTGTCACTGTCGGATTGCTGCCTTCCGTTTCCATTCTGCGCCAAAAGCCGGTTGTTTTCCTGAGAAATCAAAGCCAGGAATGAGGCTGTTGAATGACAAACGACTAATGACTAATGTCGAATTAAGGAATCCTATCAATTTATAACTACTAAATAAGCAGAGCGAGCCGACGCCGCCAGATTGGCTACGAAGGCCAAGAGCGACATCCACAATTCGTCAATCATCATTCGTCATGCCATGAAGTTTGACACGACTGTTATGAAAAACCTTACACCCACTTTTTCCTTGATTTTATTTCTGGTCCTTTTGATCCCGGGGTGCGGCGATGAATCAACGCCGCCCTCTGATCCAAAACCCTCTGAGTATGAAGGCATTATTGTTGCCGTGGGCGACAGTCTCACCGAAGGATTGGGGGTAGCGGAAGAATCTGCATATCCGGCATTGCTTGAAAAAAAATTGCAATCCGATGGTTATCATTATCGGGTCATTAATGCTGGTGTCAGCGGGGAGACTTCCAGTGGAACCCTTGCTAGAATCAATTGGATTCTAAAATTGAAACCGAATATCGTCATCCTGGTCATCGGTGCCAATGATGGCTTTCGAGGCATTGATCCCGGGTTGATAAAGACAAACATTCTTACCATGGTCAGGACACTCAAAGAAAAAAATGTGACCGTCTTACTCGGGGGGATGCAAATGGCCCGGAATTTGGGGGAAGAATACATCTCCGCTTTTGAAAAGAATTATTCTTTGGTGGCCCAAGAGGAAAATGTTGGCCTAATCCCTTTTTTTCTAACCGGGGTGGCCGCCAACCCAGACCTAAACCAGACCGACGGAATTCATCCCACGGCAGAAGGATACCGGGTCGTCGTCGACCACATCTACCCGCAGGTGCTTAAGGCTATCGAGGCCCATAAAGCTGCATCATCTAAAAAGATAAATCATAGACAATGATCGTGGATTTTATTAAGTGATCGGAATATTTAGGTTATTGTAATTTCGGATTTAGATATTATTTGGAATTTGAGAATTGGAATTTTGGTTGGTTTCCAGAAATGCAAATATTTTCTATCTGAGTCTTAGAGTCTACTTTGACATTACTTTGCATGCACTTGCACCTTGCTTGACACCGGCAAGGTGGGTGCCTAGCTTAAACCAGTCCAACGATGCATCAAACCACATTCGGATTTGCTCCGGGCGCTTTTGAAAGGAGAAGAATGATGAAAAAATTTTTAAAATGGACTGCAATTATTGTCGGATCTTTTGTGGTGGTCATCATTGCCGCCCTGATTCTCATCCCCATGTTTGTCGATGTTGCAAAGTACAAGCCGATGCTTGAAAGCAAGGTGACCGAAGCAACCGGTCGCCCCTTTTCGGTGGGAGATGATCTTAATCTATCCCTCTTTCCCTGGGCCGGCGTTTCGTTTTCAGATCTGCGTCTGGGCAACCCGGCCGGATTCACCGAGCAAGATTTTATCAAGGTGAAATCCTTTGAAGCCCGGGTAAAACTGTTGCCGCTTCTCAGCAAAGATGTTCAAATCAAGCGCTTTGTGCTAAACGAACCGCAGATCGTCCTGGTAAAAAACAAAGACGGACGTGCCAATTGGGAGCAGCCAAAGACAGCGGATAAAGATGCATCCAAAGAGAAAACGCCAGCGACCGAAACGACGTCGGATGGCAGGGGAATCCCGCTCAGCGCCCTGACCGCCGAAAATATCTCCATTAACAACGGTTCGGCCCTTTGGGTCGATCACACCACGGACACCAGAAAGGAAATTACGGATATCGGTTTAATCTTAAAGGACGTATCACTGAATCGTCCGGTCAATCTGAAGTTTTCAGCCCAGTTGGACAAAAAACCCTTGTCTCTTGAAGGGGTCGTCGGGCCGGTCGGTACCGGTTTAAAAGAGGGAAAAATTGCCTTGGATTTATCTCTGAAAGCCCTTAAGCACCTGGCACTGCGCCTGAAAGGCAAAATTGAAAACCCCATCGGCAGTCCCGGGGTCGATTTGGACATCGAATTGGCTGAATTTTCGCCCCGAACGCTGATGTCCGAATTGGGCCAGGAATTTCCAGTGGCCACAACAGACCCGGCGGCCATCAGCCGCCTGTCTCTCAAAACGCATGTAAAAGCGGATGCAAAGAACGTATCACTGACCAACGGCAATCTGGTACTGGATCAATCCAAATTGACGTTTTCCGCTTCAGTGGCTGAGTTTTCGAAACCGAATCTCAAATTTGATCTGGACTTGGATCAAATTAACCTGGATCGATACATGCCGCCCAAAAGCGAGCAGCCATCAAAAGAAAAATCGTCAACGCCTGCCAAAACCGCCAAGAAGAAAACCGATTATGCACCCCTGCGACGTTTGATACTCGACGGTGCTCTAAAAATAGCAAAACTGACGGTAAACAAGGCCCACATTGAAGATGCCGTGATTCAAATCAACGCCAAAGACGGCATATTCAATATCGATCCCCTGAAATTAAATATGTATCAGGGAAATGCAGCCGGTAAGGCCGTCTTGAATGTCGCCAAAGACACCCCCCGCAGCGATGTAAATATGCGACTTAACAATATCCAGATCGGTCCATTACTAAAGGATGTCCTGGAAAAAGACTTTTTGGAGGGCGTTACCAGTGCCGACATCAACCTGGCCATGGCCGGCGATGATCCTGAAAAAATAAAAAAAACCCTAAACGGCAAAGGCGAGCTGCAGGTCAATGACGGCGCCATAGTCGGCATCGATTTGTCCGCCATGGCCCGCAATGTTGGCGCTGCTTTTGGCTTGGCCGGAAAGGGTGAAGAACGGCCGCGAACCGATTTTGCCGAACTTATGGCACCTTTCACGATCAAAAACGGTGTTGTCAATACGCCAAAAACCAGCCTTAAATCACCATTTATCCGGATATCCGCTGTCGGCACCGCTGATTTGGTAAAGGAAACCCTTGATTTCCGCGTGGATCCCCAAGCCGTGGCCACGATCAAGGGACAAGGAGACACGACCAAACGTTCAGGCGTCATGGTTCCGGTGTTGGTATCGGGAACCTTCTCTGCTCCAAAATTTCGCCCGGACTTAAGTGCGGCAACCAAACAGCGCATTGAAAAAGAGATCTTCGAATCCAAGGAAGTCAAGAAAATCCTTAAAAAAGAAGAGCTTAAACCATTAGAGCAGAAAGCCAAAGGCCTGCTCAAAGGTGTATTGGGGGACTGAGTTGATGAAAATTACGCACAACGTGGCCTTTAGCTTTCAGCCGATTTTTGTTTCGTAAAATCAAATCGTGGTGCAATTTCAGATTTTATATTTTGGATTGCGGATTTGTTGTATCGCTTTGCTCTATCATTTTTTATTAAATTGATCCGCCGAAGGCAGACATTAAATCCAAATTCTAAAATCCAAAATCCAAAATTTATGAGGAATAAAAGTGGAATCACTTTTTAAAAATGTCAAAACGAAAGTGTTTCGCATCGTCCCGGCAATTTCACTCTTAATCTTCGGTCTCATATTGGTAAACTGTGCCGGCCTTGGGAAACCGCTGGAACCACCGCGCGTTTCATTGGCCGATATTCGGGTAGAGAATTTTACCGGCTTTGAAACGGTTTTCCGGATCCAGCTACGGGTCATTAACACCAACGACGTGGATCTGAATGTCAAGGGCCTGGAGGCACAGCTTGAGATCAATGGACGACCCTTTGCCGCCGGTGTATCCAACACCCCCGTGAAAATACCCTCCTTTGGCACGGAACTCGTGACGGTTGCGGTCTATTCATCGGTTATCAATATGTTTAAAAGCGTATACGGCTTGCATGAATCTGAAGAACTCAAATATCGTTTAAACGGCAAGCTCAGAGTGGCAGGTGACAGCACGCTTGCGACCACACTTCCCTTTGAATCAGCGGGTGAAGTGACAATGAGCAGTTCCAAAGAACTTGAATTTAAATAAAAATGAAAATCGGAATCATCGGCCTGCCGTTGTCAGGGAAGTCTACTGTTTTTGATGCCCTGACCAAATGCACGCCTGAAATCACTCCCAAGGGTGAAAATCGAATCAGTACCATTAGGGTTCCGGACAGCCGTATCGATATATTAAGCGAACTGTATCGTCCCCAAAAGACGATTTATGCTCAGATAGCGTATTTTCTGCCAGGTTCCGGGGGCGCAAAAAAACAACAGGGCATAGAGCAGAGTATTTGGACTGCGACACGAGA
>JARFPZ010000046.1 GCA_029288035.1 Desulfosarcina sp.
ACGGCCCTCAGCCAACAGTCAGATCAACTGGAAGCCAGGCAGGTGGCAGAGACAGCCATTACCTACTCCAATCAGTTGGCCGATGAATACCGGCTAGTTCGCCCGGCGGTTTTACACAATCTGCTGATCCGGGTGGGACTAAAAGATCGTGGTCTGTGTTACCATTGGACGGAGGATCTCATTAAACGGCTCCAAGCATTGGATTTGAGAACCTATCAGCTTCACTGGGGAGTGGCGTACCGCGGCAGTGATTTACGGGAGCACAATAGTGTCGTCATCACCGCCAGGGGGCAGGCGTTTGAAAAAGGGATGGTCTTGGATCCATGGAGAAATTCCGGAGATCTTTTTTGGGCATTGATCAATACCGACCTATATCCGTGGAAAAAGCTGCCGCCATCGGACTGGTAAATTAAAAAAAACAATTAGATGATAGAGGACGCGCATGGATATATTTGAGTTAGTTAAAGCAGCCCAAAAGAGGATAGCGGGACACGCCCATGTAACTCCCATCATGACCTCTCGGACCTTGGATCGGCTTAGCGGAGCGCAAATCTTTTTGAAATGTGAAAATTTTCAGCGGATAGGTGCCTTTAAGTTTCGGGGTGCCTACAATGCCATGTCCCAGTTGACGGGCGACCAAAAAAAGCGCGGTGTTATCACCCATTCATCCGGCAACCATGCTCAGGCGGTTGCCCTTGTAGGTCAGCTATTGGGAATTAAAACCGTGGTTGTCATGCCGGATGATGCACCGCCGATCAAACGTGCCGCTACCGAGGGCTACGGTGCCTCGGTGATCGAATATGACCCCGCTGACGCCTCCCGCGAGAAGATCTCAAAAGATCTTTCAATTCAGCATGGCTATACCCTGGTTCCGCCCTATGATCATCTTGACATCATTGCCGGTCAAGGGACTGCCGCCATGGAGTTGTTTGACGAGTTAGATTCGCTGGATATGTTGATGGTACCCTGCGGTGGCGGAGGGTTGTTGAGCGGTTGTGCCGTGGCCGCCAAAGGAAAAAATCAAAATTGCCGCGTGATCGGCATTGAGCCGGAATTGGCTGATGATGCTACCAGATCATTTCATTCCGGGAAACTACATACGGTAAAAAATCCACCAACCATTGCTGACGGCACCCGCACCCCCTCCCTGGGAGACGTCACGTTTCCGCTCGTGCGGGAATATGTCGATGATATGAAAACGGTGTCCGAAAGCGCTATAATCGAGGCGGTAAAATTTTTATTTTACCGCACCAAACTTGTGGTGGAGCCATCGGGGGCCCTCGGTCTAGCCGCCCTTTTGAGTGGAAAAATCCAACCCCGTGGCCGGGTCGGCATTATTCTCAGTGGCGGCAACCTTGACGGAACAACCATGAAGATCATATTGGATTCTTAACGCTTGACTTAGATGTTGCAATACATAACTTGAAGTGTCAGTCAACGATTCAACAGACACAGCTGAAAGGAGACAATCATGAGCTTGCAAGAAAAAATTAATGCGTATAAAGAAGGCATGGTAAAAAAAGCTCCCAAAGAAGCTCTGGACATTACCCTTGCCGGCCAGATATATTATTGACCATAAAGGGGTTGTCCGGTATGCAGAAGTCAATGTGGACTACACGCTGCGGCCTGAGCCGGAGCATACCATCGCCGCTTTGAAGGAGCTGCAACCGTAAAACGACTTGAAATTCCAGGGTAAAGTGCGGCATATCTCAAAATTTAACAAGCTGTTGCATTTTGACCAGACAGGATCCGATAACGCTCTATCATATATAGATTTCTGCGAAAGCCCGTTTTGAACATGTTAGGATAGCGGATATAACGAATGAAGATATACACCGGCACCGGTGATCGGGGTAAAACCAGTCTCTTCAGCGGACAAAGAGTTTCAAAGGCAAACGAGCGCATCGAAACCTATGGAGACATGGATGAGTTAAACTCGCTCATCGGTGCACTAATTGCAGGCCTTACGTCGGAAATAGCGGAGCTTACCGACGAATTGCAGCAGATCCAGACAAATCTATTTGCCATCAGTGCTTTGATGGCGACCACACCGGATTCGCCTGCCATGCAGACCGTTTCCGACATTTCCCAGCAGCACATCGATTTTTTGGAGAATGCCATCGATCGTATGCAAGAAACTCTCCCCGAATTGAAAGGGTTTATATTACCCGGTGGTCATTCGACGGCAGCATGGGCCCATCTTGCCCGAACAACTTGCCGACGGACGGAACGGAAAATGGTCCGCTTTCTGGATGCATCGTCACAAGATCAAGTACCCGATTCCTACCAGAGGGCGTTGATATACATCAATCGATTGTCGGATTATTTTTTCGTAGTGGCGCGCTATTGCAATCATATGCTCCAGGTACCTGAAAAGCTATGGAAAAAATGAGGTAGCGGTGGCCCGTGAAAACCAGAGCCGAAAATTACTCATCTGAATTGATAGAACGCCGATGGCTGTCCGATAGATCATTTGAGATAACCCTTGAGAAACCGACCGCGTTTGAATATTTAGCCGGCCAGTGGATTCGTCTCACCCAGGACCCCGTCGAAAGGGACTACACGCTGGTAACTGCACCGACCGATCCGAATCTTGCGCTGTGTATTCGAAATATAGAGGGCGGCATCCTGGTCCCTAGACTGGGCCATGCCCCAATCGGTACCCGCTTCAATTTTAGCGGCCCCCAAGGATACTTTACCTTCAAACCTTCTCGTCGGCCGGCGGTGTTCGTGGCCACCGGCACCGGAGTGGCCCCCTTTGTATCCATGGCACGCTCTGGTGTGACCGGGTTTACCCTCCTTCATGGTGTCTGCACAGCAGCAGATTTTTATTATGCATCTGTATTCAAATCAACTGCCAAGCACTATATCCCCTGTCTATCAGAAAGCCACGCGTCACCGAAAGATGTTTTCCACGGTCGTGTTACGGATTTTTTATATAAAAATCTGGCACCGGGGCGTTACGATTTTTACCTGTGTGGTCGCCGGGAAATGATCCGGGATGTGACAATTTGTGTAGATGAAAAATTTCCAGACTCCTTAGTTTTTACGGAAATTTTCTTTTAGGTGCCATTGTTTTTGATATTATCTGCATGCACCTTAATGTCTATTGACATCTTGCTGGTAAAATACTAGGGTTGACAGCCGATACTTAACCTGGGAGGTAATTCATCATGGAATTCAGCGAATTGGTCAAAGCAAGACGCAGTTGCCGAGGGTATGATGGCGCTGAGATCACTGAAGAACAGTTGTCCTTCATTCTGGAAGCAGGTCAATGGGCCCCCAGCCCCCTGAACCTACAACCATTTGAGTTCATTGTTATTACAGACCAAAACATTAAGGCTCGGGTAAAAAGAATCGGCGAAGACGCCAGGCAAGCCGTCATAGATAACGGTGGTCCCGGTTGGGCAGCCAAATATGACATGAACTATATAGAAGAAGCGCCTGTCTTGATAGTCGTAACGGTCGATCCTGATAAGGGGGGATTGGGCAGCTTTTTCGGTCAGCCATACGGTGCCATGCAGGCAGCGTCCGCCTGCATTCAGAACATGATGCTGGCTGCATCGGATAGGGGGCTTGAATCTCTCTGGTTTACTTTCTTTGCACCCGAGAAACTTCAAGAGGTGTTGGATATCCCGCCGAATCTTGAAATTGCCGGAGTCCTACCTATTGGAAAGCCCAAGGAGCCGATAAAAGCGCCGCCTCGAAAAGCGCCGAGAGTTCACCGCCAGCGCTATCTGAAAATGAATCAATAGGAGGGGGAGGGATGTAGCTAAATTAAAACGTCTACCACCATTGAAAGGGAAAACGCGGCCGGCCCCTCCTGCTGCTATTGACTGTTTTTTTCTTTAGAGATCCGCCGGCGCTCCTCATCTCGAATTTCTCTTCGGAGTAGTTTGCCGACTTTGGATTTGGGCAACATATCCCGGAACTCGATGTATCCGGGCACCTTATAAGGTGCCAATTTCTCCCGGCACCATTGAAGGAGCTCTGCCCCCCCTACCCCTCTGGCATCCGCTTTTAAAACAACAATGGCCTTAACGCGTTCCCCTACTTTTTCGTCGGGGACACCCACCACACAAGCGCCGATCACCGTCGGATGGTCTTGCAGTACGGCTTCGATCTCCGAAGCAGAAATTCGAAATGCTTTATGCTTAATGATGTCAGCCGAACGCTCCACGTAGATAAGTTCTCCATCGGAATCCTGCTTGACAAAATCACTCATCCGGTAGAAGATCTTTCCGTTAATTTCCACATACGATCGTTTGGTTTCTTCGAGCTTATTCCAGTATTCTTTGACGGTATACGGCGATGTGACCAACAGCTCGCCAATTTCGCCGGTAGCAACCGGTTTGAGTGTTTCCGGATCGACCACCATACATTCTCTGCTTTTCAAGGGAAGGCCCAGGGTCGCCGGCTTTGGGTTTTCATTAATTCGACTGTAGGTAACATGGCCGGCTTCGGTGGAACCATAGACCTGATAGATTGGTACGCCGAATCGTTCTTTCCAGCGATTGAAAACTTCCAATGGCAATACATCACCCCCGCAGTAGCAATAACGCAGAGACCCTAAATTGTATTGATCAATACGGTCATTTTCCAATATCATCCGATATAAGGCCGGCACCCCAAGAAACCAGCGCACCTGATGACGTTGAATGGTTTCAAGAATGGCATCCACCTGGGGCACCGGCATAAGAGCGGTCGTGTTGCCTTTGTTTAATCCCAGGGCCATAAACAGACCCAATGCCATAATGTGGAAAAGGGGATTCACTGCGATATAAACATCTTCGCCTTCCTTGAGATGATCGGCAGCCACATCGTCCGTGACGTCGTTGACGTATGAAACCATTCCAACGTGATTGCCGGGAACGCCCTTGGGGAAACCGGTTGTCCCCCCGGTATAAAGTATATATGAGAGGTCTTGCCAGGGATCCAGATCAACACGGGTGTTTAAGGGCGCATGCTTCAAGAGCGCTTTGAACGAATAAATCCCCTCGCCTTGATTCACTTTTCCGTGGGGAATTTTATCAAAAAGCACGCCTAAATAGCGTTTCCAAAAGGGCAGCAGGTCCGCCAGATTGGTGACAATGATTCTTTTGAGTCCGGTATCGGAAAATACTTCTGTAGCATAACAAAAATTCGTATCCAGACAAATGATCGTTTCGGCCCCTGAATCCCTGATCATGTAATCAAGCTCATGGGAGGTATATATGGGTGAGACCGGCACGATCACGGCACCTATTTTCTGGATACCTAAAAAGGAAATGATCCATTGGATACAGTTGGAAAGGTAGACCATGACCTTATCGCCTTTTTTGACCCCCAGATCGGTCAAAGCACCGGCGAAGCGCTCGCTCAAGTTCTGCAATTGTGAAAAGGAGAGCCGCTCACCCAGATACAACACGGCGGTGTTATCCGGATAGCGTTCACTCATTTTGTCGAATCGCGTAAAGGTTAATTCATCTTTCAAGGGTTTCGCGTTGGGTTCCATTATGTTTAGATACCAAAATAGGCCGACCGAATATCCGGATTGCTCATCAATTCCTGGCGAGTACCTTCAAGGACTGCGGTGCCGTTTTCGAGAATAAAGGCATAATCGACAATCGGCAGGACCGGCCTTGCGTATTGCTCGGTGACGATGATGGAGATTCCCTGCTCATCACGAATCTCTTTGGTTGCCCGCACCAAAACGGCCTGCATCATGGGGCTCAACCCCAGTAAAGGTTCGTCCAGCAGCAACAATTTGGGCTGTGCCATCAGTGCACGCCCGATGGCCAGCATCTGCTGCTCGCCACCACTTAAAAATCCACCAATTCTTTTTTGAAGCTTTTCCAGGGCGGGGAAAATCTTGAAGACATAATCCAGGGTCTTTTTAGCCTGAGCGACGGAGGCCAGGTAACCACCAATGCGCAGGTTTTCCAGAACCGTGCATTCTTTAAAAATTCTGCGTCGCTCCGGGCACAGGACAAGTCCTTTTTTGGCTCGCCGACTGGGCTTAAGGCCCGCAATTTCTTCTCCAAGATATTTAATATTTCCCATTGCCGTGACCCGCTCTCCGCCCGCCATGTCTTCTTTTTTTCGGATATCCTCGATGATGCCGGAAAGCATGTACATCAGGGTGGATTTGCCGGCGCTGTTGGCCCCAAATACCCCGACGATTTGATTCTCACTGCATTTTATACTGACATTATTGAGGGCCAGTATGTTTTCATAGAAGACCATAAGACCGGTAGCATCAATCATAGCCGATTACCTCCTCGATCGCCTCTGATCCGATATAGGCTTCCTTGACTTTCTCATCAGCCATGACCTCATCCGGTGAACCTTCTATAAGCTTCTCTCCGAAGTTTAATACGAGTACCCGATTGGATACCCGAAATAGTTCACGTAAGCGATGCTCGATCATGATTAAGGTGATGCCTTCCATCTGCAAACGTTCAATCAGCGGGACCATACTGGCGATTTCACTTGCGCTCAATCCAGAAAAAACCTCATCGCAAATAATAATTTCGGGTTTTAAAGCCAGACAGCGGGCCAGCTCCAGACGTTTGAGATATCCGGTCGGAAGACTGGACGCCATCTTGTAAGGAACGAAGGATTCCCTTTCAAAGCCCAACTCTTCGAGAATGTCGATACTGACGGTGTTGCGGTCTCCAAGTTTACCGCCCCCTCGCCAGCCTCCGGTACGTTTAGCGCGGGGCGAAAACAGTGGAATTACAAGATTTTTATAAGCCGCCAGACTATAATAGGGACGCATAATCTGGAAAGTTCGGGTGATGCCCATATCTGCAATCTTATGCGCCGGCTTCCCGCTGATAATGTTACCCCGAAACAGGACCTCGCCGGCGGTCAGGCGGATAAATCCGGTGATGCAGTTTACCAAGGTCGTCTTGCCGGATCCGTTCGGGCCGATGATACCCAGGATATCCCCTTCGTGCAGATCGAAGCTAACTTCGTCCAGCGCAAAAATACCGCCGAAAGTTTTGGTAACCTGGTTGACTTGAAGAATCGGTGTGCTCATACCTTAACCCATTTTTCAAACTGATGGTATTTGCGTTGACTGTAAACCAAAATGCCTTCGCTGCGGAAAATGATAAAGGCCAGCAGGATGAGGGCATAGAAAACAATGCGCAGCGTCCCAAATGCCCGCAGCAACTCTGAAATGGGTACCAGAATAAAGGCGCCCAGCACTGGTCCGACCAGCGTGCCACTTCCACCGATAACCGTTGCGGCGATGGGGAGAATCGAAAAATCCAGCGCAAACATCGAAAGTCCGGCCCACATGTATAAATGCACCAGATAGGCACCCCCCAGACAGCCCATTGCCGAAGCAATAAATACAGCGATGGTTTTGTAGTAGGTAATGCTTATCCCGGAAGCTCTGACCGCCTGATCATTGTCTTTCACGGCTCTAAAAACCAAACCGATATCCTTGATGACCAGTCTTCGCACGCCAAATAGAAATAAAAGAACCATCATAATGATGACATACTGCTCCATCCAGCGATTCAAAAAGCTTTCCACCCCCAAAACCCCGTCGGTCCCGCCCAGGATATCCAGCGCTTCGATGACCCGGGTCAGAAGCAGCGGATACATCAGTGTTACAATCGCAAAATAGACCCCCCGCAGCGGGAGACAGGGAAGTAAAAGTAGCGTGCAGAAGAATGCCCCGAATACGGTCGCAAGGGGAATCGTCAACAGCGGCGGCAGTCCCAAGGAGGTATTCAGAATGGCAGCAATATAGCCGCCGGTTCCGATAAAAAAAGCACCGCCCAAAGAAACCAATCCCACGAAATGAGCCAGAAAATCAAAGCTCAGGGCCAGCAGAGCATAGATACAAACATTTGAGATCACCCGCTGCCAGTACATGCTGGGCATGACCAGAGGCAACATCAGCATCCCAACGATCAACACCAGTCTGGGTAAGACCAGGTAAGATAATTCACGCCAGGACATCAGTGCATAAAGACTGTCGGATCGAACCTTGATGCCCCGATCCAATCTTTCTTTGCGGCGCTTCTCGAGATTTTTTGTCATACTCTTTCTTCCAACTCTTTTTGGCGTCCAAACAGTCCGGAGGGTTTCAAAATCAGGGTCAGTATGATCGCAAGCAAGGCGACCACCATCTGATAATGGGCGCCGAGGTAAACGACCGTTAGAATCTGGGCGAAACCGATCAGAAAAGCGGCGATAACAGCGCCCATCCAGCTCCCCAATCCCCCCACGATACAGACGGCAATGGCCAGAATGAGGACATTGTATCCGGCCTCCACGACGATATTACCCAGCGGGAGCAGTAAAATAGCTGCCAGGGCGGCCAGCATGGAACCGAACCCCATGGCAGCTACCGCCATTAGATCGGAATCGATCCCTAGCATCATCGCGGCGCGCTCGTCTTGGGCCATTCCACGCAGGGCCAGCCCGATGCGCGTATAGTGAGTGAAGAACCACAACAGCGCCACCACCGCCGCGCCGATCCCAACAACCAGCAGACGCTGGTAATCCACCGGAATCCCGGCGATTTCCGTGCTGCCCTCGATAAAGGCGGGTAGCGTATAGGTCATCCCCTTAAACCCGCCCCATCTCAGTCCCTCCAAGATCGCAAGTCCAATCGCATAGGAGGCCATGATTTCCGATATCTCCATGCCCCGGACGCGAATCAGCACAAACTGGTAGATTAATGCACCGATAATTCCGGTGGCAATCATCGCTAAAATTATGCTGACCGCATAATTAAGGCCCAGAGAATTAATGAGTGTCCAGGTGATGAAACCACTGACCACATATAGGGCACCATGGGCAAAATTAGGCAGGCGACTGACCCCGTATACCAAAGCAAATCCCAGCGAAAAAAGAGCCAGTGCGACGCTGTTTATGGTTCCGTAGATCAATATTTGCATGGCAGTTTCTTACTTCTTCATCCACGGCGGCAACAGGATGCTGCCGGTGGCGATGCTTTTGGGATAGACCACGACCCGCTTCCCGTCCTGCCATTGTAAAATACTTCCCACAGCGCCTTCTTTGGGATCCGTGGCCGGGATGACCTGGTGGCTTTTGGGGTCAAAACGCAGCCGTCCGTAAACTCCCATGACATCGGTCTTTTCTAGTTCTGCGACCACTTTGTCCGAATCAAGGCTGCCCGCGCGTTCGATGGCATCCCGCAAAACGTAAACTGCCATATAGCTGCTGGAGGTTCCCAAACCTTCCGGTTCCACACCCCACATCTTGGTGTAGGCATCATAGAATTTCATGGTCCACGGGGTCGCTTCCGAGGGTGCGTTGCCGGCGTTGACCACATTGCAGAGGGTATATTCGCCTTTGCCCTCCGTCGCATCCCAGAAGCCGGGCTGTTCCGCCGCGGCCAGGGTGGAGCCGAAGGGAAGGGCCGGGATTTTCATTTCATACCACTGTTTGAGCAAAATAGCACTTTCGGGCATATCCATCCAGATATTGATAATTTCCGATTGGGTATTTTTGGCTTTCAGCAATCCCATCGAAAAATCGGTGGCGCCGGTCGGGTAGATCTCCACGCCGGTCACATTCCAGCCTTTTTTCTCGGCCACCGCCTTCATCACCTTTGCAGCGCCCCGGGCATGGGAAACATCCTGGGCGATGATGAACAGGTTGTTAAATCCGTATTTTTCTTTCAGGTCGGTAAAATTGGCAAACATCTCGCCGACAAGATTCTTGGCCTCACCATGAATGCGGAAGCAGTATTTATATTTGTCATACTCTTTGGCAACCAAGGCATGGTATTTGGGGGTCAGAACGCCGGTGGTCAGGATAGACACTTTTTTATATTTGGATAGAAGCGGCATGGCCGCCAAGGCCGCCTCAGAACGAACCGGACCGCCCACGATAAAGTCGGCTTTCTTATCTAAAATCAATTTTTCCACCGCTAAAAGGGCTTCGCTGACAGGCACTCCGGGTTCCAAATCTCTTGTATCGATGACCTCCACTTTGAATGGGCGTTTTTCACCGCCAACGTCGACACCACCGCTGGCATTGATCTGTGCTACAGCCAGATTTATGGCTCTCTCAGCGTCCCATCCGTAGAGAAACGCAGTAGAGAGTGGACTGCCGATGATGATGGGCGTTTCGGCCAACGCAAATTTTCCGGGCAGAATCAGCAGCACCGCAAACAGAAATATCATCAATCCCCTTATAGCTTTTCCTTTCATAATGAGCCCTCCTAATATAATTGAAACATGGGTTATGGGTTGTAAGATCGCGAAAGCATAAACCCGAAATGACTGCGATCTCGTTTCTTTAGCCAAACGCATTGATGAGATGAACAACGTCTTAAACCTATAGCGTCTGTTGTTCGACCACCGAAGTCTGTATATAGAAAATACGGATATGAATGTCAAGCCATCCAAACAATGAATTTCGTTCACTTTGTAATGTTATGTTTGATGCAGCTGCTTGTAGAGGCCGCTAAAGTGCGCCGCCGGCTGATAATCCGGATATTTTGAACTGGACTCATTCATCGATTTCCCTTATAGTTTGAGAATTTAGCTTTAAGCGCTCAATCTTGGGCCTGAATAACAATCTGAACGAACCTTGGAGCGTCATCATGCCGTTTAAAAATCTTGAATTCACCAATGCCGCCGGACAAAAACTTTCAGCCAGATTGGACTCACCGGCGGAGGTGAAACCCTCCGCCTATGCCCTGTTTGCCCACTGCTTTACCTGTTCCAAGAATATCAAAGCCATCGGCCATATCAGCCGGGCGCTGACTCGCAACGGCATCGCCGTGATGCGATTTGATTTCACCGGGCTTGGTGAAAGCGAGGGGGATTTTGCCGACACCAACTTCTCCTCCAACGTCGACGATCTCGTGACGGCCGCGGCATTCATGGAAACTAAATACGAGGCACCCAAGATATTAATCGGCCATTCTTTGGGTGGGGCGGCCGTGCTGCAGGCCGCGGCAAAAATTCCTTCTTCAACAGCGATAATTTCCATTGCGGCGCCGGCGGATCCCACCCATGTGACCCGCGCCCTGGGCGATACAAAAGAGATCATCGAACGCCGGGGTGAAGCAAATGTCGATTTAGCCGGCCGATCCTTTAAAATCAAAAAACAATTTATAGATGACCTTGGGTCGGTAGCCATGCAAGAAACCATTCGGAATTTAAATCGGGCCCTTTTAATTTTTCATTCGCCGGTTGACGATGTCGTCGGAATTGAAAATGCAGCTAAAATTTTTCAGATCGCACGGCACCCCAAAAGCTTCATTTCCTTAGACAAGGCCGATCATTTGTTAATGGATTCAAGAGATTCACAGTATGTGGGCTCGCTCATCGCAACCTGGGCAATGAGATACATTGACGCTCAATAAAGGAGAATTTGAGATGAAAAATATTTCGACTATTGATTACAGTGTCTTGGATCGACCGGAAGTTCTCATGTTTCTGTTCCACCCGCGGCCTGATTCGACGGGTCCATTTTCTAAGACCGCCGACCCGGAAAAACGGGGTTCAAGACATAAGGATATTCTGATTCCGGTGCAAGACGATATCGCCATCGGGGCGCGTTTTCATATGGCGCAAAAATCCGGCGGCAACCTTCTTTTTTTCCACGGCAACGGAGAGATTGTTGCGGACTACGATGAGCTGGGTGGGGTATACCACCAGTCCGGAATCAATTTTTTGGCAGTCGATTATCGCGGATATGGTCGTTCCGGCGGTAAACCGACCGTCACCGCCATGATGCAGGACTGCCATATTATCTTTCAGTTTGTACGGAAATGGCTTCAACTAAATAATTTTTACGGGCCGCTCATTCTGATGGGCCGATCCCTCGGTAGTGCCTCCGTTCTTGAGCTGGCAGCCGCCTATAAAGATTTAATCGACGGCCTCATCGTCGAGAGTGGCTTCGCTTACGCCGCTCCCTTGCTGTCCCTTTTGGGGATCGATATTGCTGCTCTGGGATTCAAGGAGGAAGAAGGATTTCGCAATGTCGATAAAATCAGAAACTTCGATAAACCCACCCTGATCATTCACGCAGAATTTGATCACATCATTCCGTATTCAGACGGCCATGCGCTGTATGAGGCATGTCCGTCCGGAAATAAAAAATTGTTAAAGATTCCCGGCGCCAACCACAATGATATCTTTATGCGTGGTTTTCAGGAATACCTCGCGGCAGTAAAAAATATTGTCGAAACAGCTAAAAAGAAACTATAAAAATATCGAATGACACCTGACACCCGAAACCTGACACCTGTCTACGATCCCGTCCGATTGCCACCACCCTGCCCCAGGCAAGCACCGCCGCAACTTCCGTAAAATATGATTGTTGCTCAAGTTTTTAACCGACTTAGACGATAATAATTATGATCGGGCGCCTCGCATACCGATCGCAGACAAGCAGCACCTGTACACGAAAATTTATGAGTGTCTGATTCTCATACCCATCATAAATTCAATGTCGCCAAGGCCGCTAAGAGTAAACAAGAATAAACAAATATCTTCTATTGACACTGTTTCCGACAAGTTAAGGCAAAATATCAACATGAGTGTCGTACCGACAGATAAAATTAAAGCCGGGCAAATTTTAGCCGCAGAGGTTCGCGATAAAAACGGCCGACTGCTGCTGTCAAAGGGCCAGGCAATAGAGCCCAACCATATTCGAATTTTTAAAATCTGGGGAATTTCAGAAGTCGATATTGTGGGGGACGACTGCTCCGATGATAGATCCGATCCGCTGATGGACTCCGCCATGATCGAACAGACAAAAAATTGCGTTGAGACGCTTTTTTGCCTTGTGGATCTGGAACATCCGGCCCTTAATGAAATATGCAGGATTGCCATGCAGTTCAGGTGCCAAAACAACATCATCGTGACAGATGATCATTTAGCGGTCGACAATCCGTCAATCCCAAAACACGATCGGAAAAAAGATTTCCTCAAGAAACTAAACAAGAAAAATATAATATTGCCTGAAATTCCGTCGCTTGCATCTGAGTTAAATGAAGTTATCGAAAATCCCATGTCTTCCGCCGAACACATCGCTCGGGTGGTAAGCAGAAGCCCAAGTTTAACGGCAGTCCTGTTGAAAATTGTTAACTCGTCATTTTATAGCCTCCCATCGAAAATAAGTACGGTATCCCATGCGGTATCCCTCATCGGAACCCAGGAAATTTCAGTACTTGCCCTGGGTATCAGTGTCCTCTCAGTATTTAAAAATATCCCAAAAGAAACCATAGATATGCGCTCGTTTATAAGGCACAGCCTGGTCTGCGGCCTTTTATCCAGGATTTTTGCGGCCCACAAAAATGTTCCGCAAACCGAGCAGCTGTTCGTCTCCGGGTTGTTGCATGATCTAGGCAGGTTGATACTTTATAATTATTTTCCCGACGAGTCGCGCAATGTTTTGGCCCGCTCCAGAAATGGAAATACCTTACTCTATGAGGAAGAAAAAGACTATCTGGGCTGCGACCATGCCCAGCTGGGTGTGCAACTCATGAAACAGTGGAAATTGCCTCTAATTCTGGAAAATAACATCTTATACCATCACAAGCCTTCAGAGGCACAGCAATCTGTACCGGCGGCCATCGTCCATTTGGCTGATATTATCGCCAATAGCCTCGGAATCGGCAGCAGTGGTGAAAAATTGATTCCGCCCCTTGATGACAATGCCTGGGAAAATCTCGAATTATCACCCAGCAGCTTTGAAACCATCATCGGGCAGGCCACCCACCAGTTCCATGCCCTCGATCAAATACTGCATGCTTGAGAATATGATGAATACAATTGTAAATATGGATCCTGAAAATTTACAGGCACGGATAAAGTACCTGGAGGAAAACGGACGTCTCATACAAAATGGCCTCGAGATGGCACTTTCGCTGGGTGATTTTCAGGAAAATATCAATAAGGGCTATGACACGGAATATATTCTGCGGGAAGCCGAAAAAAGAATACAGTATTTGACCCCCTTTGATGCCAGTGCATTTTATCTTACGGACCAGAGTCAATCGGATTTTATTTTTTCCCTGTGTGAGCCGCCGGAGAAAAAGCAATTTATTGAAGATCAGATCGGATACATGATCGATAAAGGTTTTTTTACCTGGGCGATGGGTGAAAAAAGGGGAATAACCATCTCCTCCCATGACCATTCCAGACAGCTAATGCTGCATGTGATCGCAACCGCTTCCCGAATTCGGGGAATGTATGTCGGTTTGTTGCCGGACAAGAAAACAATCATTCCGGATAAATCAAAGACCCTGGTATCATTCATTCTATTAAATACGGCCAATGCCCTGGAAAGTCTTGATTATCATCAACTGTTGCGCGATCAGAACGATCTCCTCGAAAAAAAAGTAGCAGAAAGATCCAAGGCCCTGGCGCGTTCTGAAAAACAACTGCAGCAGGTGATGAAACTGCAGGCCATCGGCACTCTGGCCGGCGGTATTGCCCATGATTTTAACAATATCCTTTTCCCGATTGTGGGATACACTGAACTGACCATGGATGACATTCCGGAAAACAACCCGTCCCGTAAAAATCTGGAAGAGGTCCTCAAGGCAGCGAATCGGGCCAAAAAGCTCGTTCAACAAATCCTAACCTTTAGTCGCCAAAACGATCAGGAATTCAAGCCTCTGAAAGTTCAAAGCCTCATCAAAGAAGCGCTCAACCTGCTGCGGGCGACGATCCCGTCATCCATCGAGATCGATACATCGATAGATGAAGACTGTGGCCTCGTCAAAGGAGATCCCACTCAGATCCATCAGGTTATGATGAATTTGGGTACCAATGCCTATCATGCCTTGCAGGAAACCGGCGGAAAACTCGAAGTTATTTTAAAGGAGACCTACCTTAGCTACGAGCAATCTCAGCAAATGGTGGGAATGAAAGTCGGCCGACACCTTGAGCTGACGGTAAAGGATAACGGTCACGGAATGTTCCCCCAAGTATTGGAGCGAATATTCGAGCCGTATTACAGCACCAAGGAACAAGGCAAGGGAACGGGCCTCGGACTATCTGTCATCCATGGTATCATCAAGAATCATGGGGGTGACATTAGCGTCTGCAGCCAACCGGGTGTTGGCTCCACCTTTAGGGTTTACCTGCCTGTAATCGATGATATTGACATGGAAATTGAAGCGCCTGAGACCGCAAACGAAACCAACGGCAATGAACACATACTGTTGATTGATGACGAAGAACCAATCATTGATATCGAGCGCCGCATTCTGGAACGTCTCGGATATACGGTAACACCGATAACCGACAGTGAGGCGGCTCTGGAGGAATTCAAGGCCCGGCCCGACGCATTTGATCTGGTCATCACGGATATGACGATGCCCAAAATTACCGGCGACCGGCTGGCCCAGAGCTTGATGGACATCAACCCGCAAATTCCAGTCATCCTGTGCACCGGATTTAATGAAGACATCACCGAGGAAAAAGCCCTGTCTATGGGAATCGACAAGTTTGTCATGAAGCCGATCGTCAAGGATGAGCTGGCTTACACCATCCGCTCTGTCCTGGACAACCCCAAATCTCTGCCGAACTAAAATTCAGAACTCTTGATATGTCGTAATATCAGGGCCTCCCGAGAAGTTTATCCAATTGAGATCAGGAGCCCTAAAATTGGAATCGCCTCTTATCTCAATCAGCCGAAGGCCTTTCAACATAAGCTCCCCGTAATTCCCATTGACTCCTTTTTCAATTTTAATTGTTGAAATTTATTTGTTAACTAGGTTAGACTTTATTAATTTAGGATCAATTGAAATTAAATTGCGGAGCGCAAGCGCCTACGCCGCGTGTCGTTCTTCTTCCATTTGTAAAATCGACCAAATACCTTGTTAATCCGGCATCAAGCATCCAGTATCCATCATCTTAGCCGATTACTAGTGCAGCGTTTATGTCCAAATAATATTCCCAAATTGTAAATGAAATGACGAGGTCTGGAATACCAATGCATACACACAATTTTGTTGAAAATTACCAGGGTCTGGTTGGATATGGGGCGGATCGGGAAACGGATGAAAACACGATCATTTATTATCTTCAAAAGTTTTCCGACGACAAGCTCATGGCAACGATCACTCAAAGAATGGCAGATGAGGAGCTGCTGGAAACCTTCGAATTCATCAATCGCCTTCTAAAAAAACATCTTTCCGAATCAGAATACCATAATCTGTTTTTGAAGGATGATGGTTAATTTGAGCAAAGTACTAAACCCGTACAAACCGGCCTCCGGCTCGTAGACCCGGGCCTACGGCTCGGAGAGAAATAACAAATTACAAACACCAAATTACAAATAAATTCCAGATCTCAATATCCAAATCTCAAATAAGATCCAACGCCAATTGTTTGGGATTTTGAATTTCGGTCATTGTGATTTGATTGTATTTTGTGTTTTTGGCATAAATACGCAAAACTACAGATACAAGGGCTTAATAACCAATCCCAGGAGAAACGATCATGTTTACTTCAAAGCAGCTGCAGCGATATGCGGATGTACTCTGGTGGGGGTTAACCACCGCCCGAACGTCGCCGTTCAAAAGAAATGATATCGTCGTCATCCGCTATAACAAGCCGGCCGTCGAGTTGGCTGAAATTCTGTATGCCGGACTTTTGACCAGGGGAATCCATCCGATCCAGCGAATGAATCCGACCCCAGCCATGGAAAGATATTTTTATTCGATTTCCTCCGGCAAACAGCTTGTTTTTCTGCCTCCCGGTGAAAAAGAACTGATGTCCCGTCTGAATGGCAGCATTTTTCTGTACGCACCGGAATCCATTACCCACTTGAGCGATATCGATCCCCAAAAAATAGGAAAGACCGCCGTGGCTCAAAAAGCTCTGCGCGACATTGGGAATCAAAGAGAAGCCCGCGGCGCTTTCAGCTGGACCTTGTGCGTATTCCCTACGGCCGAGTTGGCCGAACACGCCGACCGATCTCTGGCTGAATACACCCGGCAGATTGTCAAATCCTGCTTCTTGAATAAAATGGATCCGGTATCCCACTGGCAGGATATCTATAAAAATGCGCAATCTATAAAAAAATGGCTGAATTCCATGGATGTCGATTACTTTCATGTCGAATCCGACAACATTGATCTGGAAATTGCGCCTGGCGAGAAAAGACAGTGGATCGGCATCTCCGGGCGAAATATTCCCAGCTTTGAAATCTTTGTATCACCCGACTGGCGCACTGTCAGGGGAGCGTATTATGCTGATCAGCCCTCCTATCGCAGCGGCAACCGTGTTGAAGGCGTGAGGTTGGTTTTTCAAAAGGGCCGCGCCATTAAGGTATCGGCTGATTCCGGGGAAAACTTTGTAAAAAAACAGCTGGCAATCGATAAGGGCGCCGACAAACTGGGAGAATTTTCATTGACCGACAAACGGTTTTCCAAGATCAACTGTTTCATGGCCAATACGCTCTATGATGAAAACTATGGGGGTCGCTATGGAAACTGCCATATCGCATTGGGCGCCTCGTATTCGAACACCTATGCCGGAGACGGCAAAAGGTTGACCCCGACGCGAAAACGGCAGCTGGGCTTCAATGAATCGGCCCTTCATTGGGATCTAGTCAACACCGAAAAAAAGAGCGTCACTGCCCACTTAAAAACCGGCAAGACCCTGGTAATTTATGAAAATGGCCGCTTTAGTTATTAGGCGCCTAGTCCATTTTTTTCTGACTCCATGTGGTAAAGAAATGAAGGTTTGAGCAAATCACAGATACATTGATTGAAGATTGTCGATTCAATTTCGTTTTATCCGGTTTGGGCGCCCATGGCCATCCTGGGTGACACCGATAGCAGCGATCGGATGCAATTTAGCAACTGTTTTAATGGAAACGGTTTCGACAACACCATATCGAAATTGTCGGCTTCCAGCAGCCATGGCGTACCGGATATGCCGATCACAGGAATGCACTGCTTTTCGGATTTTCGGATATGTGCCGCAACGCCGTTACCGTCGATGACCGGCATCCGAACGTCGGTAATTACGATATCGAAACAGCCGTCATCAAATTTTCGAATTCCCTCCAGACCGTCATCGGCGGTTTCGACCTTGTGTCCATATGTAGTTAAGGCTTCATGCATAAGCTGCAAAATTCCTTTTTCATCATCGATGACTAGGATTGTTGACATGCCATTTCTCCACAAAATAACGAGTATATTTTCAGATTCTGCTGATGCAGCGGCGCTTTAACCGGGACGGTGTCTGGCGATAGAGACCGCCAGCCAATCTGGCGGGTTAATATCTTAAAAAAGATATTATTAGGATAAATTTATAAAAATCGGTGTGCGGGTGTCAAATCGGATTACGGTCGGATTTAGAATTCAACAACAAAAAAATTGGACAATATCGATCTAGTTGAATTCAATTAAGATACTAAAATTGTCCATCTCAGGTCTTGTAAATGGAGGATTTGAGCGAAAAGTATTTTCTTTAAGTATTTTAGGCAGATCCATTTTTTTCAACAACTTATGAACAATTAGTTTTCTGTGAAAACCTTGGGAAATCTTCTCTTTTTGAGTAATTTATACTTTATATTTGCCGAAATCATCCGGGGATAAATTTTCTAGATAATCTGCCCATTTTTTGCCTTCTTCGCTGGTATCCAAGACCTCGGCTTCACCATCGCTGATTTTTGATTGTTGCATAACGGCGTCTTCCACATAGATAGGAGCGTTAAAGCGCAACGCCAGGGCAATGGCATCGCTGGGTCGGGCGTCGATGTCGAAGTTGTTGTCTTTCGAGACAAAATAGATGCGGGCGTAAAAAGTGCTGTCCTTTAAATCACAAACCTCAACCTTCGTAATTGAAATGTGCAGTGTGTCCGAAAAATTTTTAAAGAGATCGTGTGTCATGGGACGTTCGTATTTTATATCCTGAAGCGCCGATGCAATCGAAGTGGCTTCCAACAGCCCGATCCAGATCGGGATGGCCTGATCATGCTCCTCAGATTTTAAAATAATAATAGGTGTATTCGATGCCGGATCCATTGTAAGACCCGCTATGCGTACTTTATGCAGCATAACTTTCTTCTCCTTTCAACCCTCCGGTTGTAGATTTTAGGCCAACAGGTTCGCCCCAAAGTGAGTGGGCATAGGCCTCCTCAATCCTGGTACGAACTATTTTTCCCGGAAATATGTCAGCACGGCGCTGGCGACTGTCAGTATGATAAAAATTGACGATTTTGTTCGTGGGCGTGCGTCCTGTCCACTGGGCAGTCGTTAACGGGCGCTTAAACCTACCGGATGATTGTTTTTTACTGACCCCTTCAACGAGAATCGGCTGCACAGATCCGACGAGGGCCTGGTTTTTCATTCTGGTAACATTTTCCTGCAGCGCCAGCACGGCTTGCAGCCGTTTTCTTTTCTCATCCTCTGAAATCTTGTTCTTAAAATGCATCGCAGGTGCATTGGGGCGATCCGAGTAGACAAATGCAAAAAGGCCGTCGAATTGTATCGTGTTTATTAGATCCAGGGTTTCAGCAAAATCAGCTTCCGTCTCTCCCGGAAACCCCACAATAATATCGGATGTAATCGCGATGGCCGAACAATTATCCCTGAGTTCGCTTATTTTGTCAAGATACAGTGCTCGGGTGTATTTTCGGTTCATCCGATCTAATATCCGATCGGATCCGGATTGAACCGGCAAATGAATATGATCGCACACCTTTTCGTAGGTTTTAAATGCATTTATCACGTCGCTGCCGAAATCCTTGGGATGGGAGGTTGTGAACCGGATTCGTAAAAGCCCATCAATGGAATTGACGCGAGAGAGTAAGTTCGCAAAAGAACACAATCCTTCTTTTTTCCCATAGCTGTTGACATTCTGTCCCAGTAGGGTAACCTCCTTTACGCCGGATTGGACAAGATCTCCAATTTCTTTGATGATGCGGTCTGGATGGCGGCTGGCTTCCCTTCCCCGCACATGGGGAACCACACAATATGTACAAAAATTATCGCATCCCCTCATGATGGTTACAAAAGCCGACACCGGGTCATCGATCAAGCGATCGGGTACGGCATCGGGCAGGTCTGGTTTTTCCATCAATCCAACATCGACGATGCGGCAGCGTTTGTCTTCGATTTTTGGGATTAAAAGGCTCAGCCGCTCAATCGCCTGGGTCCCGAACACAAGATCGACTTGAGGAACCCGCCTGAGTATTTTCTCACCTTCCTGCTGAGCCACACATCCCCCAACGCCGATGATTAGACCCGGCTTTTTAGTTTTCAACCTGGCAAGCCGCCCTAAAAAACTAAAGGCTTTTTGTTCGGCTTTGGCCCGAATGGTACAGGTATTGACAATGACGAGATCGGCTATTTCCAGCATACCGGTTTGCTGATACCCCAAGCGAACCAGGCAGGCGGCAATTTTCCCGGAATCATAAACATTCATCTGGCAGCCGATGGTGTTTAGGTAGAAATATTTTTTCAGCGAATTTTCAATCTTCAATTTTCAATCTTCAATTCAATAGTGAGCCGCTTCTATCATGATATCAGCTTTAAGGTCTGTCAGTACCATATCCACGTCCGTCTCACAGCCTGGCGCGATGTAGAAGACGATGACGCCCGACTCAGGATTTAGCGTCTCA
>JARFPZ010000049.1 GCA_029288035.1 Desulfosarcina sp.
GTGGTTCCGGGATTCAGTTGCTCAGTAAATATATGGACGGAACCAGAAGACTCGTTAAAAGCTTTGGGAATCCTTTAAGGAAGATTGATTTCTTTACCTCACCAAGGTTTATTGTTACTAAAATTGACTGAACCTATTATGATATGCTGGAGGAACCTTTATTTTATTAAGATAGCCATAAGATATTTGAATTATTTCTTATTTTCATATAGTTGCAAGTTAGCAACACCCCAGTATCCTCATGCACCAGCCTTTGAAACTACCATATTGTATCACTATTATTATATGATAATGAATTGATAAATTGTTAACCAAGCCTCCTTTGCGACACAGATCCGAAGCTCTAAATTTATCCCTAAACTGAGCCGAATTCCGGGAGATTTCGAAATTTTGCGAAAAGAAATTTCGAAATTTTTCTATATTATTGTTAACCGCCACAGCACTTTTCCTTATAAATTTTTATAGTAACTTGAATTTATTTGAAAATACATTTTTTCGGAATGGTGGCATGAATTATGCTGATCTTGACCGTAGAGGTTTATTCACTGTAAAGTCCGGTGGGAAAAGTCTCTCTCAAAAATCTCAGAAAATCATCAGACGTAAGCTACATTCCTACTGACAGTTAACAATTAAAAAACCCTTAACCTTCATGGAGAAAGCCATGACAAAGGGTTATCAAAAGATGCCGATATGATAGCTGCTGAGGGTGTTTTATACCCTTTGAACGAATTTCTCTCTTTTTAAATTTGCCTGCCTGCTGGCTAATACGATTGCGTTATTCTCAAGACAAAAACAATAAGGAGGTGTATCATGTTTAAATCAAAAAAACGCTGGAAACTTAGTATGTTATACTTATGCGTAATAGTTTGTTCGTTAAGCGGATACGCCGCAGCTCAATCCCTATGCGAATGTGCAATAAGTGGAGACCTTGAAAAGATAAAGCTTTTGGTTGCAGAAGGCGCCGATGTAAATATGGTCACCAGTGCTGGTGCAACTCCTTTACATTTTGCTGCTGATAGGGGACACAAGGAGGCAGCACAACTACTTATCTCAAAAGGTGCTGATGTAAATGCCTGCACAAAATCTATGGCTACTCCTATACATTGGGCTGCCGATCGTGGCAACAAGGATGTGGCGGAAATGCTCATCTTAAATGGAGCTAATATAAATGCGATCGATAGAGAAGGTAAATCTCCTCTGCATAATTCAGTAAAATATGGCCAAAAAGATGTCGCGGAAATGCTAATCTTAAATGGCTGTAATGTGAATGCGCTCGATGAATATAGTATAACCCCTCTTTATATAGCAGTACAAAATGGTGACAAAGATTTGGTAAAATTGCTCATCTCAAAGGGTGCTGATGTAAACGCTGTTACCAAGTATGGCATAACTCCTCTGACTTTGGCGACAATCTTAAAACAAAAAGATGTTATGCAACTGCTTACCAGCCAAGGAGCAAAGGAATAACATGAATTGGTGTATTGGCAAGTTTATTGCGGGCAGGCGAATTATTTTTAAGTAAAGGTCTAATTTCGACTAAAATATCTTATTTCAGCAGTGTTTGTTTAAATTACAGAACTGGTAGACAAATATATTTTTTATTATCAACAACAAAATTCATGAAATTCAGTCCCAGCGCTTGGGGCTGAATTTCATGTAACTGCTATTTTATTTTAACTCTTTAAATGTCCGAATTTTCATGATTTCCAATTGAAATCTGTAAAAATTTCAACAATTTTCCGATTGCGGGGAAATACGGGAAGTCCCCTGAAGCCCTGAAAGAGTCAGGCGATCCTGTCTAAGAGAAGAGGGAGGGAACCATGAACATCGGCACGCTGTTGACAAAGATCGCGAGGACGTTTCCTGACAAGCTGGCCATTGTCTATGGTCCAAAGAAACTGACCTACGCCCAGTTCAACGCCAGGGCCAATCGAATGGCAAATGTCTTGAATCATCTGGGAGTGAGACAGGGGGATAAGGTGGCCTTGCTTCAACATAATTACCCCCAGATGCTGGAATCCATGTTCGCTTGCTTTAAGGCAGGGTATGGTGCGGTCCCCATTAACTGGCGGCTTCATCCCAAAGAGTTTTCTTTTATTATCGACCACTCCGAGGCACAGGCGGTGATCTTATCCCCAGAGTTCAATGAGACAATCATCCATATACGAGAACGCATCCCAAACGCCCGCCATCTAATTGCTTTATCGGGTGCTGAGGGTGAACTCATGGATTATCAAGACCTGATCTCAAGGGGTTCAGTTCAGTTCTTGGACACTGAGGTTCACCCCGATGATCTTGCATGGCTCTTCTATACGTCAGGAACGACAGGTATGCCCAAAGGAGCCATGCTGACTCATAGAAATCTGTTGGCCATGACCATGAATTTTTTCGCGGACATATGTCCGGGATTTGGTCCGGATGATGCCATTTTGCACGCCGCCCCCCTTTCCCACGGCAGCGGCCTTTACGCCCTGCCAAATGTGGCCAAAGGTGCGGCAAACATCATCTTGGCGTCGAAATCCTTTGACCCCGAACTGATCTTTAAATCTATTCAGGATTACCGTGTGAGCAACATGTTTGCCGCCCCGACCATGATCAAATTAATGGTCGAGAGTCCTGCTGTGGACAGATATGATCACACATCAATGAAGGCCCTCAATTATGGGGGTGCGCCTATGCTGGTTGAGGACCTAAAAGAGGCGATGACAAAGTTAGGGCCCTGCCTCGTGCAATTGTATGGGCAGGCCGAATCCCCCATGACCATCACCTATCTGCCTCATAGGGATCATGTGTTGGGCGGGTCTCCTGAGCAGATGAAGCGGCTTGCCTCTGCCGGTTTCCCGCGAACGGATGTGGAGGTGAAGATTTTTGACTCTGATGATAGAGAACTCCCATGCGGGGAGATGGGAGAGATTGTAACCCGTTCGGATCTTATTATGAAGGGATACTGGCGGAATCCTGAGGCCACGGCGGATGCTTTGAAGAATGGTTGGCTTCATACCGGGGACATGGGCTATATGGATGAGAAAAGCTATCTGTTCATCATGGACCGATCAAAGGACATGATCATCAGTGGGGGAGAGAATATCTATCCTCGGGAGATTGAAGAAGTCCTCATTCAACATCCGGCCGTTCGGGAAGTCGCCGTGATTGGCGTCCCTGATGCCAAATGGGGAGAAGCCATTAAGGCGGTGGTATCCATTGTGAAGGGACGATCCGTTGCAGCAGAGGACTTAATCGCCTTTTGTAAGGATCATATTGCCAGTTATAAAAAGCCTCGATCGGTGGATATTGTTGATGACCTGCCTAAGAACAATTATGGGAAAATATTGAAAAGAGAGCTGCGGACCCAATATTGGGAAGCTCGAGAACGGAAGGTATAAAAAGGGGAGAGAGTGGTGGTGCGACAGACAAAGAAGAACGGATGGTGCTAGCCTTGGAAAGGGCATCCCCTTTATATTTACAATGAAGGAACGATCAAAGAGACCCTTTTCGATCTCCTATTGACCGAATGCCTTGAGGGCCTGAAAGGAGGGATAGCGTTAACAGAAAATCGAATACCTTTCAGAAAGGAGGTGATTGCTGAAACGTTTGAAAGGCCTCTCGTCTTAACCAGAAGGGACAAAAATGAGATATCCGAAAACCTAAACAGGTGAAAGGGGGGACCAAGATGAATGTATCAGATGCGATTCTAAAGAGGACAAGCATAAGAAAGTGGAAGCCTACCCCAGTGGAAAAAGAGAAGATTGAAAAGGTGTTGGAGGCAGGCAGGCGAGCGCCATCATGGGGAAACAGTCAACCATGGCGATTTATAGTGGTTGAAGATAAGACGAAGAAAGAAGAATTGGCAAAGGCCGCCGGTGGACAACCTGTAGTTAGTAATGCTCCAATTGTAATTGTTTGCTGTGGTTCAATAGATGACTTCTCTCGCAAGATGCAAAGACAGTCTTTGAAGCAACTTATGGAAGTGGGCGCGCTAGCGTGGACAGACGATATTTTAGACAATGTGGTTCTAGAGAGCGATTTATTTGCACCATACCGTCTAGGTGAACAGGTAATGACCATAAAAGCCAGCGAACAGATTATGATTGCCATAGCTTATATGACCTTGGAGGCTGTAAATCAGGGATTAGGTACTTGTTGGGTGGGAGCGATGTCCGCTAAAGATTCTCACCAAGTCATGAACTTACCGGATAACCTATTTGTGCATGATTTGCTTCCTTTAGGATATCCTGATGAGGATCCCAAGCCCAGACCCAGAAAGCCTGTTGACAAGATCGCTTTTTGGGGAGAATATAAATAATTAATCCTGATTATGCAAGATAGAGATGGTGAGGAAAGGAATATTTTGTTGGAGAAATCCGAAATCATATGGCTGTGAGGAAGGGGATAGTGCGCCTCACAGCGTCTACACGGGGTGTCCTACGTCGATGGTCAGTTCTGCGGATAGCTGAATTTAAAAAAGCACCGGTAAACCGCCAACAAATGGTTTGAATACCGGTGCTTTCCATTGGATTACTTATTATTAAATCAAATATCCCAGCGGTAGAATTTAAGGATAATTATCCTATGCTTGAATCGAATCTTTACCAAAACTACTTTGCATGCGATCTAAATTGCGATTTCTCCAAATTTAATAGTGCTGCTATTTATTTAAACTTTTTAACAGCCTGAATTTTCATGATTTCCAAAACTTATCTTCATCGATTTCGATATCAGTCGAATTAATGATCATGGAAAGCAATCTGTAACCGGAAGGTCCCTAAGGCTTTAGCATATGCACAAGCTGTTTGGCTGAGGCGCAGCGTAAATTTTGATAATACACTTGATGCTCCCCTGGAGGGTGATTGAGGTATGGTCATTCAGGATAATTACTTTCAACACATTAAGGAGACCGGCTTTGATACCATTGGTGTGCCTATTTTCAATTACCTGAAAACTGTTGGTCAAATGACGACCAATGCCGGGATATGTGGATGGCGATGAAGTTTTCACGCAGTCAGAGTGATGAATGTGGAAAGCCGGACCGAGTCATTTTTTGTTCAAATTCAATTGCTCGAAACGTATCCGGTAAAGAATAAATGGAGGAACTATGCGAACGCTACTGCAAACATCTTCTGAAATAGCAATCAGATACCTGGAAGATATTGGCAACCGCAAGGTGGCTCCCTCCGGTGAGGCTATCGATGGGATTGAACGGTTCAGGGAACAGCTTCCCGAATCGCCTACGGATCCCGAACAGGTCATCCGGATGCTAGACGAGATAGGTTCTCCAGCATCCATGGCTATGGCCGGTCCCCGATTCTTCGGGTTTGTCATCGGCGGGTCTCTGCCCGCTGCGCTGGCTGCCAACTGGCTGGCGGCGGCCTGGGATCAAAACTCGGCATTATATGAAGTGACCCCGGCAACAGCAGTGATTGAAGAGGTGGCCCTCGAATGGCTGGTTGATCTGTTCGGTTTGCCAAATTACAGCGGGGGAGCCTTTGTCACCGGTGCGACGGTAGCAAACTTTACAGCTCTGGCAGCTGCGCGGCATGAGGTATTAAAAAAGGCCGACTGGAATGTCGAAGCCAATGGGTTATTTGGAGCCCCGCCAATAACGGTGATCGTGAGTGAAGAAGCTCACCCCACCCTGTTCAAATCCCTCGGCATGCTGGGCCTGGGACGTAACCGGGTAATCAGGGTACCCGTCGACGGTCAGGGGCGCATGCGCGCGGAAGCGATTCCTACAATCGCCGGGCCATCTATCGTGTGCACCCAGGCCGGAAATATCAACACCGGTGCTTTCGATCCGATCGGTGAAATTTGCGACGCTGTCCGCAGCGCCGGGGCATGGGTACATATCGACGGTGCATTCGGCTTGTGGGCGGCTGCGACTCATAAGTATTCCTGTCTCACTGAAGGAATCACCAAAGCAGATTCATGGGCCACCGATGGGCATAAGTGGCTGAACGTGCCCTATGACTGCGGTATTACCCTGGTTCGTCGCCCGCATGCGCTCCAGGCGGCAATGGCCATCACGGCCGAATACCTGCCCACGGAATCAACCTACCGGAACCCGTCGGATTTTACACCGGAGCTATCCCGCAGGGCGCGTGGAATCGAAGTGTGGGCTGCCCTGCGGCAACTGGGGCGCCGGGGCGTATCGGATATGATCGATCGCTGCTGCCGACACGCCCGGCGATTTGCCGGAGAACTTGCCAATGCGGGTTATGAAATACTCAACGATGTTGTGCTCAATCAGGTGCTGGTTTCTTTTGGCGATGCCGAAACTACCCGGAAGATTATCGCAGACACCCAGACCGATGGGGTTTGCTGGTGCGGGGGTACAGTTTGGCAAGGTCACACGGCGATGCGCATCAGCGTTTCATCCTGGGCCACCACAGATGAAGATGTCGAGATGAGTCTGAAATCGATCCTTAAGGTGGCCGGCAAATACGCATCCTCCGGTCTTTGAAGTTGGCAGGATTGAAAACAAAGGCACGGGCGCAGACTTTGCCGTCAGGGCTTACCATGCCAAGAGAGGCAAACTGCTGTGGCAGGATCAGTTTGACGGCACATCGCAAAGCTGGGATGCGGCCAACGCCATTGCCGTAACTGTAACCCAGGCCTTCGTAGCTGGATACGTCAGAAACGTAGGCAAACTCGATGATTTCACCGTCCGGGCCTACAAGGCGAAGTGAGATTCAAGGTGATGCTTACGATTAAAGCTTGAGGATAGGGTCACCCACGGCCCTGCCTATTTATTTCTAAATTTTAGATTGAAATTCATTCTCTAAGATTGCATTTAACTGCTATATCTGCATTTCTGGCCCTATGGAAAAAATTATGTTTGCGGATATCACTGGCAACCGGATCAAAAACGCACACGATGATTAAGACCACCTAAAAAATTTGACAAAACCTCCAACTCCAGCTTAAAATTATAATCAACTGTGAAGGTCATTTCGATCGCCAACTCTTTTGACCTTCCTTGGGTCTTCTATTAACCCCCCTGGCACAACGTCAGGGGCTTTTTAATTTAAAATCATTTCCTATTTGAAACAGATCCGGCGTCGCAAACCCATACAATTTCTTGACTTTTTCACCTTATATTTATATTGACCTATTCTATCTAATGCTTCCGGAGGATCACCCCATGAACAAACTGGAACTCATCAATGCTGTCCGGGATGAAGCCCAAATCAAAAAATCGGAAGCGGCTGCAGTCGTGAACCTATTTTTTAATAAGATGGTAGATGCTCTTACTAACGGTGACAGGATCGAAATCAGGAGGCTGTGTTCCTTTTACGTTAAAGAATATAAATCATACACTTGTCGCAATCCTAAAACCGGTAGGAAGATCCAGGTCAATTCTAAGAAACTTCCGTTTTTCAAGCCCGGGACAGAATTGAGGGAACGGGTAGATAACAAGTAAACGCATTATCAGCCAGCGCTGAAGTGTTGATATCACGTCTCCTCGATTCGATCATCAGCGGCCCATTCCGGACAGGCAAAATTGACCGGATTTTCTGTTTTGTAATCTTTGGATAGAGGGTTGTGGCATTTCAACAGTTCAGAATCCTTTACCCAGCCCGAAAACATGCAATTATCGCAACTATTCATATCACCCCTTAATAAGGCTTAAAAATTATTCCTTAGCAGCGGCTACCCTCTAGCAAGGGTTGCCGATTCATTTACATTCATATCTTCGGATTTAGACAGCGCTTCATTCGTCTCATTAGCATCTGTAGAGGATTCATCGGATACAACAGCAAATTCAGGTGTCGCTTCAATAACTGCATCTATTTGGTCGTCAGGATCGTCAATCTCGTCTGTCCCGGTTATATCTGTACTGGTTTCTGAATTGTAAGCGTCAATTGCCGCAGGTATTGGGATTTCTGCTTCCTTGATCTCGGTTGCTGCGACTATATCGTCTTCCTTTTTGATATTAAGTTTCGTAAACGGGGTAACATAGCCTTCGTATAAAGCGTATTTTTCTGCAAGGTCTTCATCGATGTAATGTTTCTCACCGTTGATCTCTACATAGAGTTTCATATTGGCTTTTCTCCTTGGTCGTTTCAGATTTTTTAAGGGCGCCCATTATATTCAGGCATTTGATTTGTCAAGATAAAACAAAAAGCTCCCGCCACATAAAGTCTATTTCCGTATGTTACCGGCACTAAAAAAATTGACAGACCCCCCAACACCAGCTTAAATTTATTTTACCCTGCGAAAAAAGAATCTTTTTTGCGGGGAATTAACTGTGAAGGTCAATGCGGCCGCCAACCTCTTTGACTTTCATTATGTCTTCGATAGCCCCCGACGTAACGTCGGGGAGGGGCATTTTTATTTGCAGAACCCTCGATTTTAATGATATCTGTAATTTGCCTTGGTTCCAGATAGAGAGTGATCTAAAATCGAGAATCCGAAAAATTAGGGGCTCATTTTTGAGCATATCACAATTTGGGCGAAGTCCTGATCTCAATAAATTTAAAATTGCAAAATTGTAATAATTAAGATGCATATTCATAGCCTTAATGACTGGCAACATAGTCACCGTTTTAATACTGATGACGCTCACGGTGAGCGAAATACTAAAAGAGTTATACTGTTAACTCTTTTCATGATGGTAATTGAGATTTCTGCAGGTTATTTATTTGGCTCAATGGCGTTATTAGCTGATGGCTGGCACATGGGCACTCATGCAGTCGCATTGGGCATTACAGTCTCTGCCTATTATTACGCTCGCCGCCATTCCGATAACCCTAATTATAGTTTTGGTACCGGTAAGGTAGGGGTACTCGGAGGTTTTGCAAGTGCGGTGGTTTTAGCTGTGATTGCACTGCTCATGGGCGTTGAGTCTGTAACGCGTTTGATCAACCCCCAACCGATCCATTTCAATGAAGCGATTGCTGTGGCAGCCTTAGGCCTGATTGTGAACGTTGCAAGTGCTTTTCTGCTTCAGGGAACACACAGTCACGATCATGAACACGCTTCGAATAAAATGCACCATGATCACAACCTGAGGGCTGCATATTTACATGTATTGGCAGATGCTCTAACATCGCTATTAGCCATTATCGCTTTAACTGCCGGTAAGGCTCTCGGCTGGGCATGGATGGACCCGATCATGGGTATTGTTGGTGCATTAATCATAACAAAATGGTCCTATGGGTTATTACTGGATACGGGTAAGGTTTTATTGGATCGAGATGTAAATCAGGAGGCTATTGCTGAAATCAAATCAATAATAGAATCTGATTCCGACAATAGAATTTCCGATATTCATGTTTGGAGGGTCGGTCCACATCATTTATCAGCCATAATATCAATAGTTACTCATTTTCCAAAGTCACCGAAATACTATAAAAATTTATTGTCTGCTTATGATGAAATTAGCCATGTGACAGTTGAGGTGAATAAATGTGAAAGCGAACCCTGTATTATACCTAATTC
>JARFPZ010000054.1 GCA_029288035.1 Desulfosarcina sp.
ATTCGTCATTCGTCATTCAACCCAGCCTTATCCTCGGATCGATAAAGGCGTAAAGAATATCGAGGGCCAGATTGACGAGTACGTAAACCAGTCCGAAAAAGAGACAAATGCTCATTAGAACCGGAATATCCAACGAAATGGCGGCATTGGCCAGCCACCAGCCGATACCCTGGCGGTTGAAGATATATTCCACCGCGATACTCCCCTCCATGGAATAGGCCGCCAGCCAGCCGGCCACGGTAATCACGGGGATGAGCGCATTTTTGCGGGCGTGTTTGAAATAGATGTCTTTTAAGCGGGCACCCTTGGCCCGGGCCGTCATCACATAATCTTTGGAAATTTCTTCGATCATGCTGGAACGCATCACCCTGAGCAAAACGGCAACAATGACGACGACTTGGGTGAAAACCGGCATGACCAGCCGTTTGAAAGCATCCCAGGCGATGTCGAAACGACCGTTCAATACGCCGTCCAGCGTATACAAATAGGTGTAGCGCTTGAACTGATCCGGATTTTCATGAATCCATAGGTTGTACTGATCGTCAAGGTAGCCGGGTGGAAACACATCCAGGTACCCGTAAAAAATCATCAAAATTATCAAGGCAAAAAGAAATGTCGGCAAGGACCAGCCGATAATAGCGAAAATCCGGGTCGAATGGTCGACCCAGGTATCCCGGTAAATACCGGAAATCGTGCCCAGCCAGATACCCAGCAAGATGATAATCGGTATGGTAAAAAGGTTGAGCTCCAGGGTGATGGGAAAATAGTACCAGAACGCTTCCCATACCGGCTTGGCCGCCACGATCGAATACCCCCAGTTTCCCGCAGAAACCTCTTTTAGCCACCGTCCGTATTGGACGTAAAAAGGATCGTTTAAGCCATGCTGTTCGACAAGGAGGGGAAGATCTTTGACTTGCTGGGGCGATTTGACGTAGGCCATGGCACGACGTTCGGGGCTGAAGGTCATGAGGATGCCGAAAATCAAGACCGATACCCCGAAAAGCACAAACGCCAGAAATATAAATCTTCTGATAATGAAGGTTGTCAAAGTCGCCTGCCAGCACTTTCGGAGCGGCCGACGCGCACAGCCGCTCCATGATATCGATGGATGTTACATAGGTTGAGAGGTTCAGAGTTCAAGATTCAGGGTTGAAAAACTGCCAACCAGCTCCATTCAAAGGGAATCAGCCTTCATGTGCAAATAACGCCTTTTCATTCAATGGGTGAAATCAGGCATTCTTGATCTTGATCAATATAGTATGCAGTTTCCAGCAGTTGTAACCTCTGAATCGTAAACCCTGAACCTAGAACCGATCAGTTTTAGTTCTTAGACAGACGTCCGAAGAATTCGATGGCGGGCGAAAACATCGGATTCATTACGTATCCCTTGACATAGTCGCGGTACACCCACAGCTCCAGCGGCTGAAACAGGGCGATGCCCAGGGCATCTTCATACCAGATATTCTGAAGTTTTTCGTAAGCGGCCGCGCGTTTGGCCGGTTCGACATTCTCGATTCCCTCTTTGAGAAGTTGGTCTACCTCAGCGTTCTGATATCCCATAAATTTGCCGTATGTGCCGTTAGAGCTCATATACGGATACATGAAATTATGCGGGTCCGGATAGTCCGCACCCCAACCGATAATAAAGATCGGGATCTGGTATTGGCGAATGGCAGGCATATAATCCTTCCAATCCACATTGCGCACTTCAATTTGAAATTTGGGATTTAACGATTCGATATTTTCCTTTAGCATAATCGCGGCGGCCTCCCGCTCCTCACGGCCGGTATTATGGGTAATCACCATCTTGAAGCCTTTTTCCCACACCTGGCCGTCCCACGCCTTTTTCATATAACTTTCCGCTTTTTTCAGATCGAACTCATACATGGGCACATCTTTTTTGTATTCCAGGCCCTCAACAAGCGGCGTTCCTGGTAAAGATCCAAGTCCGTTTAGGACTTCCTTGACAAAGGTGTCGCTGTCGTAGGCATGCATAAACGCCTTGCGCACGTTGATGTCGGAAAAAAAATCCGGAGGAATACCTTCGCCGTCCAACTTGCCGCTGCCGATGCTGGTATTACCGGTCGGATCGATTTTCTGGCAAAATAGCGCGCCGGTGACGGCGAGCTGGGGGACCTTTTCAATCGCAAGCCCTTTCATGGTTTCGACTTCGTTGATAAATGTTTTACCCACATGGACGCGATCCGCGTCGCCGGCTTTAAGCATCAGCATGCGGGTGGCGTGTTCGGGGACGTACTTGACGATGGCAGTTTTGATTTGGCCTTTGGGTCCCCAATACCCGTCAAACCGCTCAAAAACAAATTGCTTCGAGGTTTCCCACAATTTTAACTTATAGGCTCCGGTACCGTTGGCGATGGCGCGCAAGGGTTCTTTGCCTTCATCCGGTTTATTGAAGTTGGCAGCATTGGCGATGTTTCCATCCCAACAACCGTTGGCCATGGCCCATTCCATATCTAGGATAGCCGACGCCGAATAAGATAAAATACCCAATAGCGGGGGATAGGGTTTCGGGAGATGCAGCACGACATCGTCGCCTTTAACCTCAACGGCCTTATCGATCTTTTCAAAAATACCGGGTATGACGGCGCCGTCTTTGTGGGTATTACCTTCACCGGTTAACGCTTCCAGCAGCATCCACATGGGTCCGCCGGCCGGATCTAGGATCATAGCCCTTTTCAAGGAGTAGGCCACGTCTTCCGGCGTTAAATCACCGCCTTCCTGGAACTTGACGCCTTTGCGAATGTTGAACGTATAGGTCTTGCCGTCCGCCGAAATGCCGCCGTTTTCCACAGTGGGCACCTTGGTGGCCAGGATTGGCGCATATTTTCCCGTATGCGGCCCATCGAAAAAAACCAGGGTTTCGTAAATCGTCCAGATCTTACCTGAGCCGGCCGTATCATAGCATTTGGCCGGATCGAGCGTTTCCACCGATCCGATGTCTGCCAGAACGAACGTGTCCGGATTTTTTACCTCTGCATTCACGCTGACCCCGCCAAGGATCAACAAGAAGCAACCAAATAGACAGGTAATTTTTTTCATCGTCGACCTCCTTTTAGTTTAGAATAATTTATAGCTACCGGATTTCAATAACAAGAAATCGACGGAAAGGTCAAGGATAATAGCACACACGCAGTATATGGTTTTTTTACCAAACAGATGGGTCTCTATTGGAGAATAATCGGATTTCGGTGAATTGAAAAATTGTGTATAGTTCCTATGGAGTTAAAACCAATTCGGGGCCATGCCAAATGTTTACCATAATGTCGATTGTAATTGTTCTGATGCTGGTCGTCTCGGGCATTTCCCGTACCTGAAGCGTTCCGCAGAATACACCAAAATTCTCGAGGAATTTTTTAGCGGTGTGGGCACCTGGGGGCTGCTGACGAGGAGCGGGAATTCGCCCGAGATTGTTGTTACTGAATGCTTGTTGAATGCTTGTTTGAACTTGTGTTTGAATGCTTGTCGGACCAAATTAACTAATTGAAAGTTAAAGAAATAGATGCTAAACGAGGGTTGGATGGTCTCTTAAAGCTACCTTTTTGATAGCAAAAAAGCGGTTTTAAGAATAGTCCGACTGATACCTGTATTTATTGAGTAAGGGGAATTTAATTATCAAATGGACGGAAAGCATAGCAGTCGGTGATAAAGAATTTGTGATGGAGACTAACGCCAAACTGGGCGCCAAGGCACTAGGCTACAGATGGTTGGAGAATAATGAAGGTTTTGAGCTTAAAGAACCCCAAAGTTTTTACAACCGTGTTTTTGACCCTGAAAAGTGCAGCCTAAGAGTGAAAAACGAGCATATCTGGGAGGTTGCTTAATAAATCACAGGCACATAGCTGGGTCCGACAAGAGACACCAGGCAATATTAATTAAACATTATTAATTACAATTGGGTTTTCGTTGTTGATATTGCGACTTTTTTCGCACAACTCAATTGTTATAAGGAAATAGAGAGTTGATACGTTTCGTTCAACCACGCGATTCTTTGCAAGCAGCAGCGAGGCAAAGACGCTCGAGGATGACGTTATTGCACTAAAAGTAAGGTCGCTGGCAGATCAGCTCAAAACGTTATCTCTCTGCATCATGAAAATATTAAAATTACTATATCCTGAATGGCAAGGCTTCGGTGCAGACAATCGTGCAAATCAAGGCGCTTTTACAGTTCACGAGGCTTTCTCCCAAGGTAATAAGTTTGTTGAAATTGACGTTCTCCAGAAAGAGCATCTCTCAGTCGAAGGCGGCATTCTTGGGCGTTCATCCATTGCAAAAAACTCAAAGCAAGCATTTGATCGGTTGAATGTAGAACAACCCGATAAAATATTTATGATCGGTGGGACATGCGGATCGGAGATTGTTCCAGTGGCCTACTTGAACCAGCACTATCATCGAGACTTGGCTGTTCTATGGTTCGATGCACATGGTGATTTGAATACACCAGAGAGCTCTCCCTCAGGCCACTTCCATGGAATGGTTTTAAGAACTTTGCTTGGTGATGGTGATCAGATCCTATCGAAATTTGTGCCATACCCATTGTCACCATCCCAAGTCACATTGGCTGGCGTACGCGACTTGGATATGTCGGAACTCGAGTATGCGTCTGAAGAGGATATTACTATCATTTCTCCAGACGGTTTAACAGATTCAAGGCCAGTGATTGCGGCGGTGGAACGTTCTGGATCTTCCAATCTTTATATCCACGTGGATTTGGATTTTTTCAACCCCGGAGATTTTGAGGGTGCACAGATTCCATCCTCTGGCGGATTAACGATGGAGCAATTTGTTCCTATTTTATCCGATCTTAACTCACGTTACAAAGCTGTTGGGCTTAGTGTTGTTGAGTTTGCTTCCATTAACCCAGACATGGCAGCGAAAATACCGGCTTTGTTTGAAAAAAGTGGGATAACCTGTCAGTTCAGGTGACAGCCATGGCCATACCGTTTTTACAATGTGTTGGGAAATAGAAAATCAACCTTATTTTATTCAAGTCGGTGCAGACCCTGGCTGCCCCTGACTTCATCGTCACAAGGAGAGAAAAATAGAAAAATTCTGAATGGAACCGATTTTCGTGAGCCGTCTATAAACTTCTTTCCCTCGTGAGTCTCAAGTTCTAATATGCTCATCCTGAACTCAGGTGTTGATAATACTGTTTTTTTCTGCTCTTTGACATAATTATTCGATAAATCACGGTATTGCTGAAACCGCGAAAATTATGGAAGAACTCTTCTTGGACCACGGAGCGTACAGTTTCCTCGGTGGGGATGGCAGATGTAACAGTTCGCAACCATCCGCGATAGTTTTTCCAGATACCCTTATGAAAATTCAGAGAAAGGATTTGTAGAATACCAGTGGCAATACAGCCAAAATTCACAAAGCCTTCAATGGCATCGGTTGCTTGCGCAATTAACTTTTGCGACTGTGTGCCGATCGAGGACAAATCACTTTCATTGCGTTTGCCTATTTTAGGCCATACG
>JARFPZ010000462.1 GCA_029288035.1 Desulfosarcina sp.
GGCCCTAGAGAAAATTTCTGATACTGATACCTAACCCAGGCAAGCCGGACTTGAAGATTGAAGATTTGTGGTTTCGCTCTCCGAGGCGTAGGCGCTACAACCCCTACGAGCCGGAGGCTTCGCTCAGTCTTTTCTATTTAATTCGATAGAATTGCTTAAATATTCAATCTGGCTATGCCCCAAATCATATGCAAATATGATGTGATTTCAATAAATTGGTACTAAAAAAAGAGGTTCCAGGTAAAACTATAATCGCTTATTTTTCATCCTTGGGGGGTTTCTTTGTCGCTGCTTTTTTTGTCGCGGCATCCGGTGCGTCCTTTTTTTCGCCCGCCGCAGCCGGCTTTTTAGGTGCCGCTTTGGTTTTCTTGGCGGGCTTTGCTTCCTTTGTACCCCCCGCCGTCGGTTTGCCGTTTGCCTTCGCCGATTCAAGTTTTGCTTTCGATGGTTCGTCACTGGTTTTGGCAGCCGCTTTCTTCAGGGTAGGTTTTTGGGTTTCTGCCGCTACCTCAGGGACTTCTTTTTTATCCGTCGCTTCGTCACTGGTTTTTGCGGATGCCTTTTCTTTCTCATCTGCCTTGGCAGCGGCTGGCGCCTTTTTCTCAACGGCTTCCTTTTTCTGGCTTCCTTTAGATTTGGCTTTCTTCTTTTTGGCTTTCTTCTTCTTTTTGGTGCCTTCGAGAGCTATCAATTCAACCATTGACATGGAAGCGGCGTCTCCCGGTCGTTTCCCCAGTTTTATAACCCGTGTGTAGCCGCCGGACACTGCCCCAAACCGCTCGTCGGCTTGTTCAAACAGCTTATGAACAACGTCTTTTTCCCTCACAATAGAAAGCGCTTGACGTCTGGCATGCAAGTCACCACGTTTTGCCAAGGTGATCAAATGATCTGCCCAGCGTCTAACCTCCATGGCTCTTGCGCCGGTAGTCCGGATTCGATCATGTTTAAGCAAAGAGGTGACCATGTTTCTGAACATGGCATGGCGGTGGCTCGCGGTTCGATTCAGCTTCAGGCCTGCTTTACGATGTCTCATGATACTGTCTGCTCTCCTTCCTCAGTCTCTTCCTCAGGCGTTACAAACCCTTCAAGCTTCATCCCAAGCGAAAGGCCCATCTCGGTCAGGACTTCTTTAATCTCATTCAATGACTTTCGACCGAAATTTTTGGTTTTCAACATCTCCGGCTCAGTTTTACTCACCAGTTGATAAATTTTATTTATATCCGCATTTTTCAGGCAATTTGCACTGCGAACGGATAGTTCGAGTTCCTCGACACTTCGGTAAAGATTGTCATTAAACTGGGGTGCATGCCGTTCTTCAGTTTTAGTATCCGGCTTTGGTTCAATCTGTTCATCAAAATTAATAAAAAGTGTCATCTGCTCTTTGAGTATTTTGGCCCCATAAGCAATGGCATCTTCCGGAGCAACACTCCCATCGGTCCAAATTTCCATAGTAAGTTTGTCATAATCTGTACGCTGTCCGATGCGGGCATTACCAACGGTAAAATTGACTCGCTTGATGGGTGAGAAAACGGCATCAATGGGTATGGTGCCGGCAGGTGCATCCTCATCCTTATTGGCTTCAGCAAGGGAATAGCCCTTGCCGACCTGAACTTTCATTTCCATCTTCAGGCTTGCTTTTTGCGAGAGTGTGGCAATAAGTTGCTTCTTGTTGAGTACTTCACAGTGCCCGTCATCACTGATAATATCTCCGGCCGTTACCAGTCCCTCGCCGCTTGCATCTATGCGCACGGTATTGGGCCCCGGATCGTTAACCTTGAAGCGCACCTGCTTTAAGTTCAGAATAATTTCGGAAACGTCTTCGAGAACGCCGGGGATAGCACTAAATTCATGCATCACAGCATCAAATCGAACAGACACAATAGCTGCGCCGTACAAGGAAGAAAGAATGATTCTCCTTAAACTATTACCGATGGTAATCCCGAATCCTCTTTCAAGGGGTTCACAAACAAATTTACAATAGGATGGATTGCTGGTTACTTGAACTTTTTCTGGCTTCATCAATTCCTGCCAGTTCATGTACCTAAGTTCATCAGACGGCATTTTTTAATCTCCTGATCATTTCAGGTTTTGATTTTTTGACCACGGTCCGCGGCCACCTTGCCCTGGTTGCAATTACATGTGTGTTGATTAAAACTGACCCTAAGGTATCAATTTGGGAGATTATGACTTAGAGTAAAGCTCGACAATGAGTTGTTCCTGGATCGGCATGGTAAGATCCTCACGAATCGGAAAGTTCTTCACCATTCCCTTCATGCTATCTTTTTCAAGCTCAAGCCACTGGGGGACTCCCCTGCGGACCACTGCATCGAGGGAGTCCTGAAATGCCTGAATCTTTTTGCTTTTCTCCCGAACTTCGACCGTATCAGATATTTTAACGATGAAAGACGGTATATCAACTCTTTTGCCATTGACCAATACGTGCCGATGGCGAACAAACTGGCGGGCCTGGGCACGCGAGCTGGCAAATCCCAGTCGATAGACGACATTGTCCAATCGTCGTTCCAGCATCACAAGCAGGTTTGTACCGGTAATACCTTTTTGACGTTCTGCCTTATTAAAAAACAGATGGAACTGTTTTTCAGAAAGACCGTACATCCGTTTTACTTTTTGCTTTTCCCGCAACTGAACACCATAATCCGAAGGCTTTCTGCCCCGACGCTCTCCATGCTGACCTGGCGGATAGGCCCGTCGGTCGAAGGCACATTTATCCGAGTAACAGCGATCTCCTTTTAGAAAAAGCTTTAGATTTTCCCGCCGGCATTGCCGACAAACGGAATCCGTATATCTTGCCAAGGTTTCCTCCCTGTTTTTAGTTCAATAGTTAACTATTTCATACCCTACGTCTTTTCGGTGGCCGACAGCCATTGTGAGGAATGGGGGTGACATCCTTGATCATTACCAAGCTAAATCCGGTTGCCTGCAGTGCTCTCAATGCAGATTCTCGTCCCGGACCGGGCCCTTTGACGTATACTTCCACACTTCGCATACCATGTTCCATGGCCTTCTTTGCAGCATCCTGAGCCGCTAGCTGCGCAGCAAAAGGTGTGCTTTTCCGAGACCCTTTAAATCCCTGAACGCCTGCACTTGACCAGGCCACTACATTCCCCACCGTATCGGTTATCGTAACAATGGTATTGTTGAAAGTTGATTGAATGTGAACAACGCCATTGGCAACATTTTTCTTTACTTTCTTTTTAGTACGGATTTTTTTTGCCATCTATAACGCCTCTGATGTTAGCTATTGATTATTGGCCATTAACCCAGTTGGGTTAAAAACCAATAACTTTTATCAAAT
>JARFPZ010000106.1 GCA_029288035.1 Desulfosarcina sp.
CGCAGGTTGCCTGGTCCGAGCCGGATACGATCTTCACGATCTTATCCAGCGTATGAATCTTATCTCCCGGGTTAATCCGCTCCGGAGAGTATCCAACTGTAAAATCCTGTCCAAACTTCAAACCGGACTCTGCCTCGAGGATCGGGACGCAGACCTCCTCAGTGGCCCCCGGATAGACCGTGGATTCATAAACAATGCACGACCCTCTTTGCAAATGCGTTCCGACGGTTTTCGAAGCCCCCCGCAATGGGCTCAAATCGGGGATCCGGAATTCATCGATGGGGGTCGGAACGGCGACGATCATGAGCCGGCAGTCCGCAAGGTTCCCCGGTTTATTCGTATAGACTAATTTGGTTTTAGCGAGTTGACTGTCAGAAACTTCCAGCGTGCGATCAAACCCTGACTGAAGCTCTTGGATTCTTTCAGCATTCTGATCGAATCCGACGACGTCAAAATAAGCCGCGAGATGAACTGCCAAGGGCAAGCCGACATAGCCCAGTCCAATCACCGCAATTTTATTTTGCCTGTTCACCAACGAATCAAATGTTATCACAGCCAAATCTCCTCTTTCTCTTTTTCCGTTAAGTGACGCCATTTTCCCGGCGGCAGCTGCCCTAGTTTTATGCCGGCTACCCGGATTCGCTTGAGCCTTGTCACCTGATTTCCCACCTTTCGAACCATCCGTCGCACCTGCCTGTTTTTACCCTCTTTCAGGATAATGCGAAATCGTCGCGAGGCTATCCTTTGGACCTTGGCCGGTCGGGTTTTGCCCTCCATCATCGGCAAGCCTGTCGCCAATTTTTGTAGAGCGCCATCGGTAATAGGCTTCGCCACGGTGACGTCATATTCTTTCTCATGATTAAAGGAAGGATGGGACAGCTTATGATGCAACCTGCCGTCGTTGGTCAATAGCAGAAGACCGGAGGAGTCTTTATCCAATCTGCCGATAGGATAAACGCGTTGAGCAACGTCCACCAGATCGAGCACGATCTTTTGCCCCGGATGACGACAACTGGTGACATAATCGGTGGGCTTGTTGAGGGCGATATATAGCATAGCCGGTTCATATTTTATCGGCTTGCCATCAATGCTGACCTGATCATTTTCTGGATCGATTTTTGTGCCCAGCTCAACAATAATCTGACCATTAAGGGAAACTCGGCCGGCTTTAATAAACGCCTCGCCCCTTCTGCGGGAGCAGATACCGGCAGCAGAAAGAAATTTTTGTATTCGCATCAACGGCATAGATATTTAACGCGGGTTGCGAGTTGCGAGTCACGGGTTGCGGGTTACAGCTTACGCCCTTATCACGCTTTTTCTGACAACATGTTGTAAGGAACGTAAGGTTTCAGGTGTCAGGTGTCAGCAATTAAAAAATTTCAAATCACAATGACCGAAATTCAAAATCCCAAACAATTGACGTTTGATCTTATTTGAGATTTGGGTATTGTAATTTGGAATTTATTTGTAGTTTGGTGCTTGTAATTTGTTATTTCCGACTTATCCGGGTTATGATCTATAATCAGCGTTAATTTTGACATAATCAATGGAAAAGTCACAGGTAAAAACGGACGCATGCCCCTTTCCCGATTTCAGGTCGATCGTGATGTCAAATTCAGTCTGCTTGAGTACTTTAGTGACCTCTACCTCGGCCGATTTACCGCAGCCCATACCATTTTGCACCATCAAAACGGGGCCGAACCGGATATCCGTTTTCTCGGGCGCCACCGCAACCCCTGCCCGTCCCACCGCAGCCAGAATTCGCCCCCAGTTGGCGTCTTCACCGAATAGCGCTGTTTTGGTCAGGTTGGAATTGGCCACCGTGTCGGCAATTCTGCGAGCATCCATGTCCGTCTCCGCCCCTGTGACCACTATCTCAACGAGCTTTGTGGCCCCCTCGCCGTCTTTGATCAGCCATTTGGCCAGCTCAATCAGCACATCATCTAGAACGGGCTGAAAGACGTCCCTCTGCGCGTCGTTGAGGACTTCGGCACCGGACAGGCCGTTTGCCATTAAAAGGACGGTATCGTTCGTGCTCGTATCGCCGTCCACCGTAATCCGATTCAGTGATCGATCGACAGCCGCTTTGAGCATTTCTTTCAACAACCCAGGAGAAGCCTGGACATCGGTCATTACAAAACACAGCATGGTCGCCATATCCGGACAGATCATGCCGGACCCTTTGGCCACGCCTGTCACAGTGAATAACACCCCATCCAGTTCTCCGCGGCGGCAGACAACTTTCGGCACTGTATCCGTTGTCATAATAGCTTCCGCAAGGTCATGGATGCCTTCCCCATGCAAAGCGTTGATCAAAGCAGGCGTGGCGACTTGAATTTTCTCGACGGGCAAAGGATCACCGATAACGCCTGTGGAAGATACCAGGACCTCGTCCTCGGCGACACCAAGCCCGGCGGCCGCAAACCCTGCCATTTGAATGGCATTCCGCATACCTTGTTCCCCAGTGCAGCAGTTGGCGATACCACTGTTTACGATGAGCGCACGGCACACGCCTCGGGTGATTCGTTGTCGATCCAACAGCACCGGAGCTGCTTGAACGCGATTTTGAGTAAATAGCCCGGCGACATTCGCCGGAACCTCTGAGTAAATAAGTCCGAGATCTTTTTGTCCGTTTTTTTTCAGCCCGCAACTCACGCCCGCAGTTTTAAATCCCGGGCAACCTTTTTTTTCCATGATGTCTTTCCTCGCATTTCCCTTGTTTACCGACGACCTTCCGGTGTTGTCTGTGAGATTCATCGGTATCAATGAATTCATATCAGTTTTTTTTTGGCTGATCACCGTAATAGTCGAGCCGACTAATTTTAAATGACGTATCGGACTCATGCAGTGCCATAAAAATTTTACCTGTATTCCGCCGCCAGCGGGTGCCATCGGGCAGCCATTCTAAAAAAAATCTTCCCTCGATGTTTATCGTTCCACGTTCATCATCATATTTATATTCTTGCAGTTCAATCCGATAAGTTATGAATTTGATGACATCAAAATTACGGCGATATTTTGGTAGCAGGCTATGAAAAGGTTTGTTGTTTTCCTTGGCATCTGAGGCAAAGAAGGTTTTAAATTCATCCAAATCTTTCTCTTCGTAGGTATGACAATAGACTTCCAGAAAAGATTGTAGTCGCTCTTTCAGGCCTAAGCGGTTGCGAAGATCGTCCTCCTTGTTAACTTGCCCCAAGGCCGCCACTGTGCTGTCAGGCTCTTGTTGTGGTTTGGTTACAGGATCTATATCGGACTTCGCAGGAAGCGCAGGTAACCGTGGTTTTTCAGCGACGGGCAGTTGAGGTTGGACATCACTACTTGCTTTGGTATCGTCCGCCGGCAGTGCATCGCTTATTGTTTCGGTTTGGGGCGCCAGACGGGCTATTTGGATATCTGCTTCCTGCCGTTCTTTTGCCGGAAGATATCGTCTTTCAGCCAACGCTGGTGGCGGCCGGACCTCCTTTTTTGCCTTTGAATCGGGCGCTGGTGGTGCACCAATGCCCCCTCCGTTTTTAATCTCAAGTGGGAATTCTTCAATATCAGTCTCCTGCCGCTCTAATTCGGAAAGTTTTGACTTTAGGGCTAAATGGCGAGATAACAATTTAAATTCTCTCTCTATTGATACTCTTTCTGCTTCCATTTCGGGCAGCTCTAAAGGTAACTTTTCGATAGTGGTGCCCACTTTTCCGGGAATTATCTCAGCAATTTTCGTTTCCGAGACCGGCGGAATTGTTGTTTCAGTATCTGATTTGACTTGCCAAGTATCCTCATCAATCGGTGTGTTTTGATTGTCCGAAGAAATGGTTTCATCATCAAATTTGAGCTCATCTAATGCATATTCGTCATTGGATAATTCCGTTTGTGTTTGCGCTGCTTCAATTGAATTTTCAACCTCATTGCCTTTTTCCTGTGTCACACTAGAAGTGGATGGTTCACTTTGCACCGAGCTTGATTTATCCTGGTCAATGATGATTTTCGTCCAGGTCAACAAGGATGATTTGAAGTGGTATATTAGGTAGATAGCGACGATACACAGCATCGCTAAGAACACGGGTAATATGGCTGTTCGGGCCACTGAAACTAATCTGATTTTTAAATCACTAAACAGCGATTTGTTGATTTCTTTTTTTTTTATGATTGCTTTTGCCGCCGGCGCCTTGGATCCGGCGATCTTGTTAAGATAATTAATACTTTTTATCTTTCCCTTGCTGCCGGCAATTTGAAGATCTCTGCCGCACTCAATAATCAAATCCTTATCGATGATCGGCGTTGCACTAACGTATCCGGCCATCATTGCTCGATCGCAGATGTTGACCACCATTATTGGATAACCCGCAGAGAATTGATAAATTTCATGAAAAGCCCGTGAACTGAATATCTCGGCCTTTGCACCCGCCACCTTGAGACGATGTAAAACAAGCTGAACCATTTCGTCTTCTTTTAACGGCTTTAGCTGAAAATGAGCGTTGACGCTCTGTCTTAACTCGCTGTTTCGACTTTCCTGTAGAATTCTATTGAATCCGGATTGTCCGACAAAAAATATACTCATAAGCTTATTGCCGGCCGTTTCGATGTTTGAAAGCGTCAATATTTCTTCGACAAGTTCTTGATTGATTCTATGGGCATCATCGATAATTAGGATGACATTTATATTTTTTTGATGGGCTTCGAGCAAGAACCTTTTAAAGCGGGTTAAAAAGGCCCCTTTACTTTTAAAACTTACGTTCAAATCGAATTCTGCTGACAACCAGTTGAAAAAATCGAGCTTATCAAGATCAGGATCCGTCACCGTTGCGACGACTGTTTTGGATTCGATTTCGGCCAACAGTCTTTTAATGAAGGCTGTTTTTCCTGTGCCGGCGTCCCCGGTGACCAGAAAAAAACCTTTTTTATCGAGATAATTCTGCTGAAAAGAAGTCAGAGCCTCTAATAGTTTTTCGCCTAGCCAGGTAAATCTTGGATCGACTGACTGATTGAAGGGCGCTTCTTTTAGATTATAATAGGTAGTGTACATAGAGCAGGTAATCTCATGAAATATCCGGTTTATACATTTCGGAATTTCGACAATTTTTTGAACATGTAAGTTTAATTAAGGTTTTTTCCCTTAAACATGAAATATTAAGCAAAGCGAAATAAATTCTACCCCTATATTGTGCATGATTCAGGTTCTATGCAAGATGCGGCAAGCGGTGATTGTGAAATATTTAACGATTACATTTATATCGGCAGTAATCAATTTTCAATAAAAAAAACCCGTCACAAATGGACGGGTAAAGGAATGAACGTTTTGTTTTAATTTATCTTCGTTAGGGGGTCGGTGAAGAAGGACTGGCGGAGTCGTCTCCGTCATCACCGCCGTTACCGCCACTACCGCCGCCGCCACCGCCGCCGGCTGCAAGCGCACCGATCCCACCGATGACGACCGCACCGCCGACAGCGCCCAAAACGATTTTTGTATTTTTTGACATTCCAGCTTTTTTCTCCTTCGCCGCTTTTTCACCTTCAGTCGCTTCTTGCGCCTTACCCTCTTCTTCATCACTTTTTTCTAGTTCTTCCGGCGCACCCACATCCATGTCCGCCTGGGCCAAAATGATCCGCTGCCCGGATTCTATCATCATTTCACCTTGTTGGGTTGAAACGATCATGGATCCGCCCTTGATAATGCCTAGCTCGCTGCGGTTTTGTTTGACGGATACATAGCCTTTCAACGGTGAACTGACCGTCGCTGCATTCAACAATATATCGAGGACAGCCACACTCCCGGAAGGGGTGATAAAGCTAAGTGGATGCGACATCTTGGAAATTGCAAAATATACGGTCCCTTCCTTGACCAACAATTTCCTCGGATTGGCTGACGTGGCCACAGAAAACAGACTTCTATCTTCAGCCACCAAATAGATATGCTCCATTTTGACACCGCATTTCCCATCAGCCGCTATTAAAAATCCTTCCGGAAAAGGTGCTTCTTTACTGAATTCTCCGACCCTTTGATCACCGCTATAAATGGTAATTTTGCCCGTAGGATAAATTCGGGCGGATTTCAATTCTGATGCGAAGCCTGGAAGCGCAAGAGCGAACGATAAACCGATAGCCAAAAATTTTAATCCTAATTTCTTTCTTCCTGAGCAGGTCATGGTAGGCTCTCCTTTGATTGAATGTTAACGGTTTCAATTTTTATCTCCATTTAATATTAGTCGCCGGATTTTCGGGTCTTGTCTCGCTTTCGTTAGATCCGCATTTTTTATGCATCTGAACTGCGCGATGAAAGATTCACTCATTTTAGTAGCGCCCAGGATCTCGGTATCCGATTCCTCCCACTCCGGGGAGTCCTATGTAAAAACCCATGCCATGGACTAATTTTCCGAATGCGGTGGACTCAGCGATTAAAACATCACGATCCTTTAACTCTATTTCTAATGTCGCCGGCTGAGAAAGATCAAGTTTGATCATCTGCCGTTCATCATTTTCTGCATAGCGTACCAATACCGCCTGATTCTTGTTGGCATACGGCGCCAGGCCGCCGGCTTCTACGAAAGCCTCTTGGACTGTCGTTTGGTGTTTGATGTAATATGATCCGGGTTTACGAACGGCGCCGTCCACGAAAAAAACGCCGGCCTCCGGCACAAATAACACATCCCCGGCATTGATTTTGATATTGAGCTCTGATTTACCCTCCTTTATCAACTGATCCAAATCAACGAAAAAAACACCATGTCTATCCGGTGAACCGCTGGACTTTCGAATTTGAACCAAGAGACCGGCTTTGTCGCTCAATCCACCGCCCAGCGCCATAACGTCCAACAGCCTTTGCTTTGAAATATAATCGTAGGTACCTGGATTTTTAAATTGACCCATGAGGGTAACGCGCCGGCTGAAATGTTCTTCTATGAAAATGCCGACATGTGGATTTTTTATATACCGCTCGCGATATAACTCCTCAATTCTCTGTTCGGCTTCTCTGGCAGATAATCCTTTGACCAAGACCGACCCGATAAGAGGGAGGGTAATATATCCGCGGGAGCTGACTCGAACCTTAGCATCGAGTTCTTTGGCTTCGAACACACCAATCTGAAGCAAGTCCCCGGATCCCAATAGATAGTCACTGGGATCGGAAGGCATTTCGGCACTGGCGAGTATTTGCTCATTTATTTCAGCAATATCATCGTCTTTGTAGGAATAATTTAAATCTTGCTGGGGCTGAGGATGATTGGCGGCACACCCAAAAAAAATGCCAATAACCAGGAGGGCTTTAAATATCAAAACTTCACCCAAACGCTCATGGAACCTTTGAATCATAAATTTTCTCTTTATGTGTTGTTGAGGATACATGGCATTTCTCCCAATTTTTTTCAAGCGGTGCGGTTAAATAAGTATCTGAATTTTCGGCGATATCTATTTGATATCATGGGACCAAAAAATCAAAAACGAAAATACCGAGCACCAGAATAATAATCAGTGCAGCCAATTGTATTACGGACAATGTTTTTCCCGTCCGGTCGGTTTTTGGAACCTGCATCGCAGTCTCATGCCAGCTGCTGAGGTTTCGCCGGCTCAAGTCGTAATGCTTGCGTAAAACCGGATTGCTCAAGGTTTGATAGGCAGCGCTCAGCTGAACGAATTTCTCATTATCACCATGTCCTTGCGAACTGGTATCGGGATGAACTTCATAGGCTTTTTCCCGAAAGGCTTTTTTAATCTCCGAGGCACCAGCTTCCGGGCTGATCCCAAGAAGGTTGTAATAATCGACCTGGGTATTCGATGGCAATGTTAAACCGAGCGCTCTTGATGCAGGTATGAGCTTTTCCTGAAGCAATTGAAAGTCGAGGCTCTGTATCCGACAAACAGTTTTTATGGATCTAATATCTTCCTGGTTTCTATGAAAGGAATCGTTGACAATCGCCCGGCACAGCATCAGATAGCCGGCATCCATGGCAATCAACCGAATCAGGGAGGGTGTGTCCGTAAGACCTCCAACCTGCCGGATAAAACGCGTCAACACTTCGGTGTTTTTAGAAAGGTACAATTTTCCCCATGCAAAACGTAGTTTAAATTCAGAACTACTGATGTGTCGTAAAATCGGATGCAACAAAAATTTCAGAAAGCGCGTCAATAAAACTGAACTTGGGCGAATCGTTCTGAATTTAATTTTATATTTCTGTTCTATAACCAAAATAAAAGGCGTCGATATTACCTTTTTTCTAAATTATCGCTCCATTTATTTTTGATAAACTCTGTTGCATCTTGAATTTACGCTTATTTTCACTACAAATTTTGTAGGTTCTTTAGATATCAGGGCCTCCCGAGAAGTTTTTCCAATTGAGGTCAAGAGCCCTGAAATTAGTGCCTATATATTGGAATCGGATCAAATATGCGAAGGATTTATCTAACAAAGTATTTTCCGGTTTATCCGGCAACAGCCGGTAGTTGTTTTTCGGCTACCTTATAATCCTGGCCATAATAGTGTCTGTAGGCTTGATAATATTTGTGGTAAGAACCATAACCGTATTTTTTATCCATATCGACCTTATTGACGATACAGCCCAAGATGGTACCGCGGACATTGGAAATTGTTTTTTTAAATTGCCAAATCGTTTCGCGACTGGCTTCGCCGATACTGCACACCAGAACAATCCCGCCGACCCGCTGGGATAACACCAGGACATCGGCGAATCCGATATACGGCGGTGCATCCAGAATAACCCGGTCATACTTGGAGGTCAGATTTTTCAGGAGACGTCGGAACCGCTTGGATGCCAGCAACTCAACCGGATTTGGCGGAACCGGGCCACAGGCAACAATATTTAAGTTTTTATGATATCTATTGTAAGCGCAAACCTTGTCGGTCATTGCAGCCAGGAATCCTGACAATCCATGGCCGTTGACCGATTTTGAGAGGGTGAAGACCTCCTGGAGGCTCGGCTTTCGAAAATCGACATCGATAAGGATCACCCTCTCGCCGGCAGCTGCAAAGCTGAGTGCCAGATTAACCGCAATGGTAGTTTTACCCTCATTGGGCAATCCGCTGGTAACCAGAAAGCTTTTTGAGCGGGTGTCAGCCCCTGAAAGCTGTATGGATACCCGGGAAGAGCGGATGGCCTCGGAAAAAGGTGCTCGAGGGTGTCGGAGAAACGTGTTTTCTACGCCGTCTCCATCTGTTTTCACTTGGGGAATTATGCCCAATATGGGTATCTGAAATCGCCCTGATATTTCTTCCGGGTTCGTGATGGTATCGGCGAAATATTCGCATAGAAAGGCGCACCCAATTCCTCCGATAAGACCGACCACGATGGCAAGCAACAGATTTAGCTTAACATTTGGTTTCGCCGCCAAGATCGGCAACGAGGCCCGATCGACAATTTGGATATTGCTGGCAGATACGCCAGCCATGGATTCGATTTCTTTGGCACGCTCAAGCAGGCTCTGATAGATGGCCTGGTTGGTTTCGACTTCGCGGGCCATAATCGAATACTGGGTGGCACGTTCGTTCAAGTCCAGAACGAACTTCTTTTGCAGTTCAATCCGCTCTTTCATGGCGGCAGTCTTCTTACGGGCGGCCATGTATTCATTTTTTATGGCGGAAAATATTCTTCCTTCTTCCTGCTTAATACGCCCGGCAATACTGACCATACGTGCCTTTAAATTCCTGACCACCGGATAATCATCATGAAAAGTCGTTTTCAAATCCTCGTACTCGGAACGTAATTGGGCATAGTTCTCTTTCAACTTGGCGATCAGCTCGCTTTCCAAAACCCGCGGCAAATTGGCGTGTCCGTCCTTGGACGCCTGCAGATATGCTACTTTTTTAGTGATCATCTCGGATTCAGCCGCGGTGTAGGCTAAATTCAAATCCTCCAGCTGACGGTAAATGCTGTTTACTTTAGCATCCAGGGAAACGATACCCGCCAGCTTGCCGAATTGGTTCAGCTCTTCCTCTGCCTTTTCCAGGTTAATCTTAGCCCTGTCGATTTGCATCATGAGAAAGTCCCGTGCGATACTGGAAGCTTCAAGCTTTTGCTCCATTTTCCTGCCGATGAATTCATCCACAAGCGTATTCGCCACAGCCTGAGACAGTTCCGGGTCCGGCGAGCTGAAAGAAACGTAAATCAGCATAGATTTTCTGCTGGGTGAAGCCTTCAGATTTTCCTCTAGATAATCGACCATTTTCTGTTGTTTCAATATTTTTTCGGAAAAAACGGAGTCTCTGTCCTTATCTTTATATCCCGGCAAAAGGGGTTTGATAAACTTTTTAATGTGTTGGATTGCAGCCGACTTACCATCACCATAAAGGGTTTCAACCAAGACCGGATGTTCGATCAGATTCAGCTTATCGATGATCCGACCAATCAATGTTTTACTGCCGATTAATTCGACCTGGGTTTCATAAAATTCTCTGGCCTTCACTTCCGAGCCAAGCACTTCTTCAAATTTGGTTACCTGAGGTGATGCCTGGTTCACCTCAACCACGGCCATGGCCTTGTAAATTTTGGTGGAAGTCAGGGTAAAGATGAGGGTGGAAAGGAAAACAAGTACGAGAAACATAATAATCAGCCACTTCCGACGGACAATCACATCCAGATAATCATGAAGATTTATCTCTTCTTTTTCCTGCCAAGAGTAAAAAGGTTTTTGAATCTCGGTGGCCGGAAGGTTGTCATTGAAAGATACCGGCAATCTCGCTGGTTTCCGACTTCCACGGTCTATTATGTGATTGCTTGTCATGATGCTACCTCATCAAAGAAATTTATCCGATAGAACCTGTTTCTTTCCAGAATCTAAGATCTCCAGGTGGAAATTATCAAGCCAAAATGAACCTTTGATCTTCGAGTCGAATCGGTGACTCGGCCGACGGCGTACTCGCACCACCACCGCCCGGCAACCGGCAGGAACTTCAAATTCAATGGCCTCCTCCCGCCATGTATGCGTCCCTGTGATCATCGGCCCGGATTGAGAAAACCCCTTTTGATCATAGCCGACAATTTCAATAAAGGGGCCCTGGTCGGTGGTGATACCGGTGCTTTTCCAGGCATAACGTAATCGGAACCGTTCCAGCGGGACCACCGGCACGATCTGATAGAGCTGT
>JARFPZ010000536.1 GCA_029288035.1 Desulfosarcina sp.
TTTCACGGAAAACAACCTTTAGTTAAAAAGTGTGAGGTTAATCATGACGCCAGGATGCTACACCGCAATTACAACTCCGTATAGAGATGGTGCCGTTGACTATGAAGGACTGGAAAAACTGGTGGCCTTTCAGATCCAAAACGGAATTACCGGCATTCTGGCTGTCGGAACCACCGGTGAGAGTCCGGTGTTGGACTGGGAAGAACATAACAAGGTAATTGAAATCGTCGCAAATAATACAAGAAATCAGTGTCTTTGCATCGCTGGCACCGGCAGCAACAACACCGCGGAATCCCTTGCAGGAACCAAACATGCCGTTCAGGTCGGTGCCGAGGCTGTTTTACTGGTGGACCCTTATTACAATGGGCCGAGTTCCCTTGAAATCCGGCGCGAGTATGTCGCACCGATTGCCGCAGCGTTTCCGGATCTCAACGTGATACCTTATATTATACCGGGTCGAACCGGTGCGCAAATGTTGCCGGAAGATTTGGCGCTGCTTTACAATTCACACCCCAATGTCTGCGCCGTTAAGGAAGCGACGGCGGATCCGGCTAACATGCGACGAACACGTGAATGTTGTGGTCCGGAATTTACCATCCTGTCCGGCGATGACGGCATGACCTATGAAATGATGACCGACCCCGCAATTAGCGCCGCCGGCGTGATCTCCGTCGCCTCCAACGCGGCCCCAAAAGCCATCACCAAAATGGTTCAGCTTCTTAACCAGGGAAATCAGTCCGAAGCAAAGACGTTGATGCTGAAACTGGAACCTCTTTTTAGTCTGGTTACGGTTAAAACCACCGAGAAAACGCCATTCGGAGAGGTCGTCTGCCGGGCCAGGAATCCGGTAGCTTACAAGGCGTTAATGTCGATTCTGGGAATGCCTGCCGGTGGATGCCGGCAGCCACTGGGTAAATTGACCCGAAATGGCGTAGACGTGGTTCTCGAAGCCGCCCGCAAGGTCCATGCAACCGCACCCGACATCCTGCAGCCTGTCGCCGATTTTTTCAATGTTGACATCGGGCAGCGGTTGGAAAATCCGGAAAACTGGGAGGATTTATACTACAAAAGCTATTAGGCTTCTGTGCTTGTAAAAAAGCGACATCGTTGGGGCAGAAAGTAAACCAGAAGCTAATTTCTCAGGTTTCGGTGTTCAGGTTTCAGCACTGCCGTTGGCCACCGCAGAAGATAATTGATCGAAATGGAAACTTCATGAAATCGGGGGTCATAGTCATTAACTTAACATCAATTTCTCGTGGGAGCGGCTTCCAGCCGCGAAAAAAAGTCGCTTTTAACCATCATCGCATAATCGCGGCTGGAAGCCGCTCCCACAGCCAAAATAGCATAAATTACAATAATTAATATAGTTAGGTTCTAATGAATTTTCATTTTCGATTCAACCAACTATTGGGTTGAAACCTGACACCTAAAACCTTATTTTAAATTTATCTGCTTTATGTGCATTCGGCTTATTTATCAATTCAGGTGTTTTCACCCTTTGCGGTCGCAACCGCAACCATCTTCAATTCAAAATCCCCTTCTTTAAACAGAAGCCACTTTAACCAATTGAGCCCGAATTTAAGCAGCTCAATTTCATCGGATTTGATCTTCTCCAAGGTCTCGGCGTCAACTGAATAGCGATTTAAAAAGGAGCTTTCGAAAACAAATTCCCGAAACTTATCGATGTTGTAGCTGACCAAAAAAAACATTTTCTTGGTCTGTTCGGTTAATTGCATGTTCGGTGGAAACGAGCGCTTCCTTACCACCAGATCCGTCCATTCGGCATTGATTTCGTCATGCACATCCACCCCTTGATCCCGGCGCCATTGCGAAACCGTCCAATCCTTTTCTTCTTCAAAACCCAGGCAATGGGGCTCATGTACAAAAAAATAAAACTCGTCCTCATCGGAGCCTTCTTTGTGGCTCAAGGAACCAACACCCAGGGGATAATAGCGACAGGTTGTCGGCCGGTCTACATAAACCAGGCAGCCGTCTTCCCGCACAAATGGGCATGCCTTACGACCGTCGTCGGCCCCTTCTTCATCAAATAGCTTTAGCATCACAACCGGCAAATCGGTTTTTGCTAAAATCTGCGGCTCGGTGTAGAGCGTTAAAAATTCCTCTGAAGAAAGTCCCAATCGGGCCTTTAATCTTATGATGTCGTAAGGCGTCAGGATAATGTTGATGTCTCTGCAACATTGGTTGAAACATTTCACGCCTTTATGGCATTTAAATTGAAACTCGCTGTCGGCATTGAGTCTCACCGGTTCTATATTGGCCATTTTTTCGGTTTTTTCCATTCACATTTCCTTTTTAGGATTCTTTCGCGTCTGGTTGTACTAATGCTATAAATGTGTAGTGCACTAGATATCCAAACTGCCTAAAGATGTCAATAAAAGTCGGCTCCCGACACGAATCTTTAAAAATTCAATAGCGATAATAACTTAATCCTTGATTTATCGGCAAAATATACTATATCGAGTTAGAAAAAGCGGATTATTCTGGAACCGATCACTTTAGGAGGAAGCAATGGAAATAGCGATGACAACCACCGAGACACTGAAATCAAAACCGGATGATGCCGACCTTGGATTCGGGACAATTTTTACCGATTACATGTTTAACATGGACTATGATCCCGACAAGGGGTGGTATGCGCCCCGCATCGAACCTTACGAGGCCATCAAAATGGATCCGGCCACCATGTTTTTGCACTACGGTCAGGGCGTTTTTGAAGGTCTTAAGGCCTATCGGACCAAATCCGGCCGTATCCAGCTGTTTCGGCCCCAGGAAAACCTGAAACGGCTGAATCGCTCCTCCCGTCGCTTGTGCATCCCCGAAGTTGATGAGGCTTTTGTATTAGATGCCATGAAACAACTGATTACTACGGAAAAAGACTGGGTCCCCGACGCACCGCAAACCTCACTTTATATCCGTCCCACCATCATTGCCATGGACCCGTATTTAGGGGTTCGCGCTTCTCACACCTATCGCTTCTTTATCATTTTTTCACCGGTGGGTGCTTATTATCCTGAAGGTTTCAATCCGATAAAAATCCTGGTTACCTCAGATTATGTGCGCGCCGTGCGGGGCGGCATAGGAGAAGCCAAGACCCCCGCAAATTACGCTGCCAGTCTTTTGGCGGGCGAGGACGCCCATGGGGCCGGTTACACCCAGGTGCTTTGGCTGGATGGTGTGGAGCAGAAATATCTCGAAGAAGTGGGGTCCATGAATATTTTTTTCGTCATCGATGATGAAATTGTCACTCCCGAGTTAAACGGCAGCATCCTGCCGGGCATCACCCGCATGTCGGTCATAGAACTTGCCAAACATTGGAATGAAAAGGTGTCGGAAAAAAAAATAAGTATCGATGAATTGATCCGGGCACATGCTTCAGGAAGCCTTAAAGAAGTTTTCGGGGCCGGTACCGCGGCTGTCATCTCTCCAGTCGGTCAAATTAAATATGGCGATCAGGTGATCACCATAAACGACAACCAAACGGGACCTGTCGCTAAAAAATACTATAAAGCAATCACCGATATTCAATACGGCCAGGCGGAAGATCCCATGGGGTGGATTGTGGAGGTAATATGAATGGGGAAATCGGAATGCGGAAGTCGGAATCCGCATGGAGAATAAAATTTAAATTGAAACTCTTTATGCTGCTACATCGCAATTTCCGGATATTATAATGAATCATAAAATTGGAAAAAATAATTTAGCGGCCTTTATTTCAAAGATGAAAAATGAAGGCTTGCCGTCTCCGGTAATCGACACCTTTGCCCATTATTACGACGAGGTGCTCAAAGGAGAGACCGGTCTAATCTATGACCGTGACATCCGACCCGTAGGCCCGTCTGAAATTGAAACATACGATAAAATTATAAAACATAGCCAATTCGGCATCAACGTCTTTCCTCAAACGGTCCGTATCGTACTCAACGGCGGACTGGGGACAAGCATGGGATTGACGGGGGCAAAATCCCTGATCAAGATTAAAGACGGGATGTCCTTTCTAGACATTATCATGAGGCAGGCTGAAAACAGCGAAGTTGCCCTGGCATTTATGAACAGTTTCAACACCCATGATGATACGATGGCAGCCCTCAAGAAGTTGAAACCGCCAAAATTCCCAATCACTTTTTTGCAGCACAAATTTCCCAAAATACTTCAACATGACTATTCACCGGCAAGCTGGCCAAAAAATCCAAAGTTGGAATGGAATCCCCCCGGCCACGGTGATGTCTATACCGCTCTTTTAACCTCCGCTATGCTGGAATCGTTTCTTGCCAATGGAATCTTCTATGCCTTTATATCCAACTCTGACAATTTGGGTGCACGGCTGGATGAATCGCTTTTGGGCTACTTTGCCTATAATCAGTTCCCGTTTATGATGGAAGTCGCAGAAAAAACGCCGGCGGATATGAAAGGCGGCCATTTGGCGCAGCATAAAAATGGACGTTTGGTTTTGAGAGAAGTCGCTCAGTGTCCTGAAGACGAAAAGGCTACGTTTCAGGACATTCAACGCTATCAGTATTTTAACACCAACAATATTTGGATTAACCTGAAGGCATTGAAAACGCTTTTCGATCGACAAAAAATAATCCACCTGCCGTTGATTCTCAACTCCAAAACCCTGGACCCCCGGGATAAAAGCAGTCCACCCGTTTACCAGGTAGAATCCGCCATGGGGGCGGCCATCTACCTTTTTGAAGGTGCAGTGGCGGTTAATGTTCCGCGAACGCGATTTTTTCCTGTTAAAACAAGCAACGATCTTCTGTCAGTTCGCTCCGATTGTTTTGTATATAATGTCGATGACAGCCTGCGAATAAACCCGATTCGACTCGGGAGAAACAGAACGGGCGTATCCAAAGTATATCTGGACCCGAAATACTACGGTAAAATTGACGATCTCGAAAAAAGATTTAGAAATGGGATTCCCTCCCTGATAGATTGCGATGCGTTGACCATCGAAGGTGATGTGTTTTTTGAGAAAGGTGTGAAGATTAAGGGTTCGGTTCGAATTACAAATCGGCAAAAATCCCAGGCTATCATCAAAGAAGGAACCGTTATCGATCAGGACCTTATTTTATAGGAACATCTTGCGGGCTTCCTGGCACTTCGTGATTTCAACCTCATTGAACGATTCTTCTCTATTTATCCCTAAGATTAATATTAATTCGGAAAAGAATAATGAAAATGAAGGTGACCAAAGCAATTATCACCGCCTCCGGCCGGGGTACTAGATTTCTTCCGGTATCAAGTGCATATCAGAAGGAAATGGTGCCGGTTATGCACAAACCCCAACTTCAATGGGTGATAGAAGAAGCGATAGACTCTGGAATTTCAGATATTGCGATTGTAGTAAGAGAAGGCAGCGACGTCGTTAAGAGATACTTGGAAATTGATGATAAGTTGTTTAAATATTTAAAAAAAACTAACAAAATCCAGTTGATGGACAGTGTGATTCGGTTAACTGAAAATGCACAAATAACAATTATCGAACAAAAGGAATCTGATCCATACGGCAATGGCACGCCCTATGTTGTTGCCAAAGATTTTATTGACGGTGAACCTTTTATCGGAATGTGGGGCGATGACATAATCATACGGACTGATCCCACAAAGCCAACCGTGATTGAACAGATGCTGCACTATTATTACGAATTTGAACCTAGTGCGGTGATGTCGGTTAGAAAAGTTCCAAGAGGTGAGATAAATAAATTCGGCAGTTATGATTTTTATAATGAGAAAGAAACTTCAATTCCATATCATGCAAAATTATTGTTGGAAAAACCGGATCCAGCTAACGCCCCTTCTCTTATGGCAAATTCTTGTAGGTTTGTTTTAGGACCGGATGTCCTCGAAGAATTATCAAAAAAAATCACCGGCAAAGATGGTGAGGTATGGCTAACGGACGCAGTTGCCAGATTGATTGGCACGGGAAAGACAGTCATTGCAGCGCCATGGACTGGAAGTATCGTTGCAACAATTGGAGATCCGATCGGATGGTTGAAGGCAAATGTGTATTTAGCAATGAATGATGATATGTATCGGGAAGATGTTATATCGTTCATTAAAGATATTCATATGAAATAAAATTGCGAAGCGGTGCGACATCATTATTCGATGTTCGACATTCATAACAACCCCGTATAGACCCGTTGCTGTTTCAATTCAACTTAGCGCACACAGGGCACCCCGCCTCATTCATTCCTCAATTTGGTGGTGTAGGTGATGGTCACCTTTTCTTTGGAGTTCGGAGCGATTTTTAAGGAAGCCGGATTTAGGGCCAGATTGACCGAGATGGTACCCTCGCCCTCAAGGTCATTAAGAGGAACCTTTTCCGTGTAGATCGTCGCCATTTTTTCAAGCATTCGTTTTCCGCCGATGATCATAACCGTTTGGGGCGTGATGGTTGCATCAGCAAGGATAAAGCGTTCCGGTAATTTCCCGACCCAATCAACTTGAACCGGCAGTTCCTTTTTGATGAGGACATCAAGTTCCACATCCACCACAGGGGGTGTTACACCTTTTAAAATAATTCCGGGCGGTAGGGAAATACTTTCACGGGTAATTGTAAAGGAGTTGGGTCCTATTTTGGATTTACTCAAATCCAGTTTAACCTGAATCTGGTCGGGCTTTATGGATTTTATCAGTGCACCCGACCCCCCCAATTCCAGGCTGACGGTGTTGCTGGATGTTCTGATGATTTCCATGGCAGGATCCCGATTCATGTATACCACCGGAGTTTCGAGGGTCGCCAGGGTGTCAACGCCCTTGGAAACGCTGAACCATACTGCGGTGACAAATATAATTGAAATAAGGGCTGCCGCAGTGACCATGAGCCTTTCTTTGATCGACTCGCGACTTTTTTTGGCGGCTGTTCCCATGTGTTGCTGCAAAATTTGTTCGAGTCGGCGTTTTTGTTTGATCACCTTCAACTGAGAATCTTGCGCAGCCACCACATCCCCTCTTTCCTCGGAAATGGCAATTATCAGGGCATCGGTAGTTTCAGCCAATCCCAGCGCCGCCCTGTGACGCGTGCCGTAATAAGAGGGCAGATCATCACGACGGGACAGGGGAAGAATGGCTGAGACCTGAGTAATTTGGTCTCCCTGGATAATTGCGGCACCATCATGGACCGGATTCTGGGGCCAGAAGATACTCAAAATCATCTCTTTTGACATTTCCCCTTGCCAGGGAATTCCCTTTTGGATCACATCCTCCAAATCTTCCCGGCCCGGTAGCACGATCAAGGCACCACAATTTCGGCGAGCCATGTCAAAAACACTTTGAACAATCGTTTCGATGGTGCTGGTAACAATTTTCGATGAAACGCCCCAAAAGATAAACTTTAAATTGCGTGCCAGCAGAACCGTGCGAATTTCATTGCGAAAAATTACGATAATGATAAAAGCTCCCAGGGTTACGACTCCCTGGACCACCCAGCTGGTGACGATCAACCCCATGGAAACCGCGATTTGTTGAAAGAACCACAGAATGGTCATACCGATCAGCACGCGAAAGGCATTGGTTCCCCTGAACAGGACATAAAACCTGAAAAGAATATAACTAACCAGACCGATATCGATGATATCCTGCCATCGAAGGCTCAAAATCAGGTAGATAAACTTGTCCATATTTTTTTATTCCGTTATGCTGAATCTTAGTATATCTAGAATGTGTCCTTGGGCATCGGTGATCTCCACCCGCCAGGGTCCGATATCTTCGGCGCGTAACTGAATGCTGCTGTAGGCCGACCAGCGGGGTGGATTAAGTGTCAGTTTCATTTTGGCACTATTCTGATCGCGGTGAAACCACTGATGATAAACAATCGTTTTTTCCGTCACCGGATCGAACGAGGTAAAGCAAATGGCCTTCCGTCTTTCGATTGAAAAAACGGTGGTCGGATTTCGGGGAACGAGTTCCAGCATATCTTCACACATCACCGCTTGAACCAGAAGAATTTTGCCGGCGGATGTTTTGGATGCGCCGGTATCACCGGATTGAGCCGTCACTGAATCCGGAAACACAAAACTGAGGATAACGGCAAGTAAGAGCAGGTGCAAATTACGCTGGATCATGGTCTGATACCTTCAAAATAGTGGGATTGCTGAAATGACAGTTGATGATCTAATTTAATATTTTCTTAAATATCTTATACTTATATTATAGCCTTTTTCAAGCAAATTTACAAAAGTCTTTGCAAATTTCAAACAACTTTTGTAATTTATAACCATGGATCAAAAAAAACAGCTAATTCAAAAGCCGGCACCGGGAAGGCGAATGGTCAAGTTTTGCGGAGATGTGGTCGTCTTCACCCTTGAGTTGCCCCATTCCCAAGACGGGACGGCCTGGGTGCGCACGAATATTGGACAAGCCAGGGTCATCCGCAGAGAAATTTTTCGGCAAGTCGAACAGGATGAAACCCCTTTGGGTAGAGCCTGGTTTGACATACCCATGAAACGCATTGATCCGCAGTCCTTTAGGATTACCTTGCCGTTATGTGAAAGCGGTCACTTTGAGGCCAAGTGTTTCTTTTTGCAGAAAAACGAGATGAGCCCCAGTTGGCCCCAGGGTCCCAATACCGTGATCAACGTGGACTCGGCCGAGGCCTGCTGTGCAAACGTTATTTACAATGCCTTTGTACGACAGTTCGGTCCGAACGTGGCAGGTGCCGGAACCCCGGATGACGCCGACAAAAAGGCCATCAGAGAGCTTGACGACGCCGGTTTTACCGTCATTCCCCCATCCGGAACGTTTCGAGATCTGATTGATAGACTCGATTTTATCCTGGGGGGGTTGGGGTGCCGGATTCTAATGCTTTTACCGATTCATCCCACCCCCACAACTTACGGCCGCATGGGAAGATTCGGCAGTCCCTATGCAGCCTTAAGTTTTACCGCTGTTGATCCGGCCCTGGCGCAATTCGACCCCCGCGCCACCCCCCTGGAACAGTTCACTGAACTGGTGGACGCGGTTCATCAACGCAACGCCAGAATATTTATCGATATCGCCATAAATCATACCGGTTGGGCAGCCGGTCTTCACGAATCCCATCCCCAGTGGCTGGTACGGGGCCCCGAGGGTAAGATAGAGGTTCCCGGCGCCTGGGGCGTCGACTGGGAGGATTTAACCAAACTGGACTACCGTCACAAAGATCTCTGGAGATACATGGCAGATGTGTTTCTGACCTGGTGCAACCGCGGGGTCGACGGCTTTCGCTGCGATGCCGGTTATATGATTCCGGTCATGGCCTGGAAATACATGATTGCCAAAGTTCGCGATCAGTATCCGGACACGACATTTTTACTTGAAGGCCTTGGCGGAAAAATTTCAGTGACCCGGGACCTGCTGAACACCGCCAATTTAAACTGGGCCTATTCGGAGTTGTTTCAAAATTATGAGCGTGAACAGATTGAAAACTACCTGCCCGAGGCCATCGACATCTCCAACAGCGACGGCATCACGATAAATTTTGCCGAAACCCATGACAACCCCCGCCTGGCATCCCGTTCAAAACGCTATGCCCGCATGCGAACAGCCTTGTGCGCGCTGTCGTCTCACCAGGGAGCCTTTGGCTTCGCCAACGGCGTGGAGTGGTATGCCACCGAGAAGATCAACGTTCACGATAGTACATCGCTGAGCTGGGGCGCAAAAACCAACCAGGTAGATCACATCCGGCGTTTAAATCATTTACTGAGGACCCATCCGGCTTTTTTCACGGATACCGAAGTTAAAATGCTTCAGGAAAATGGCGGCAATCATATCGTACTGCTACGCCGCCATATACCGACGGGCAAAAAGCTGCTGGTGATTGTCAATCTAGATGATGAAAATCAGACCCTTGCTTCCTGGAATCCCACGACTGCAGGAATGAAGGGTCCGAATTTTGTCGATCTTCTTTCCGATGAGACGATCAGCGTCTCACCATCGCAGATTCGGCACCGCTATGAGCTGGACCCCGGACAGGTGCTATGTCTTTCCGAAGATAAAAACGATTTGCTAGCCGCGCAAAAATCGTCCGTTCAACCCCTTTTAGTACCCCGCCAAATTAAAAATCAACGATTGCGCGCCAAAGCATTTGAAGTGTTGGCATTTTATCACGGAACCCGGGATGTTGAGACGGTTGGAACGGATCGGGTTGGGCAGCGCCTAAAAGAAAATCCGCCGGCTTTCTGTCAAGACGCCAATCCGTTCAGCCGCGAAAGCCGGGTCATCACCTGGCAATGGCCGCGGGATTTGCGGCGTGAAGTCATGATACCGCCGGGGTATTTTTTAATCGTTCTGGCTGACGATGCTTTTCGTGCACGCCTCTGCGACGGACAACGGACAATGGCCGCTGAAGAGAGTATCAGGCAAGAAAATGGATCTCAATTTGTATTATTTACACCAATTGAACCACCGAAAACCGCTACATCATATATCCTGAAACTGTCCGTCTATTCACCCGAGGGGGGGCAGCATGGACAAGCCCCCCTTTTGTTGCTGCCGAAGTCCGCAGATGTTGAGGTAAAAAGAAAATTTAAACGACCCGAATTGCTGCGAAACGACTTTGTGTTTCTGAATACCAACGGACGCGGTGCCATGCTGCGCATACCGGTTTGCTGGAGCGAACTGGGCAGTCGTTACGACAGCCTGCTGGCAGGCAACCTCAGCACTGAATTTCCCGAGGATCGCTGGATCATGTTCACCCGTTGCCGGGCCTGGCTTGTATACCAGGGTTATTCCCAGGCGCTGAATACCAACTGCCTGGAGACCTTCGCTCTGGATGAATCCTGCCGAGGCCACTGGCGCTACCATATCCCCACCGGCCAGGGAGAAAACGTTTCAATCTCACTCAGTCTAAAAATGACCGCCGGCGAAAATGCCCTGCAATTGACATTTTCCCGCCAGGCTGCCGGGGGTATCACCGACCGCCTGGATGATGCCAAGACAGTCCAGCTCATATTGCGGCCGGACATCGAGAACCGCAATTTTCATGATACCACCAAAGCCTATACAGGTCCGGAAAATCAATGGCCACAAACGGTGAGTTGTAAAAAACGGGAATTTAATTTTAGGCCGGATTCCAACCATCACCTTCGTGTACAGGTCTCCGATGGTGATTTTGTCCTTGAACCGGAATGGCAGTATATGGTCTACAGGGAGGTAGATGCCCAACGCGGCCTGGATCCGCATTCGGACTTATTCAGTCCCGGTTATTTTTCTGCTTTTTTAAAAGGAGACCAACAGGTCACATTATCGGCTGAGATCAATGCAAGCCCCGATGCCGACGCTAAAAAAAAAACCGTTTTATCTCACCCTTCGCCAGGCCTGTTTGACGCCGGCGGCAGCACGGCAAGCAAACCGCTGGAAATCCTCACCCGTGCGCTGGATGATTTTGTGGTTGACCGGGGTGAGCTGAAATCGGTTATTGCCGGGTATCCCTGGTTTCTGGACTGGGGACGGGATGCATTGATTTTTGTGCGCGGTCTGATCGCGGCTGGAAGAACTCAGGAAGCCCTGGCGATAATAAAACAATTCGGCCGATTTGAGGTGCAGGGAACACTTCCAAACATGATCAGCGGAAATGACGCCGCCAACCGGGACACCTCCGATGCCCCGCTTTGGTTCATTCTGGCATGTGATGATTTGATCCGTAAGGATAACACCGGCGGTTTTCTGGATGCGGACTGCGCTGGACGCTCTCTTCGCCGGATTATATTATCCATCGGCCAATCCTATAGGGTCGGAACCGTCAACGGTATCCGGATGGACCCCGAATCCGGCCTCGTATTCAGTCCGGCCCATTTTACCTGGATGGATACCGATTATCCGGCTGGCACCCCGCGCCAGGGATATCCCATTGAAATACAGGCGTTATGGTATGCAGCCCTGGGCCTTTTGGCCCGGGTGGACAGTCCCGAAAATCGGCAAATCTGGCAGCATCTGGCCACAAAAGTCCAATCCTCAATTTTGAATCTCTTTCAGCAAAATGACCTGGCATATTTTTCAGACTGTTTGCACGCTTCTGCCGGAGAGTCGGCCGCCAGGGCCATACCGGATGACGCCCTGCGGCCGAACCAGCTTCTGGCCATCACACTGGGCGCCGTCGAGGATGAACATATCTGCCAGAGGATTCTCTCCGCCTGTGAAACGCTTTTAGTGCCGGGTGCCATCCGCAGTCTGGCGGATGGACCTGTGATACATCCGATCGAAATCGTCCACCAGGGAAATGCTATCAACGATCCCCATCACCCCTATCAGGGGAAATACGCCGGCGATGAGGATACTCGCCGCAAACCCGCATATCACAATGGTACGGCATGGACCTGGCAATTTCCTTCTTTTTGTGAAGCCTGGGCCTTAACCTACGGTGAAAACAGCAGCGAAACAGCCCTGGCCTGGCTTGGCAGTGGTATCCGCTTGTTGAGTCGAGGCTGTTTAGGTCATATCCCGGAAATCCTGGATGGCGATTTTCCTCATATCACCCGCGGCTGCGATGCACAGGCCTGGGGGGCAAGCGAACTGCTTCGGGTTTGGCTTAAGCTGACAAATCAGCATTGATTTTTTAGTTTTAATCCGTATCTTCCACATTTGATTTGAGTAAATGCGATTGCCCACGATATCAATTTAATCCAGTTAAAGGAATTCCGAAACCATGAAAAATTTCCAAACATATCAAATATACCCCAACATACCGCCGAGCCTGGCATTTCTTGAAACACTATCACGCAACATGTGGTGGTGCTGGAAAAAAGATGCCATCGAACTCTTTCGGCGCATTGACCCGCCGCTGTGGGTGGCGTCCGGTCGCAATCCCATCGCTTTTCTGGCAAGAATTCCCCAGAGTCGCCTTGAGCAGCTGGCAGCAGATGACGGTTATCGCGCTCATCTGGAAGGGGTAAAAGAGAGCTTTAAAAGTTTGGTCTTGGATCCGGTAAATCGAGAGGAATCTTCTTTCGAACCCGGGGATACCATCGCATATTTTTCCATGGAGTTTGGCTTGCATGAAAGCCTTCCCCTTTTTGCCGGCGGCCTGGGTATCTTGGCCGGTGATCATTTGAAGGCGGCGTCAAATATGGCAACGCCCTTGATCGGTATCGGGCTGATGTACCGTCAGGGATATTTTCGCCAGTATCTTGATCAGGACGGCTGGCAACAGGAGAATTATCCGCAAACCGATATTTATAACCTGCCGGTTGAGCGGGTAAAAGATGTTTCAGGAACTGATTTGACAATTTCTATAGAGGGACCCGAAGGACCGATCCACGCAATTGTCTGGAAAATCATGGTGGGCCGGATTCCGCTTTACCTGCTGGATACAAACATCCTGGACAATACGCCCGTTTCGCGTGAAATCACATCCCGGCTCTACGCTGGTGATAACAAAATTCGCTTGGCCCAGGAAATGCTTTTGGGAATCGGAGGTATGAAAGCGCTTGCGGCCATGGACGTCAAAACCAAAGTTCTTCACATGAATGAAGGACATTGTGCCTTTGCCGGTTTGCAGCGGATAGCTCAAACCATGTCAGATAATGGTCTTGATCTCAAAACAACGCTTGAAATCATACCCCGGACCACGGTGTTTACAACCCACACGCCGGTGGCAGCCGGGCACGATGAATTTGCCGTCGATCTTGTAAAACCTTATTTGAAGCCGTTTGAGGAAAAGCTGGACATCTCGGTGGATGAAATATTATCCTGGGGACAACCCCGGGGCGCCAAAACCGAAGCACCGCTATCGATGTTTAATCTGGCCCTGCATATGTCTGCCTATTGTAACGGCGTCAGCAAGTTGCATGGCGCCGTGGCTCGCCGTATGTGGTCCTTCATCTGGCCCCAGCGAACCGAGGAAGAGATACCCATATCTCATGTCACCAACGGAATCCATATCCCATCGTTTATTTCCCAGGAATTCGCCTATCTTTTCGATCGCTATTTGGGACCCGATTGGTTTCTGGCTTCCCGCAAACCCGAAATGATCAAACGTATCGAAGAAATCTACGATGAAGAGCTGTGGCGCGGTCATGAGACCAACCGCTCCCGTTTGGTGCGTACTTGCCGCAGACGGTTGGTCAGACAATACGAACAGCGCAATGCGCCCCGCAAGGTTCTTGAAGCCGTCGAATCGGCACTTGACCAGGATACATTGACCATAGCCTTTGCCCGTCGGTTTGCAACCTACAAACGAGCCGGCCTGCTCTTGAAGGATCCGGAACGTCTGGAATCGATCATCAATAATCCGAAATATCCGGTTCAATTTATCTTTGCGGGCAAGGCCCATCCCAGGGACAACGAAGGCAAAGAACTGATCAAGCAACTGTTCCAGTTTGCAAGCAAACCGGAAGTACGCGACAAAATCGTTTTCCTGGAAGACTATGACATGCATCTGGCCCGTCATCTGCTGCAGGGTGCGGATGCATGGCTCAATACCCCCCGGCGGCCGCTGGAAGCCTGTGGAACCTCCGGTATAAAAGCCGCCATTAACGGGGTCCTGAATGTCAGTATCCTCGATGGCTGGTGGTGTGAAGGCTATTCGAAAGAAAGAGGCTGGCGTATCGGCAACGGAGAGGAATACGAAGATCTTGGTTATCAGGATACCGTGGAAAGCCAAGCGCTTTACAACGTATTGGAAAATGAAGTCATCCCCTGCTTTTACGATCGTAAAAACGGAGATTTGCCTGCCGGCTGGTTACAAATGATGAAGGCTTCCATGAAAATGGCCATGGAATCCTTTTGCAGTTTGCGCATGGTATCCGACTATGAAAAACAATATTATATCCCGGCGGCCAGACGCTGGGAGGAGTTGTTGGCTGAAGAAGCCGAGGAAGCCAAAAAACTGGCTGCCCAAAGTAATCGTCTTCGCACGCTGTGGAAAAATATTGAGATCGGTTCACCACTAAGAGATACTTCGGGACCCTATCGCGTCGGCGATAGTTTTCGGGTGACATCGGAAGTAAACCTCGGCGAGTTAAGACCGGATGAAGTCGATGTTGAGCTTTACTACGGCCACCTGGAGTCACTGGAGAAATTATCCTCAAGCCGTATTGAACCGATGCTGGTTGTAGAGGAAAAAGGGAATGGAAAATACCTTTACGGCTGCGATCTAATTTGTGATGTTTCTGGTCGCTTTGGTTTCACTGTCAGGGTTTCGCCCGTTGGAGATACACGGGCTAAAACGGCACCGAGGCTACTTACATGGGCCTAGCAAAAGGGAGGGTTCCCATTTTATATGGTTTTGTTTTTTCTTCTACCTTTTGTTATAAATAGCTGATATGGAATAAAAATGGAGTGCATAAAAATAGCGTTGACAAAAAGGTAATCATCAATGAATGAATCATCTCGCAACTCGAGGGTCCTCATCGTTACACCGGAAGTGACCTATCTGCCGCACCGCATGGGAGGACTGGCATCTTTTTATACCGCCAAAGCAGGCGGTCTGGCCGATGTGTCCGCGGCCCTGATCAGTGCTTTGTTCGAGCAGGGGGCCGACGTCCATGTCGCCATGCCGGACTACCGTGCCCTTTTCAGCGACAAGCTGGCACCGGTGCTGAAAAAAGAAATGAACCGGATTCAGCGCAAAATGCCGGATGACCGCATCCATCTGGCGGAAGACCGCGCCTTTTATTATATCAACCGGGTCTACTCTTATTTCGGCGATGAAAACGTCAAGCTTTCCCTGGCGTTTCAGCGCGAGGTCATCAACAATATCGTTCCGCGGGTCCAGCCGGATCTGATCCACTGCAACGATTGGATGACCGGTCTGATACCGGCCATGGCCAGAAGACTCGGCATTCCCTGTCTTTTTACGATTCACAACATCCATACGGTTAAAACCTATCTGGCGGATATCGAAGACCGAGGTATTGATGCGGCCGATTTCTGGCAAAATATCTATTATGAAAACTTTGCCACTAATTACGAACAAACCCGGGATTCGAACCCGGTGGACCTGCTTACCAGCGGGATTTTTGGGGCTCATTTTGTGAATGTTGTCAGTCCAACCTTTCTACAGGAGATCGTCGACAACCGGCATGATTTTGTCAAGGACAATGTTCGACGGGAATTGACCAACAAGGTCCGGGCCAAATGTGCGGCCGGAATACTCAATGCACCGGATCCTTCTTTCAATCCGGCTGAAGATGAGGATTTAGCGCGTAAATTTGGACCTAAAAATATAGGTGTCGGCAAAAAAGAAAACAAGCGTCACTTACAAAAAAAGCTGGGGTTGATCCAGGATGATCACGCCCCGGTTTTTTTCTGGCCTTCGCGGCTGGACCCAATTCAAAAAGGCTGCCAGTTGCTGGCCGACATTTTCTACAAGGTCATCTCCACATATTGGAATCAAAACCTGCAAATCGTCTTTGTGGCCAATGGCGATTATCAAATGGTTTTCAGAGATATCGTGAATTTTCATAAAATTGAAAAGCGGGTGGCCATATACGATTTTAGTAATCGTCTGGAACATCTGGCTTACGGCGCTGCCGATTTTATATTGATGCCGTCAAGGTTCGAGCCTTGCGGTCTGCCGCAAATGATTGCCCCACTGTACGGTACCCTTCCGGTGGCCCACGATACCGGCGGTATTCACGATACGATCACTCATCTGGATGTGAAAAAAAACACCGGCAACGGTTTTTTGTTCGAAACCTTTGATGCCAATGGTTTGTTCTGGGCCATCGAGCAGGCGATGATATTTTACAATCTGCCTCAAAAGGCAAAAGCCAAACAGATCAAACGCATCATGCTGGAGAGTCGGGAAACCTTCACCCATGCCAATACTGCGCGCCAATATATCAAACTGTATGAGAAGATGCTGGAAAGACCGCTGGTCGTTGAAAATAGATCGGATACAAGCAGTGCTGATCTAAGTCAGGAGAGTAATTCCAAACCCGGAAGCCAGAATTGAAGATTGAAGATTGTAAATTGAAGCTTTGTGGATGTCGCTTTGCTCTGCCATTTTTATGGTCTTTTCTTTAAAAATTGATTCGCAAGTCTCCGGCTTCGCTTACAGCCAATTGGGCAAATAGGCCGACTTCCGGCTCGAAGAGTCTGCAGCTCGGAGATCGGCACTTGTATGAAACTTCATGAAATCGGGGGGTTAATGTCATTAAGTTTACATCAATTCCCCGTGGGAGCGGCTTCCAGCCGCGAAAAAAAGTCGTTTTAGAGCTTTCATCGCATAAATTGCCAGTTTAAATTTTATTGAGGTTCCAATTAAGTTTCTTTCTCGATTAGACTGGGCGCTTTTTCACCCCTGAACGCTGAACTCTGAACCACTAAACCTGAATTATGGATAAATCCACACCAAAACCCGCTCCATCATCAACCGATCAGATTCAAAACGCCTTAGACCGCCTCTTGGCTATAGATCCCTATTTAAAACCCTACGAAAAAATAATTCTTCGGCGCCTATCGAAAATTTCTGCAGCCGAATCCCATTTAACCGGCGATAAAATGACCCTGGCCGATTTTGCTTCCGGCCATGAATACTTCGGTCTTCATCATCGAAACAATCAATGGGTTTTCCGGGAATGGGCACCCAACGCCGAAAATATTTTTTTGATTGGCGACATGACCGACTGGCAGGAAGAAGAGGCTTTTTCACTCAAGCGGCTTGACAACGGCGTTTGGGAAATCCGTCTGCCCCCCGATACGTTCAAGCATCGAGATCTCTATCGGCTTCGGATTCATTGGCCCGGCGGCAAAGGCGATCGTATCCCCGTCTATGCCCGACGGATTGTACAGGATTCAACGACCCTAATTTTTAATGCGCAGGTATGGTTGCCCAAGTCTTCTTATCAATGGCAATTCCCCGAATTTCGTCGACCGACTGAGGCGCCGCTTATTTATGAGGCCCACATCGGCATGTCCCAGGAAGAAGAAAGAATCGGATCATTCCGGGAATTCACCAAAAATGTTCTTCCCCGAATTGTAAGATCCGGCTACAACACCATCCAGTTAATGGCGATTCAGGAACATCCCTACTACGGATCCTTCGGCTATCAGGTGTCAAATTTTTTTGCCGTCTCCTCCCGCTTCGGCACGCCGGAAGATCTCAAAGCCCTCATTGACGAAGCCCATTCAGCCGGTCTGGCGGTTCTCATGGACATTATCCATTCTCATGCCGTGACCAATGAAACCGAAGGCCTCAGCCGTTTCGACGGCACGTTGTATCAATACTTTCATGATGGGCCGCGTGGGCGTCACACGCTCTGGGATTCCCGTTGTTTTGACTACGGTAAACACCAGGTGCTCCACTTTTTATTATCAAATTGCCGTTTCTGGCTGGACGAATTCCATTTTGACGGCTTTCGCTTTGACGGCATCACCAGCATGCTCTATCTGCATCACGGAATGAACAAAGCCTTTACGACCTACGACGATTATTTTTCAGACGATGTAGATGAAGAGGCGTTGACATATCTGGCCCTGGCAAACAAACTGATTCATAACCTTAAACCCGAGGCCTGCACCATCGCCGAAGATGTCAGCGGGATGCCGGGGTTGGCGGCAACAATGAACAACGGCGGTTTCGGTTTCGACTATCGCTTTGCCATGGGGGTTCCGGATAACTGGATTAAGCTGATCAAAGAAGTACCCGATGAAAACTGGCCCTTGGGACATATCTGGCATGAATTGACCAACCGGCGGGCCGACGAGAAGACCATCAGTTATGCCGAATCCCACGATCAGGCCCTGGTGGGCGACAAGTCCATTATCTTCCGGTTAATCGCCGAGGACATGTACGACCATATGAGGATCGGGGATGAGACAATCCGGGTAGACCGCGGTATGGCATTACACAAAATGATCCGTTTAATCACCTTGGCTACTGCCGGCGCAGGCTATTTGAACTTTATGGGCAATGAATTCGGCCACCCGGAGTGGATCGATTTTCCGCGGGAAGGCAATAACTGGTCCTGCAAATATGCCAGACGGCAGTGGCATCTGGTGGATGATCCCAATTTGAAATACCAATTCCTGGCGCGTTTTGATCATGATATGATCGCATTGTCAAAAAAATTTAAACTTCTCGACGCTCCCGGACCGAATCTTCTATATGAGCATTCCGACCACAAGATAATAATCTTTGAAAGAGCCGGTCTTGTGTTTGCCTTCAATTTCCACCCACATCAGTCCTATTCGGACTACCGCCTTGAAACCCCAGCGGGAACGTATCGAATGATTCTTGACAGTGATGCACCGGAATACGGCGGTCACAATCGTCTGGTCGCAGGTCAGGAGCATAAAACGTCATTCGATATTGTTGCAGACCGCCAATTTCACCTTCTCAGTCTTTACCTGCCCAGCCGAACCGTATTGGTTCTGAATCGCCTATAGGAAAGATTATTTATTATCTTGTCGGTGAGGTAGGCGGACTGTGTATTGACATACACCCTCCTGTAGTTTATATTTGAAAGTGTAAACTATTTCAGATGGAGGAGGCGCCATGAAAGCAACCGCGAAAGATCTCAGGTTTCATTCAAAGGAACTACTTGATACAGTCAACAGAGGCGAGGAGGTTGTAATAACCTTTCGCGGCAAGCCCTGTGCTAAACTTATTCCCTACAGAGAAAAAAAAAAGGAAATCACAGAGAACGAATTGTTTGGAATCTGGGAAGATAACGATATCGTCCAAAAAGTTGATGAATATGTCAGGGGACTAAGAAAAGGAAGATTCTAAATGGTTATCGATACAGATGTCCTCATTTGGTACATGAAAGGGAATCAAAAGGCATACAAAGCCATTGAGAAATCAAAGCATTTTTTTATTTCTGTCGTTACATATATGGAATTAGTCCAAAGCATGAGAAATAAGAATGAGCTTAATAATCTTCGTAGGGCTCTCCATATTTGGGACTCGAAAATTCTTTACATTTCAGAAGAGATATCCGTGAAAGCGATGTTCTTTGTGGAACAACATTATTTGAGCCATTCAATTCAGTTGGCGGATGCGTTGATCGGTGCTACGGCAATTGCATACGGAATGCCAATTCTAACAGGTAATGATAAACATTATAAGATAATAAAAGATGTGCAAATCAAAAAATTCCGGCCTTAGTGCTACGATTCGCAATTACAGTTACCCATTCTTAGAATGAGAATCATTAACAATGCTCTCTCAGCACTAAGTCCATCGATTCATAAATAAGATCAAGTGTTTATGAATCGATGGACTTAGTCGCTTGTAATCATAGTAAACAAGGCGTTTTAGTGTGCTGAGATCCAATTTTTTTTTCACGGCAATCGTCATGCAATCTATTTGATAGATGTCGTCTCTAGAAAATACACATTAATAGTAGATTCTTTGAATCTTGATTAAGGCTACCGGGTTGCGCCAGTCATAATCGGCAGCAGGATTCACATCCTTAATCCCATGGATGCCGGCATGGATGTGGACATAGTCACTCGGATCATCGGCAGGATGCAGATTGGAGCCGTTAACACATGGCGGTCCGGGAATATCCTGACAGTCCTCCGAATTTATTTCGCTGCCCGCATCGTAGGCCGGCACCATAACAGTCGTTTTTCTTTTCCCAAGTAACCAAACATCATGGGCAGCAAAAAGGGCATCATTGGTTCCAACCAACATACCGGCCACTGAGATTAACCTAAACCGGCCCATTTCGACCATTGCCGATGCCGTTGCACCGGGCGGAATCGGACCATCGAAGACAACAGAGGGGTAACGGCCGTAGATTAGACCTTCCAGCGGACCCGTATCGCCTTCTTCCGCCAAGACTGCAAGTTCCACGCTGGCCTCTTTTCCCACTGTGAAAAGACGAAATTTCCCATCATGTCCAATCGCAATCGGGTGGCTGAACACTTGACCCCGGGTAAGATTTGTGATGGTGACTTTATATTTTTTTGCTTTCTTATATCTCTTCTCATCCGCAAAAGACAGACCGCTCACTAAAATGAGAATCATCGTAAAGATAACCGAAAAGTAATATTTCTTGAATTTCATCTCATACCTCCCTTTGTAAAGTGTTAGTGATTTGGATCTCAGCACGTTTAAGTGAAAGAAGAGCGCTTAAACATGACGGTAATGTTAAATACAAAAATTCACACATTCATCACGAATTGATAACGTTTTGGTCAATTAAATTCAGAACCACTGATGTGTCGTAAAATCTGATGCAACAGAAATGTCAGGAATCGCGTCAATAAGACTGAATTTGGGCGAATCGTTCTGAATTTTTTTTATTTCGGTTCTGTAACCAAAATAAAGGAAAATCTCTTGTGATGGGTAGGGATATGAAGTGTGAAGCAAAGATGCTGGGACTTGGTCTTGCGGGGTATGTTTTCTATTTTTTTACAGTTCGCGCACCCAATTTCCCTATCTGAGATTTGGGATTCTCGCAAATTTTCTCAGGTTTAACAACTATCTGCCAATCCAGCCGAAAAATTGGTTTTGCAGCCATGTCGCCGTTTCCAGCAAAGAAGGTCCCTCCTGAATGAGGTTTCGACCACGAGTTACCGTAGATTCTACAACCTTTGGTTTCAGGGATCTATCCCAGCCACGCTCAGACAGGAGTTCCTTCGATACAACGGGATACTCTTCCTCAGAGAAGAGCAGAAACAGATCCGGACATAGGCGCTCCACTTCGGCCAAATCGGGTATGAAATATCCCGCACGACGCTCGGCAAAGATGGGATCTCCGCCGGCAATGGACACCAGATCATCGATATATGTAAAGCCGCCGATGGTGCGCATGTGCTTTCCAAACCAGAGTTCAACATAAACTTTGGGGCGAGGTCCAACATGGCGCTTCCGAATCTTAGCCGCTTCAGTTTCCATCTTTAGACAAAGACGGCGAGCCTCCTGCACTTCGTTCATCAAAGCGCCAATAGTAACGGTGTTTTCAAGAATCCCGTAAAAGCTGTTCGGCAAAGGCAGGGCGTAAACCGGCAGGCCTTGCTTAGCCAGCGCTAAGCCGAGATTCCGTTGTAACCCTGTCGTCACCATAACGAGGTCCGGGGCAAGTTCGGTAAACAGATCCTGATCGATTTTCAGATAATCGCCGACGACCGGGACCTTAAGATCCGGGACATAGCGCGCGCAGTAGCAGGACACGCCGACCACACGATCTCCGCATCCCATGGCAAAGAGCGTTTCCGTGGCCGCAGATACCAAACTGATGACTCGCTGAGGTTTTTTAGGAAGTTCAAATTCGTAGTCGATGCTTTCACAGTGAATTTTCATAAGCTAGTGTTTTCTCCGGCAACAATTCGGTCGTTGCTACTCTGTAGATCGGTCAAACTTATTGATAGCGGCAGGGTCAATCGCCTGCAGATGACCAATGGAGATGTCCTGCAATTTAGGTGATTAGTTTTCAAAGGAGTCGGTGGCTGAAACGCTGCCACACAGCATGGGTCTCATAGGACAGGCTCAAATGCCTTTATAGTCTCATAGGCTCGGGATAGACTCGGCGAATATTTTATGGCGTTATTCAAAGACCAATCACTTTGGACAAAAAATGATAACATGCCGTTGTAATCTGGACCAATCTTTGCCGTGCTTTTGCGTGCAGGTACAATCGCTTTCCGGACGTTTCTTTTTCTCGATTTTTCGGCTAGCTTGATAACAAGTGCTTTAGGATCTAATATTTCGTCCGGATTCAATGGTAGATCAGATAAGCTTACACCCAGAAATTTTGCAATGCTATCACGGTCTGCCAGCAGCCAAGACTCAATCTCTCTCACTGCCACCCGAAAAATCAAATTATTGTGTTTCGGATTCTGCAACCAATCAGCGATAAGCAACGGTGCGCACTTACCCCGATCCAGATCGGTAAGGACCAATATTGGAATGCCTTTGGCACTTTTATTAAAAGCACCGACATTTTTCTTAAGATACCCAAAACCCTTGTGCCCTAAACAGTTACCCACGGCGAATTTTCGGCCGGAACTCTTGAGCAATTCTTGAGCAAAAACTTCGCCCAATAAATCTTCAACCGCCAAAATAATAGGAATCGTATCAGTCATTGAAAAGGCTTAGCTGCCGTATGTTCTTCGGGGCAGTCATTGGAAGTGCCGCCTCGGCAACAGGCAAACCGCCGTCAAGTAACGCTTTGACCTCTTTTTTCGACGAGGCAAGCTCCACTTTTGTACCCTCCGGGTAAGGCGTTAGCAACAAAACTTCCTCCCCGCCAATTCCTTCATCCGACAGTAACCCATCACTATGTGTACTTATCAGGATTTGCCTTTTTCTCTTTTCCTGAATTCGCCACATTAAACCGGGAAGTCTCCGAATTATGGCAGAATTCAGGTAAAGTTCCGGCTCTTCCATTAACAGTAAAGACTCCCCATCAAGTATCGCCCATAAAAAAGCGATGAGGCGAAGTGTGCCATCTGAAAATTCTTCTTCGCTCTGCTTTCCGGCTTTTGGCCGCCAGTGCTCATAGACGGCTTCCAGGTGTGGGATACCTCTATCATCTCTTGTATCGGTTAGCTGTTTTAACTGTGGAACAGCTATTCGCAAAGCCTTTTCGATTTTTCGTAATCTAGATCGCCGGGTTCTTTCCGCTGTCCCAACAACTCGATCCAGGAAACTTTGCCCAAAAGGATCCTCCTTTGGTGAAGGACCCCTAAAATTGTCAGGGTGTCTTAGAACTTGCGGCACCAAATGTTGGTAGTAAATGGATTCCAGAAAATCTGCTATTTTCCGGAACTCAAAATTAGTATTAATTTGTTCTAGGTGGGTCTGATTTAATCGGAGTTTGTCTCTCTCATCCTCTGGGTCAGGCCGGTCGAGAATGAGCTTTTCTCCCTTCCATACTCGTTCATAGAATACAAAGGGCTGACGGTGTCCTCTCGATTCCTGCTTTATTCCCAGAGCGTATTTCCATTTCGCTTCTTCACCTTGGGAATTTGCAAGATGAATTTCTATTTCAACCTGTGGTTCCTTGCGAGCTGCAAGACATCTGATTTTCGAGATACCGCCTCTTTCGCTGACCGCTTTTTGAAGGCCACCCCCTTCTGATTTAGCAACATCCCGTAAAAACCGAAATGCATCAAGAAAGTTGGATTTACCTGACGCGTTGGGCCCGATTATGAAAACGCGTCTGCTCAAGGGCGTATCAACCGATCGAAAATTACGCCAATTTTTCAATTTTACGTGTGAAACGTTCATAACATCCCTTTAAATAAAGCCTGGCGATAATGGGGATTAAATTGTTCGAATTAAAAAAATCACAGCTATCTGAACTTGTCAACTATAATTTTCAACCTACTATTCCATAACCACCTTAATTTTATACATTTTTATTACACAAGGGAGTCAAAAACAATTTATCGCTTCAACTATGGTTATTTCTGCCGATGCATACCTATCTTGAACGATGGAGTGAATGTCGTCCAGGTACAAACTGTCAGCGGATGTCTGCGTGAATCGATGGCTATAATATTTTTTGTAGATATTTTATTTCAACATCGATTTTTGCCGCCAACTTGCTTACGCTGAAACCGCACCGGTTCTATATAAATTTCCCATAACCAGGAAATTCTTTTAAGAACGTTTCTTTAGGTTCGGTTTCATCACGAAGGAGAGAGAAATCTTCAAATTCAAAACCAGGCGCAACGCTGCAACCAACCAGGCTGTAAGCCCCTGTGGTCTCAGCGGCCTGATAGATGCCACCTTCCACAATAGACACGTAGTTGTCGCAACCGGATCCGATGATATTTTCTTCAATCGACGATCCATTATATTTTATCAATTTTATTGGATCTCCTTCATAGAAGTTCCAAATCTCATCATGGGCAACTTTATGAAACAAACTCACCTGTCCTTTCAGCAATAGAAAATAAATATGTGTGATCGCCTTTCT
>JARFPZ010000538.1 GCA_029288035.1 Desulfosarcina sp.
TTGTTCGATACGGTTGAAGAGGCCACTGAATATTTCAACGATACCTGTGTTGCACAGTAGCGGACTAATTAAATTATCTGAATAAGGAGGTCTTGCAATGATCAATAGAAAGGTTACCGGCATCGGATGCTATGCGAAACCGGCAAAGCTCAGTCGGGTTTTCAAAAAAATGGTGCAAAATTACACCCTGGGGCAGTTTGAAAGCGTCAATCCGGCCAACAGTCAAGATATGGCAGGGGGAGTCGATGGTACAATCATGCTGAAAGCACTCATCTCCGGTAATGGCGGATATTTCCCGGCGCCGGATTCTGAATCCTACGGTGTCGCAGAAAATAGAAAAATTACCGGCTTTTTTTTAACATTCAGGAATCAGGGTCTGATTGTGTCAATCTTTGCCCGGGGAGACCGCAACATCCAGCAAACATACAGGACCTGCTTGGATGGATTTACGGAATTAAGGCAAAAACGGCTGAACTGACGGGTTCTGGGTTCAGGGTTTAAGGTTCAAAGGTTACAACCGATGAATCCTGATCACAATGTTCATCGACATCTGGCATACCCTTCATACCCCATTGAGTGAAACGGATTTATAACCGGATGAAGAAACGCTCCCCTTGATACGTGCTTGTCTGGTTTTTTTCAACCCGGAACCTTGAACCCTGAACCCTGAACCGCTCAATCTATATTTTACATCTGTTTTAACCTTGATTCGAGGCACTGTTTTCAGATCTGTCAAGTTGGAGCTGCAACCCAGCAGCCCTATTCTTCCGGCAAATGGCATCCTTTGCAGCTGGAAGGCCCGGCATTGGGAAGTCTGTCTTTAAGCACCCGACCGGACTTTTCCAAGCTTTCGTTTTGCGCCTTGATCTCCCTGTGGCAACTGATACACATCTTGTGATATGCCGTCTTGTAATAGGCTATCAACTCATCTTCATCGACCTTGCCGCCACCCGCCTTGATCGGGGACTCAACCCCGTCATGACAGCCGGAGGTGGTGCAGTTTTCAATCGGTCCATCCATCTCCCATTGATGGTGACAGGTATTGCAGGTATATACAAAGTGGGTACCATGGGGAAACGGAACCGACGGCTGTTTTGCCTCCACATCTTCTGGCGGACCCAGATGGATAACTCCCAGGGGAACACTTATGCTCTCATCGTCACTCTCCCCCGAAACCACCATTGCATTGCCGAAAATTACAGCCAGAATTAAACAAAGAACGCCGATGCTTATTTTAACCATCCTCATCCCCCTTACTATTTATATAATTTCTAAAAAATAAAACAACGATCAAACGGTTAAATTAAAGAGGAATTAATGCTTCAAATTAAAAAAAAATGCAACCAAAAAATCACATCCGCGGAAATTAAATCAAATATTCAATCGGCTTGAATAGGAACCCTTGCCAAGGTCACAATAATAGCATAGGGTCTTTTTAATGCAAAATCAGGGATTCACCCTAATCACATCTTCCACGTAACTGGGGAATGAAATTGTGGAACAGGGATAGGGTGACGAAAATCATGCATATCGCAGCTCTTAACTCTCAAATCGATTTTATTATGTTAAATCAAATTGTTGAGGAAATATTTGAATCCGTCCAACTCACAACAACGGCTGCAGCGCACGTGGTGGATAGCGGTCATTTACTGTCTATGTATCCTTTCAGGCGGGTTTTTGATATTCAAGAGTGATTGGCAAAACCTTTATGGGCTGCAAGGGATATTTCAAGCGACCATCATCACAGCCTATATCCTTATTCTGCTGCGGATCGGGATGCCGTTGAATTATCACCCTCGGCAAAAGGTATTGCAATCTAATTTGGGATATGGCACATGGATTACCATAACGCGAGCGATGCTGATTGCCATACTCGCCGGCTACCTGTTCCAGCCATGGCCTCATTCGCGCATTTTTCCCGGCCGGCTGTCATGGACACCCGGCATCCTTTATTTGGCGGCATCATTTTTGGATTATCTGGATGGTCGGGTCGCCAGAGCCCACCAATACGAAACCCGTTTGGGAGCGTTTCTCGATATTAATCTCGATGCACTCGGATTATTGATTGCACCACTTTTGGCAGTCTGCTACGGTCAGTTGCCATATGCCTATCTGAGTGTCGGGGCTGCTTACTATTTGCTAGTTTTCGGGATCTGGCTGAGAAAAAAATATTCGAAGCCTGTGTTTGAAATCAAGCCTAGACGCAGCGCGCGGATCATCGCCGGTTATCAAATGGGCTTTGTGGGAATCGCACTGCTGCCTGTTATCTCACCCGCGATAACAAAGGGGGCCGCTTACATTTTTATGATACCGCTGTTAGCGGGATTTGCAAAAGACTGGCTTGTTGCAAGCGGTTATAGAAACCTAAACTGAGCGGTTCCAAGTTCAGAGTTCAAGGTTCAATAGTTATAACCGATAGAGACACTGCTTAAAATATTGATCAAAATTTAGAATACTTGTTATACCATCTTGGGTAAGACGGATTTATAACCAGATGAAGGCACGATCCCTTAATAAAGACCTCGTTGAATAGTTTATTGGCCAACTTGATTATTTATTTAATTTAATTATTTCAGTATTTTGCGGCTTTTCTTAAAATATTAAAAATCCATTAATTTGCAAATATGGGATAAATCCGTATTTTCAACCAATCAACTATATCTCTAAAAAGATCTGACTGGGGTTTTTCAACCCGGAACGTTGAACTCTGAACCGTTCAACCTAAATATAGATATGGACCGAATTGAATCGATTGAAGATCTTAGAACCTGTTTATCCAACTCGAAAGCCTTTCGCGCCAGGCAAAAGAGACCGTTTATCACCGTCAGCTACGCCCAGAGCGTAGACGGCAGCATTGCGTCCAAAAACAGACTGCCCATTCAACTCAGCGGACCGGAGTCTGCGGTATTGACCCATCAAATACGGGCAGCCAATGATACGATTTTAATCGGGGTTGGCACCCTGCTGGCAGATGATCCCCGCTTGACGGTCAGGTTGGCTGAAGGACGCAACCCGCAACCAATCGTCCTGGATACTCACCTGCGAACTCCGGTGAGTGCAAGGCTGGTGACACAATCCGATCTCAGCCCATGGATCATTAAGTCTCAAGATAACCACAGCGACCAAATGAAGGCGCTTAAAAATGCCGGGGCAACCCCCCTGCCCTGCGCCACGAGTCGGGACGGGAAAATCGATCTCCATGCCCTGATGGCAATACTGAACGAAAAGCAGGTTAACAGCATCATGGTAGAAGGCGGGGCAAAGGTGATCACCAGCTTTGTCAATGCAGAACTGATTGATCAATTCATTATTACGGTATCGCCAAGACTGGTGGGCGGTTTGCCGGTTATCGATTCCAACGGACTGGATTTGAATTCGAATTTAAAGCTGGGTCATGTGAGCTACCAGCGGTTAGGCAATGACCTGATCCTTTGGTCCCGCCCGGACTGGAATTAACGTATGAGCGGTACATCCGTAATTTTCAAAAATCCGTATAAGATTGAACTGCTGCAAAACCACTTGCCGTCACCCCGCAGAGGCGAAGTTCTCATCAAAACGCAAATGTCGGCAATAAGTACGGGCACGGAAATGCTGGTTTACCGCGGGCAGATGCACCCAAAACTGCCCGTCGATGAAACCATCTCGAAACTTGCTCACGAATTCAGATACCCGCTTAAATATGGTTATTCGACCACCGGCCGGGTGGTTGAAACAGGTCCGGCGGTTTCGGGTGACTGGTTAAATCGGATGGTTTTCTGCTTTAATCCCCACGAAAGCCACTACATTGCTCAACCGGATCGACTGATACCCATTCCTGCGGACATTGATCCGGAAGATGCATTGTTTCTGCCGAATACGGAATCTGCCGTCAATTTCCTGATGGACGGGCGGCCTGTCATCGGTGAGGCCGTCACCGTATTCGGACAAGGTGTAGTTGGATTGTTGACGACGGCCCTGCTGGCAATGCTGCCCTTAAAATCCCTGGTCACCCTGGACAAATGGCCGATACGGCGGAAAAAATCTCTGGATTTGGGCGTCCACTTTTCATGGGATCCAGCAGTGCCCGATCTAAAGGATAAATTGACCGACGCATTGGAATCCCGCGGCGGCATAAAAAACAGCGATCTTATTTTTGAGTTATCCGGCAACCCTGAAGCACTGAACCAGGCGGTTGACATAGCCGGTTTCAACACCCGCATTGTGATCGGATCCTGGTACGGGACCCGTCGGGCAGCGCTAAATCTGGGCACAGGATTTCACCGCAACCGAATTCGTTTTATCAGCAGTCAAGTGAGCACCCTGGCACCTGAGTTTACCGGCAGATGGTCAAAAGACCGGCGTTTGACTGTCGCCTGGGAGATGATCCGTCGCATTAAACCGGCTGATTTTATCACCCATCGCTTTGAAATTCAGCGGGTCAAAGAGGCTTATGAATTGCTGGACGAGAAACCGGGGGAAACCATCCAGGTCGTGCTGACTTACGAGTAAGTGGGTTGAGAGGTTCTGGGTTCTGGGTTCAGGGTTGAAAAACATCGACCGCTCATACAATAAACATCGTTATCTACAAGAAAAAAAGCTGTCTTCAAATGTTTATACATCCATAGAAAATTCTCCGAAAATATCCGTTTTCAGAATTCGAAAAATCAAATGCGTCTGGGATTAATCATTTACGGGAATATAAATACCCTCACCGGCGGTTATATTTATGATCGGATCCTGGTTGAGGATCTGCAATCCCGGGGGTATCAGGTTGACATTATATCACTGCCGTGGCGTAATTACGGACGTCATTTGCTGGATAATTTTTCCCCTGGATTGCGGTTCGATCTTGCTGAACGTGCCTATGATATTCTTTTGCAAGATGAACTCAATCACCCGTCTCTCTTTCTTTTCAACCGCAACCTGAAACGCGATACAAGCCTTCCCCTGGTCACCATCGTTCACCAGGTATCGTGTCGACAGCCAAGAAATAGATGGCTCAACCGCATATATCAGGCCGTTGAAAAAAGATATTTAGAATCGGTTGACGCTATGATTTTCAACAGCGATACGACCCGCAGAACCGTGGAGGCCCTGATTGGCGACAAGCGCCCGTCTATTGTGGCCTATCCGGCCGGTGATCGTCTGGGACAATTATCATCTATTGATCAGATTGGATCCCGAACTCATGACGACGGACCACTCAGGTTAATTTATGTCGCCAATGTGCTGCCCCACACAGGCTTCTTACCGTTGATCATAGGGTTGTCTCATCTTTCTTCTGAAATAGGGCATCTTACCGTGGTCGGCAGGTTAACGATGGATGACAGATCCTTTCGCAAAATCAAGAGACTGATACGTCAAAAAAATCTTAGCCGGCAGATCGATATCGCTGGTCCCAAAGACGGAAATGAGTTGGCCGGACTATTTGCTCAAAGCCATGTATTTGTGATGCCCTATTCCCATGAGGGCTTCGGCATGGCATATTTAGAGGCCATGGCGTTTGCCCTGCCGGTGGTGGGATCTTCAAACGGGGCGCTGAGGGAGTTTGTGATACCGGCCTACAACGGTTTCTTAATCGAATCTGATGATGTCGAATCGGTCAATGCCTGTATTCACACCTTGCACCATGACCGCCATCGCCTGTTTGAAATGAGCAACGCCGCATTCCAGACATATAAAGAACAACCAAAGTGGCGCATTACCATGGACGCGATTCACAGATTTTTGACCGGTCTGGTAAATCAGCGATCACCTGCAGAGTTGGGGATATGAGGACGGCGCCTGGAAGGGTCGGGGTTACCTCTGCTGGTGGCCGCTGATTTTTACGGTAGCTTGTTTTCAGCGTCAATACCATTTTCAGAAAGACGAAAATATAGTTATCCAACTAAGTTTTCAAATGTCTAAAATAAAAAAATTATTTTTACAAATCATTTTTCAGCTGCCTGGGGATATCCATGCTTTCATGCAAAACATTGATAACACCTAAAACGTTTTTGGATAGTTCCCGGAAAAAAACATAGTGATGCTGATAGCGCACGAAGAATATCCCTTTCATAGCTTCGTGTTCGATTTTCCGCCACATATATTTATTAATAGCAGCTTTTTCAATAGCCTCGTATAGGCCACGAACATATTTATCGGCCTGTTCTTCACCCCAAGTCTTATCTGTATAATGCCATATCTCGATAATTCGGCGGCGGGCAACCGGGTAAATCTTATGACGCATTTCCGACCTTCTCTTTTTTAGCGGCCTTTATGATTTCCTTGGGATCCAAAGTGACGAACTCGCTCTCATCGGCTGCCAGCCCTGGCTGAAGTTGATCGATAAGCCAACTCCATTTACGTGCTTCTTGCCGCTGGTAATCTCGTCGAATCAGATCGCGTACGTATTCGCTGGCGGATTCATAAAGACCATTAGAGCTGGCCTGTTCCTCAATAAATCGTCGTAACTTTCCAGTAATTCTGACATTGACACCCTCAGCCATTTCGATTATCTCCTTTACTAAGTATAGCTTAATATAACAATTGTCCCACAATTTGGCAATAATCTGTATAAATATTTACACAGATCCGCCAAAATGACTGTGTCAAGGGAAATTGCTGTGAATGCCCGTGAACGGGTAAGACAGGCACTGTTGTGCCGAAAACCCGATAAAATACCAAAGGCGCTGGGGTTCTTTGACCAGTCCCTGGCGGCTATTGCGCCGACCCGGCCTGAAAACTATTTCGATCTGGATGTCCGATTCGCAGAGTTCGAACCGCCGGACAACCAGGATGATTTCCGGCGATATATGGCTGCGCTGCCAGAAGATATCCATGTCGGCAGCCACGCCCAGCTTCGGACATACCATGAATGGCAATATCACCCGGAAAAAGGAGCCACCCGCCCATTGAGCAACATCCGATCCATCGCGGATTTGGCGGACTTCGTTTTTCCGAATTTGTCAGCACCGGCCCGCCATGCCGGACTCACCAAACAGGTGCAGCGCTGGCATGCCCGGGGACTCGCTGTGGCAGGCTCACCCCCTCATTTGGGGGGTGAATTGTTTGAAGCTGCCTGGCGTATGCGCGGTTTCGAGAATTTTATGATCGACCTGATCGAACGCCCCCAGCTGGCTCACTACCTGCTCGACCAATTGACATCGATGTTGATTGAAAACGCTCTCATACTGGCCCGGGCGGGGGTAGACATTCTGCTTCTGGACGATGATGTGGC
>JARFPZ010000624.1 GCA_029288035.1 Desulfosarcina sp.
AAAGCCGGTATTAATCCAAAAAGCAAAAGCTTGAAGTCTTATGAGTTACAGTTCAAACCGCCCCGATTGATGCGCACCAATCTGCTCAACTTTAAAAAGGATGGGAAAATATGTAACCTGCCTCTTTACGCTGTATCGCAGTTGGCACGGGTGATGTCGACAGATCTGGAGAATTTGGGCAGCCACTAGGCCCTTATCGGATTTTATTCTGGCAACATGTGGTAAGAAAATGAGGGTTTCAGTAATAAATAATTTCAAATAACAAAAACCAAATCTCAAACAAATCCCAATGACCCAAATTCAAAATTCCAAACAAACAACCCCTCTACAGCCGTGCCCAGCTGCATCATCACCGGCGGAGCCGAGTTTGCGAAGCGAAGCGATAGGACTTTGTGAGTATTTCGGTAATTGGATATTGCAATTTGTGATTTATTTGTAATTTGATGCTTGAGACTTGTGATTTTTAATACCTTAGAATCTTCTATTCGTGTCTCTTGGTGTATTAGTGCCTGATAATTTACGTTTCCCTTTGGCCATATATACTGCAACCGTATGTCAACATGGAGAAATAAAATGCCTTCCCCGAAACAACCCACCTCACCGGATGACCGGCAACTTTACAAGGTCTTCATATCCAGCACTTACATCGACAACGAAGATCGCCGCAAAATTGTACAGGATGCCATCACCATGGCCGGGATGGTGTGGCACGGGATGGAAATTTTTGCCGCCAGTACCCGGCCGACCGTCGAAGAATGTGTGCGTTATGTAAAGGAGGCCGATGTCCTGGTGGGCATCATTGCCTGGCGCTATGGATGGTAGCCGGAAGGTCAAGATAAATCGATTACCGAAATGGAATATGATGCTGCCAAAGAGCGGCTGATGTTTCAGTTGGATCAACCCATGGACCCTGATAAAGATTGTGATCCGCTTCCGGACCGCTGGAAAAAGCAGGATAAGTTGGAGAAATTCAAACGACGATTTGCTCAAGACCAAATGCCGGCTCGTTTTAAAGAAACGAATTTCAGGGCTCCTGACCTCAATTGGAAAAACTTCTCGGGAGGTCCTGATATCTAAAGAACCTACAAAATTTGTAGTAAAAATAAGCGTAAATTCAAGATGCAACAAGTTTATCAAAAATAAATGGAACGATAATTTAGAAAAAGGTAATATCGACGCCCTTTACTTTGGTTTTAGAACCGAAATAAAAAATTAAATTCAGAACGATTCGCCCAAATTCAGTTTTATGGACGCGATTTCTGAAATTTTTGTTGCATCCGATTTTACGTCACATCAGTATTTCTGAATTTAGGTACAAAGGTATTGGATGCGCTCAATAAGTGGCGGGAGTGCCGCGACCCCCAAACGGGGCCTGAAGTACCATCCAAAACGGGATCCGATCCGCTATCCGATTCCGATCTGACAGCCCAAAATCAAGGCGTATTGCCAAAAGGCCGATTCCCTGCATGCTACCCTGCCGGTGGCGGGTTTTGCGACACATCTCAAGGTGCCCATCGATATCGAGGAAATTTACGTGCCTCTGCGTGCCGCGCTGGATTTGCGAGGCGTTGCCGGGAAGCGACCGGAATGACGCGGAGGGCGGTTGCCGGAGAAGCTGAGAACGAATTATTTTAACACCGAAACACCATTTTTCTTCAGCAGCTCAACCGCGTCTTTGAGCTGGGCTTCCGTACAATCGTCAACCTGGTAAACCTTTTGGCCGCCATCCACAAACATCAATGTGAAATTTCCTTTGTCATCGAAGCGCGCTGTGTGGATATAGTCGTCATTGAGCCAGGGCCTAAGTGTCTGCATAAAATCTATGAAAGTGCACGTATTCATTTGAATAATTCCTTTTTTCAGTTAGCATTTACCAAGGTTGGGCGGTCCAGCGCCAGCCCAGCCGCCGGCCAAAAAGACGGCCGGTCTGATCTAAAAAAAACTTATTTGGTGACTAAAAAAGTATAAAAACTAAAATGTTAGCGATTATAATTGTGGGAGCGGCTTCCAGCCGCGAATATTGCGTAGCGCCGTGCTGACGCCGTTTATCGCGGCTGAGAGCCGCTCCCACGAGAAATAGACATGAACCATCGAAATCCCCGATTTCATGAAGTTTCATATAAACGTTCTGGGTTGAACAGCCCCAGACGGCTCCTCACATAAGTATCGTGTCTCTATTTGGTTATAAATTCGTTTTTACCCCTTGGTGTATGACGGTTATCCAAATTTTGATTAAAATTGTGAACAGTGTCAATCAGTTGTAACCTTTGAACTTTGAACTCTGAACCTGGAACCGATCAGTTACAATACCGATAACATAAGTGCAAATCGGAAAATTTAAAGCATCACCTGCTAACCGCTAATTTTTATAATAGATCTCCACAATTGACAGACATAAAACCATTTGATATTAAAATGTTACAAGAATTATTTAACAACGGGAAGGTGTGAACTATGACGGATCTTTCAGGAAAAAAGCTGCCAACGGTCGAGCAGGTTGAAGAGATAATGAAAGAATGGGGCAAATATTCAGTCACGGAATTTGCCGACCGGTTTCAGCTGGACCAAGAGGTTATAGAGGCTACCCTAGAGTGTCTTCGTAAGCTAAAAAGAACGTCCAATAAACGTGAATCACCAGCGATGGCCTGTTATCGAAACGACCAGTTGGAATCCATTGTCCGGTGTGCCGGCGATAAACACGGTTATGTTTAAAAGTAACCATGCGATGGAAAGCATGATTTTCGCCTGCCCACCGCCCGCCAATCTATTCCCACAAATCCGTGCTCAAATACTTCAGGCCCGAATCACAAATCAACACCACGGCTGTCTGGCCATCAAATGACGTTTCAAGCAACTCTATGGCGGCAGCCACGTTGGCGCCTGATGAAAAGCCGGCAAAAATACCTTCCTCTCGAGCCAACCGGCGGGTCATCTCGATAGCCTGCCGGTCGGAGACCGTGACATACCCATCCACCTGGGCGGGGTCCAGCAACGGCAAATTCAACATGTTGTAGCCACCTCCCTGGATGCGGTGGTTGGGATAGGTCACCGGCACTCCGGCAAGTATGGCAGCGCCCTCAGGTTCAACGACGAAGCACTTTACGGCCGGGTTGTCTTCTTTGAAGGCGGCGGCGCAGCCGGCAAATGATCCGCCGGTGCCGACGAAATCGCAGAATACGTCGATGTGTCCACCGGACTGGCGGATGATTTCGGGACCGGTGTTGAGGTAATGGGCCCGGAAATTACTTTCCAGTTGAAATTGATCGGCACGAAAGGCATGGCGTTCTTTAACGATTTTCCGGGTTTCGCACTCCACCAGCTCGAGATCACCTCCCGATACCTGACCGGGGACTGAATCCGGCAGTTGATCGACAAGGACGACCTCCGCTCCCAGGGCCGACATCATGCGGGCCCTTTCCACCGAGTTTCCTTTGGACATCACGGCTACAAAGGGGTACCCTTTTATCCCGCAGACGATGGCCAGGCCGGTGCCGGTGTTGCCGCTGGTCAGCTCCACCACGGTCTGACCCGCAGCAAGCTCGCCGGATGCTTCTGCGTCGGCAATGATCTGGCGGGCTATTCGATCCTTTTTGGAAAAGCCGGGGTTGAAATATTCCAGCTTGGCCAGGATCCGGCCATCCACGTCTCGGGTGATTCTGGCCAAATCGACAAGGGGCGTGTTTCCGATCGCTTCGATGGCAGAGGGATGTAGATCTGTTTTCATTTTAATCACCGTATACACATCTTGTTCGAAACAAATAATTTCACCACGAAATACTCTAAACAATACAAATTTATCCTGTAAACATTTCGAGTGTTTCGTGTATTTCGTGGTTAAAAAATTAAAACCGTCCAGAATCAGGTTCAGGCAACCGACCCGCAGGCATCATTTTTTACCAGGCACTTTCCTGACAATGTTTTTTTATCGCATGAATCATTATATTTTTCAATGGGATGGAATTTTAAATTGACCTCTGGAAGCGCTCTGCTATAGTTCTTCATAGGAACCTTTTTTCTTGCCGGTATTTCCCGGTGCGGTACAGGAAAAAATAACCTGTCCGTTGCCCTTCTGTTTCATAAAATCACAATACCTAGAAAAATGAAGAACATATGGAAAGTATCTCCGATCCAAACGGCCTTCCTACCCCGGAATATTACGGATGCATCCTTTCTGGTGGCTTCAGCGATGAATTAAAGAAACGCGTGGCCGAATACATCGATCGTTATCGGAGCTTTGAAGACACCGGCAGTGCTGCCATACTATATATTGCAGCCTGGCAAGGGGAAAAAGAGAAAATCTGGTATGAATACACCAGCCAGAAGTTTATGAACCTTCTTGGGTGTGAAAATTCAGAGGTCGCCGAGGTTTTTCGAAACAGCATCGTAGACCGCCGCATCTACAAAGACCTGGATGTGGATGTCGGGATTCGAAAAGAAGTCAAAAACCGGGAAGAATTGAACTCTGCCCGGGAAGCGTTGCGCGAAGAAGGCAAAAAAGCAGGAACGATCGAAGCCGTTTACAAACTCGCGGTGAATAGCAGCGGTGCTCTCTGGCTCAAAGACCAGGCAACCGTCGAAATCCATGAACAGGATGGGGTTTGCCTGTCTTTAGGATTTCTTACGGTTGTCTCCAAAGAGATGGAAGCGGAAGACGAGTTGAAAAAGCACCACGATCGGCTCGAGGAAATCGTGCTTGAACGAACCACCGAGTTGACAATGCTGAATGAACAGCTAAAACAGGAGATCGCAGAACGCAAATTGGCGGAAGAAAAGCTTCAGCAGAGTCACGCTAAATTGAAAAAAAATCTTGATGAAATTGTGTCCGCCATGTCGTTAACTGCGGAAAAACGGGATCCTTACACAGCAGGCCATCAAAAGCGAACCACCGAGCTGGCGATGGCGCTGGCCGGGGAATTGGGGCTTTCCGAGCACCAGATTAAAGGGGTCCAAATGGCCGGGCTTATTCATGATATGGGGAAGATTTCCATCCCCGCCGAAATTCTGAGTAAGCCCTGCGGGTTAAACGAGGTAGAGATTCAATTGGTCAGGAGACATCCCCGGGCCGCATTTGAAATACTAAAAAAAATCGATTTTCCCTGGCCGGTCGATCTGATTGTTCTGCAGCATCATGAAAAGATGGATCGCTCAGGATACCCGCAGGGTCTTGCCGGGGAAGATATCCTCCTGGAAGCCAGGATTTTGTGCGTCGCCGATGTGGTTGAAAGCATAGAGTCCCACCGACCCTATCGCCCGGGCCTTGGCATCGATAAGGCTCTGGAGGAAATATCAAAAAACAGGGGGATTCTTTTTGATCCGGATGTGGTGGATGCCTGTTTGAGGCTGTTCAAGGAGAAAAACTTTCAGTATCAATAAAGATATAGCCGCAAAAAAGCGCAAAAAGCACAAAAATAAATTTATGGTACTTAAATTCAATTAGTTACAATGAATAACAATCGAATTTCAGACTTATTACGAATCCATCAATAAACGCGTGTTTAGACAATGGGAATTCACTTTACGGAGTTTAGGGCCGCCACGCAGGGGCTTGCCCCGTATCATGATAGAGGGGTTTGCCGAATTGATCCCGCTTTTCGCTAAAGTACCGAATCGTTTTCGGAAGGTAGGTTGCATGGTCGGGAAATATCCGGGCAAATTCATCGCGACACGGCTTGCAAAAATCTTCCTTCTTGAGATAGGGGTATTTTTCTTGGCAGGAAGCCACGATCCGATCAAAAAAATGGCCCCCCATAAATTTGTCATAAGTGATGCTGTGAAATTCGTTGCTTTCCATCCGATTGTATTCATTGAGATTACGAT
>JARFPZ010000663.1 GCA_029288035.1 Desulfosarcina sp.
TAGTTTCACACGAGCGGGAGCCGCTGGCCAAAAAAACGGCCAGTTTGATCAATAAAGAAACTTTGTGATTTTATTTCAATTGTATTTGGATTGTGGGAGCGGTTTTTAACCGCGATTGCCCATATAAATCGCGGCTGGAAGCCGCTCCCACCAATCATTAATTATCGCCTAATGGACATTGAATTAAATGTAGTTTCATATAAGGAGGGATGATCTGACCCGTAGTGAATTCCTGAACACTGAACACTTGAAGCGCTGATGGAATACAATGCCCAATCGATAGGCTGTACTGCAGCTTGATCTTTGGCGTTACGAAATTGCATATAGGGAGTTGGCATGAGAGTACTAATTACAGGCGGCGCCGGTTTTATCGGATCTCATCTGACGGAAGCCTACCTTGAGAGAGGAGATGAGGTATATATCATTGACAATCTTTCCACCGGATCAATGGAAAACATCGAGTTTCTACAAAATGATGATCGTTTCCGGGATAGATTATTTGTTCATATCGATACCATCCTCAATCATGACACCATGCTGGAGCTAATCGGTATTTGTGATACGGTCTTCCACCTGGCCGCTGCGGTGGGTGTTAAGTATATCCTGGACTATCCCCTGGAATCGATTAAAACCAATATCCAGGGAACTGAAAAGGTTCTCGAGCTTTGTGCAAAATTCAGAAAAAAGGTTCTGATCGCCTCATCATCGGAAGTTTATGGCAAACACACCCATGCGCCCCTGGTCGAAACCGATAATATTGTTTATGGACCCTCCAGCAAATTCAGATGGAGCTATGCAGCCTCGAAGCTCATGGATGAATTTACCGCGCTGGCCTACTATAGAACCGGTGGACTTAAGGTTACCATTGCCCGATTGTTTAATACGATCGGCATCCGGCAAACCGGCACTTATGGTATGGTCGTCCCCAGATTCATTGTACAGGCCTTGAAGGATGACCCCTTAACGGTCTATGGGGATGGTTCGCAAACCCGGACGTTTACCGGCGTAAAGGATGTTGTCCGGGTATTTATGGCACTCGTAGAAAATGATGAATCTTTTGGACAGGTGTTTAATATCGGCGGCATCGAGGAAATATCCATGCTGGACCTGGCCAAAAAAATAATCGCATTGACGGGATCTAAATCAGAAAGTGTTTTAATTCCCTACGAAGAGGCCTATCAGGCGGATTTTGAGGATATGATGCGCAGAGTCCCGAGCGTTGAAAAAGTAGCCCGCCTGATTGGTTTTAAGCCGCATGTCAATCTGGATGAAATTCTTTCGGAAATAGTGACGTTCATGAGATAAGATATTAACCCACAGCAACCTTTGCGTCTGTGGTGAATTATTACGCTAAATGCAATTTTTAATACCCTCATTAGCATTTCTATTATGCCTTGCTGCCACGCCGGTGGTTCGTAAAATTGCGAAGAGAAAAGGCTGGGTTGCCTATCCCTCCAAGCAAAGGTGGCATAAACAACCCACTGCTCTGCTGGGAGGTGTTGCCATCTACTTCGGCATCGCTAGCGCGCTGTTTTTGATGGCAGACTTTTCCACTATTTTGCCTCACTTTTTCAGAACTTCAAATTCGGTGAATCTACCCTCGTTGGGCGCGGTAATCTGGCTGGGTATGACCTTCTTATTTTTTCTGGGGCTGCTGGATGATTTCTTACATATTAAGCCCCACACCAAGCTGGTCGGGCAGATCCTGGTTGCGCTGCTCATCTCCTTTTTGGGATTTCGGCTTCACTGGTTCGAATCATTGACCTTGGACACTATGGTCACCATTGCCTGGATTGTAGGGATCACCAATGCGTTTAACCTGCTGGACAATATAGACGGGCTCTGTGCCGGGATAGGATTAATTGCCGTCGTATTTTTGACCATCTTGTTTTGGGTGTCAACACCGGAGGCTGCAGTCATTGCCATGTCTGTCGGCGGGGCTTTGGCCGCATTTTTAATTTATAATTTCAATCCCGCCACAATTTTTATGGGAGATTGCGGCAGCCTTGTGATCGGCTTTTGCCTGGCGGTGCTAAGCCTTTATATTTCAGAAGCCCAGGGTAGCAGTGCTTTATCTAACTTTGCCGTGCCGATAATTTTACTTTTGGTGCCGATTTTTGATACGACCCTGGTGACCCTGATCCGGTTGCTAAGCGGTCGCAAAGCCTCCGTCGGCGGCAAAGATCATACATCCCATCGTCTGGTCTTGATGGGATTCAGTGAAAAGAAGGCCGTCTTGTTTCTATACACCGTCGCCACCGTTTCCGGGGTTTCCGCCATGTTTGTAAGCACAAGCGATACCTTAACATCGCCGGCAGTTATTATCCCGGTTGCCCTGGCAATTATTTTGATGGGGATTTACCTCTCTCAGTTACGTGTATACCCTGAAAAAGAATTTTCACTTTTGCGGGATCGTTCATATACGCCAATTTTAATTGAATTGACGTATAAGCGTCAGCTTATACAAGTCATTCTGGATTTGTGCTTGATCGCTTTTTCCTATTATCTTGCGTATCGCCTGCGTTTCTCTTCTGCTGACTTTGCCTTTTATTTCAAAGTTTTTTTGCATTCTCTGCCCACCGTGATTGCCTGCAAATTTGTGGCATTTTTTGCAATGGGCACTTACAAGGGGATCTGGGGATCCATGGGGTCCAGTGATATCTTTGTCTTGATTAAGGCGTCTACCTTGGCCACCCTGCTGTCAGTTGTGGCCGTTACCTATATCTACCGGTTCACCGATTTTTCCAAGGGAATGTTTCTCATCGACTGGCTGCTTACTAGTGTTTTTCTGGTGGGGACCCGAGGGTCTTTTCGGATTTTTCTTGATACGATCAAACGCAAAACCCTGGGTGGCGAAAAAGCGTTTATTTACGGGGCTGGGCCTGGCGGTGAACTTTTGTTGCGTGAGCTGTTGAACAATAAAAACCTGAAGATTCAACCCGTCGGCTTTATTGATGATGACAGCTTAAAAATCGGCAAACGTCTCCAGGGCTTTCCGATTTTGGGTGCTTTCAAGGATCTCGACATGCTGTTGAAAAAATACGGCATAGGCAGCCTGCTGATTTCCTTTAACCATAAGGATCCGGAACAATTGCTAATGTTGAAAAGGTTCTGTAAATCGAATAACCTGCATTTAAAGCAATTCTCGATAAATGTCATCGACATAGATCTTGAGATCTGACAAGCCGCAACTTATAAAGACCATATGAACCCCTGTTTATGCGATATTGGGGTTAAGTAAAGATGCGTCTTCTGTTTGTCATTACTGAACTTGATGAGGGCGGCGCTGAACAGGTTTTTGAACGGGTCGTTCGAGCAGCCGGAAAGAAACATGACGTCGGCGTGGTTTGTCTTTTACATGAAGACGGAAGCGTCGGGCATCGCATCCAGACAAATGGGACGCCGGTCGAAGAACTGGGCATCACCGATTGGTATACCCTGTATCGCGCCCGAAGGCTTCGACGCATCATCGCAGCATTCCAGCCCGACCTAATACACTCCTGGCTGTTTCACGCCAACGTCATCACACGTATGATGGCACCCCGAGAAATCCCTGTGATTTCTTCCCTGCGCGTAGCGGAACCCCGCAGATCACATCTGTGGCTGGAACGTCTGACCAGAAAAAGGTGTCGCCGGTTTCTCTGCGTTTCCCAGGCAGTAGCGGACCTGGCAGTATCCAGGATAGGCGTGTCGACTCATCAATGTCTGGTTATTGAGAATGGGGTTGATACGAGCCAATTCATAGGTGCCCGCCGGCATCGGAAACTTCAAAAGAAGGTAAAGGGGCTAACTGTTGCACGAATTGTCCATCAGAAAGGAATCGACATTCTTCTGCGCGGGTTGGCGATGCTGCCCGACACATTGGACTGGGAATGGCATTTCGTCGGTGATATTCCAGATCTTAAATACGCCGGCAAGTTGAAACAGTTTGCCCTAACTGCCGGGATTGATAAAAGAATAGTCTGGCATGGCGGCGTTGATCCCGCCGGTCTTTTACAATTTTATCATGATTCAGATGTGTTTGCGCTTCCTTCGCGATGGGAGGGGCAAGCCAATGTTCTGCTGGAATCAGCGGCTGCCGCCCTGCCGGCGATGACCACTGAGCATGCCGGTTTTACAAAAGACTGTCCGTTTGTCATCGTATCTCCGCATATACCGTCACAATGGGCGCATTCGATCGCTGAGCTTTGTGCCTCTGAAGAAAAATATGAGATCATTGCTAACAGGGCTGTCGCATGGGCGGCGTCAAGAAGCTGGACACCACTCCTTGCCAAGTATCTTCAACTTTACACGCAATTCGACCAATCAGGGTAGCAATGAGCCCTTCAGAAAAGTTACCCTGACCAATTAGTGTCCCATTCTGACTTATAGATACACTGAGCGGATCCAGGTTCGGGATTAAGGGTTCGGAGATTACTATATATCTCTCTTCTGTGACCCGCAACCCCGCACCGCGCAACTCGCAACCCGTAACGCGAAACCCGCAACCTGTAATTTTTTTATGTCTTTGTATACTAGTGACTGAACGTCCAACAAATCTTTAGGATTCTACAAAGGCAGGGACCATACAACCCCCTGCCTTTTTTATTCTTACGATCCAATGCAATTACGACGTTTCATACTTTTGGCTGTCTTCTGGTTGGCTGCCATGGGTGCGATGGTCATCATCGCTCCCGTGGGCAAACACGCCGTTTTATTTTCAGTCATGTTTTGCCTGGGCCATGTCCTGATGGTTTTGATGGTGTGGTGGTTTCCAGCGGAATTGACCTCCAAAACAGCTTTGACGGTTATTTTTACGTTGGGAATCTTGGCCAGACTGATTTTTTTGCCGTACCCGGTGGGAAGCGACGTGTTTCGTTATGTCTGGGAAGGATATGTTCAAAATCTCGGCTTTAACCCATATCTTTTCTCACCCCTTCATCCGGCTTTAGCGGAGGTCGCCCGGGGAGACCTTCATGCCATCTGGCGGCAAATCAATCATCCGGAAATCTCCGCTGCCTATCCTCCGGTCGTACTGTTGGTTTTCAGGAGTCTGGCCTGGCTTAACTCGGACCCTTTTCTTTTTAAAGCCGTCATGATCGGCTTCGATATCGGTGTGATGATCGTTTTAATCTTGATGATTCAACAACGTCAGGTGTTGCCGTCCAGGCTGCTTTTTTATGCCGCCAATCCGCTGGTTCTTTTGTATATCAGCGGGGAAGGTCACTTGGATATAATTCAAGTGTTTTTCCTGTGTCTGGCCCTGTATCTGATTCTTCGCCAAAAGTCTCCTGCCATCGGTTTTTCGATGCTGGGTCTGGCAATATTATCGAAATATTTTGCTGTGGTAGCCCTGCCTTTTTTGGTGAACGGGGAAAACCGGCGGAAAAGCCTTGCCGTTTTGATACCGCTGATACTCTATATTCCTTACTTGGATGCCGGTGCCGGCATTTTTCAATCCCTGGCTGAATTTGGAACTTATTATCATTACAATGATTCCATGACGGCATTGATTCGATACGTATTCGGTAGTCTGTCTGGTCTCGTTTCCATTTGTTTGTTGGCGATCTGCCTTGTCTGGCTGTATTTGTTTGTCCATGATCAGCTGCGCAGTGTATATCTGGCTTTGGGATGTCTACTCGTTTTTCTTCCGACCCTTCATCCCTGGTATTTGATATTAATTGTACCGTTGCTTGTTTTTTTTGCCTCGCGGGCCTGGTTGTATTTGCAAACCGCGGTGGTGGTTACCTTCTTTGTCAGTGCCGTTGAATTTAACACCGGCGTGTTTCAAGAGATATCCTGGCTGAAACTGATTGAATACCTTCCCTTTTATGGGCTTCTGTTAGGTGGGCTTTTCAGGGACGGATTTCTTCTGCGGGACAAGTCCTACCCGACGCCGAACTGTATTTCCGCCGTCATCCCGACTCTGAATGAGTCGGAAAGCCTGGTGCAATGCCTTGAATCCCTGAAAGATCGCACCGCTTTGAATGAGATCATCGTGGCTGACGGCGGTTCCATCGATGGAACTCGGAAAATCGCTGCAACACTGGGCGCTCGGGTGGTCGAAAGTCCGAAGGGCAGGGGGCTTCAAATCAAAAAAGGGGTTGAATCCATAAGCTGTGACGTGGTCGTCATTCTGCACGCGGACTGTGTGGTCCCAAAAGGCGTGTTTAATAGGATTCTCGCAAAGCTCGAGTCCGATCCTTACATTGTTGGGGGTGCGGTTGGGATGCAATTTGAAAAAAAAACTCCCAAAACCATGGTGATTGCTTTCTTGAACAATTTGCGAACGTTTTTAACCGGAATTTCTTTCGGTGATCAGGCCCAATTTTTTAGAACCGAATCCCTCGCTGCTGCCGGTGGAATTCCGTCGATGATGCTGATGGAGGATGTTGAATTGTCAGTGCGGTTAAAAGAAGTCGGCAGGCTCGTTTTCCTTCGAAAGGGGATTGTGGCATCAGGAAGACGTTGGTTAAGCAGCGGCTTTAAAGGCAATTTGATGACGGTCTTTCATCTTTTTCCGCGTTACCTGATTGAGCGAAGATTTTTTCGACGCAATACCTTAAAACAAAATTATTACGACATTTACTATTCCGACCGGAAGGGCCTCACCCGGGCAAGCCGGGATTGACTAATGACTATTGACGAATGAATATTTGTGGATGTCGCTTCGCTCCGTCAATTTAATCTTTATCTGGGCCTAGTTTCCAGCAGCTTGCTGCGAGGGGTTGGTTGATGTTTTTTATAATAGATCCGCTGGCAGCGGACCTTAGATATTCAATCTTCAATCGACAATCTTCAATTTTTTTTTACCAAATGGCCTCATAGCGTTTAGGACCCAGGTTCCACTTGCGACCGTATACATGAATGCGATGGGTTTCTCCGTTTAGGTCGTAAACTTTCCCGCCATCGTGTACCCAGGCTAAAATACCTCCTTTCAAGTTATACACCGGGATCCCTTTTTTCTGAAGCTTTTGGGCAAATTTTCCGCTGCGG
>JARFPZ010000087.1 GCA_029288035.1 Desulfosarcina sp.
AAGCCATTTCCAATGTCTGTGCTTCAGGTGTAATCCCTACCAGGTGGAAAAGGGCGATGCCACCGGAAGATGCCAATGTTGCACTCATATTTTTGAGGTTATCCACACTGATATGGGGGTGGAACCCATCCATGGCCAATACCATGTCACCCACGATCTCACCAAAGGCATAGGCATAATAGGTGTAAAAACTATCATGCTCAAACATTTCAGGAGCTATATCGTCGCCGGGAACGATCAGACCTTGGGCTTTGCGGTTTTCGGTAACGTGCAATCCGAAATAGGGGACCCTTCCGGCAATCCCTGCCAGCAGTTCAAGCGGGCCGGCATATCGATTGGTGCGTGCGCCCATAACAAAGGTGATCACATTGGATTCAGCACAAGCGACCTGTTGTCCAAATGCTCTGCGAATTCGACCTGGGCTTCTCCCAGAAAAACGGTGCTATCATCATGGCATGCGACAATTTCTACAAAGCGATCAACTTCGTAATATTCCCCAAGGTCATAAAGAACACGCATGGCAAGCCGTCTGGCCTCGCCATGTTCGCCATTCAAAAGTGCTTTTTCATAATCCGTTAAATGCATCTTCCCCCTAAATTGTAAATTGTGGACAATTTACAATGTGCAAATTCGCCTGTCAAGCCAAGAGTTCAGTTGGGGTTGGGTTAGAAGGATCCTTGGTACTGGTGCCGGTTGTCGCCCCTTTAAAGGCTTACCCAATTCATAAGCCACCGGCTGTGGTCAGATTTGCGCCAGAAAACATGCCCTCGCCGTAACGCTAGAACCTTTCAAATTCTCATCCCGCCAAGGCAGGGTGGCTTATGAATTGAGCCAGTCGGAATTAAGCGGTCACCCTTTCAACCACTTTCTTTCCAACTCCCGAAGTGCCTTTACTTTGTCTTCTGCCAGGGGGGGAACTTCATGGCTTTTTTCAATTTCCAAAACCTTTTCATTGAGCACTTCGAGAAGGCTTTTATCCACCATGCCGTCTAATGAAGGCCGCCTGAAATAGGTAGGTGTCCAAAAATCCCTGAAATGGTCCAGGGTATGCTTTTCGGATAGATAATTCCCGCCGGCCCCGACGTCATTGATAACATCCAAGGCAAAATTTTCCGGGCTGAGATGAATGCCCTGCATGAAATGTTTGACGTGATCGATCACCTCATCGCAGAACAGGATGGTAACCGGATCCACCAGACTGGCCTGATCCAGAAGGCCCACATCATGTACCAGGTTGGCTCCGCTCAATGCCGCCAGGAGACAGGACATGCCGATCTCGGCAGCCCCCTGTTCATCCAGGTCAACGGTGTCCGTGCATCCAGCCGTACCCCAGAAAGGCAGTTCGAAATAGTTGGCCATGTCTGCAAGTGCGGCGCATTGCAGGTAAAGCTCCGGTCCGCCGTAGACACAGGCCGTAGAGCGCATATCCATCACCGTTGCGACCCCGCCGTATAGAAAAGGTGCGCCGGGCTTAACCAGCTGATGGATAACCAGCCCGGCCAGTGACTCCGCATGGCCTTGGGCCAGCAGACCTGCCGATGTCGCCGGAGCGGTGGCCCCTCCCATGGGAATCGGGTAATACACAATGGGTAGTTCATACTCCGCGCAGATCATCAGTTCTTTGATGGCGTGACCGTCGTGGACCAGCGGGGAGATCGGTTCGCCCAGTTTCATCAAATAGGGATTCAAACGCAACTCATCGTTGCCGCCGGCGACGATGGCTCCCATCTCGATGATATCGAGCAACCCTTCAGGGCCCTTGGGACTGAACGAAATGGCTTTTCTTTGGTGGAGCATCATCTCAAGCGTGTTGACGCGATCCACGATTTCAGGCGGCAGATCATCTGCAAAGGCACCCACCTGAACCACATCCATATGCCTGGTATAGTCCATAACCGTTGCCATCTTCTTGGCATCGGAGGCAACGAACCGTCTCCTTTTTTTGGTGTGGGGATCAATAATATTGATATTGTCCACTAGGGGTGAAAAATAGGTTTTCCCGGTTTCCAAAAATATTTTTCTTTCTCAACCCCGATGGCAGAGCACGATACGTTCCGGCGCCGTAGCCAGGGCCCGGTCCACCAGATTAAAAGGAATTCGAACCAGGCCATCCTTTTCTACCACCGCCCCGTGACTGTGCAACAGATCCTGGGCGTCCTTATGATGAATCAATGAACCGGTTCTTTCCAAAATTTCACAGGCAGCCAGATGAATTTCCTTTATCTGGGAATCCGACAGTACTCGCATACGGGGGGTGAATTGGGTTAATCCAGCAAACATGATATCTCCTTTTCTTTCATTTTGAATCGGACAAATACCGAATCATCTTGAACATATTCATTATCGAACCGCCATCGGCTTTTATTTCTGCCAATATCTTCAATCTCCTCTTTTACAGTCTCGGCACCCGCCGCATTTTTATAGTAATTTACGACAACATCGGCACCCGCCTTTGCCAGGCCGATGGCAATGCCTTTTCCAATGCCCTGGCTTGCGCCGGTTACAATGGCGACTTTTTCTTCGAGTTTCACGATCCGTCCCCCTTCCACCTGGTTATATCATCGCGTTCTCGGTTCTGGCGATGATCTCCTCCTGGTGATCGATATCCAAATCAACAAAGTAGTCGCTGTAGCCGGCGACCCGTACAAGGAGATTGCGGTATTCGTCGGGTGCCGCCTGGGCTTTTCGGAGCATCGATGTATCAACGATATTGAACTGAATATGGTGTCCGTTGAGCTTGAAATAAGAACGAATGAGATGCATCAGTTTGGTCAGGTCCCTTTCATTTTTCAATACGTCGGGGAGAAATTTCTGGTTCAAGAGCGTTCCACCGGATTTAATCTGGTCCATTTTTCCCAGGGACTTGATGACTGCCGTCGGCCCCTTCCGATCGGCACCGTGAGAAGGTGAGGTCCCATCGGATATGGGTTTTCCCGCTAACCTGCCGTTGGGCGTCGCACCCAACATCTTACCAAAGTATATGTGGCAAGTGGTGGAGAGCATATTCAGGTGGTAGGTACTGCCTTTGGTGTTGGGTTTACCGTCGATGGCATCAAACAGCGAGGCATAGATTCTTTGCATGAGGCTATCGGCTTTGTCGTCGTCGTTTCCAAAAAAAGGCGTTTTATTCTGAAGGTAACGGCGTAGCTTCTCATCCCCCTCGAAATTGTTTTTCATCGCTGCCATCAGCTGTTTCATCTCTATCTTACGGTTCTCATACACGTGGGTGTTGAGCGCTGAAAGGCTGTCGGTTGTGGTTCCGATACCGCAGCACTGAATGTAGTTGGTATTGTATCGGGGCCCCCCATTATAATAGTCTCTTCCATTTTTTATGCAGTCATTGATCACAACGGACAGAAAGGGGGCCGGCGCGTGGGAAGCATACATACGTTCGATATAATTGTTGACGCGAATCTTGAGGTCGACAATGTATTCAAGCTGTTTCCTGAAGGCCTCATAAAGGGCATCAAAATCCTGAAACTGCCCGGGGTCACCGGTTTCAATGCCGACTTTTTTGTTCGTGAGCGGATCAATACCGTTATTCAGGGCCAGCTCGAGTATTTTGGGGACATTCAGATATCCCGTCAATACATAGGCCTCTTTTCCAAAGGCACCGGTTTCGATGCAGCCGCTGCAGCCACCTTCCCGAGCGTCCTCTATGGTCTTTCCAACCCGCAACTGTTCCATGACCACTTCGTCGGCGTTAAAAACAGACGGGTAGCCATAGCCTTTGCGGATTACCCTGCAAGCGGCTTTGAGAAACCTGTCCGGGGTTTTCTCGCTGATCTGAACATTGCTTTGAGGCTGCAGCAAATTGAGTTCGTCAATAACCTCTAAAATAAGGTATGACACCTCATTGACACCGTCGGAGCCGTCTCGCAGCAAACCGCCCAGATTAATATTGGTAAAATCATTGTAGGTGCCGCTTTCCTTTGCCGTTACGCCGACTTTGGGCGGTGCGGGATGATTGTTGACCTTGATCCACAGGCAAGAAATCAGCTCCTTGGCTTTCTCCCGGTCAATGTCACTCCGCTCGAGTTCTGAGCGGTAAAAGGGGTATAAATGCTGATCAAGGTGCCCGGGATTCATGGCATCCCAGCCGTTGAGCTCGGTAATTGTTCCCAGGTGGACGAACCAGTACATCTGGAGGGCTTCCCAGAAATCCCGCGGCTTATTCGCCGGCACCCAACGACACACCGCTGCGATCTTTTCTAATTCAGCTTTCCGCTTGGGGTCACTCTCCGAACGCGCCATCTTTTCCGCCAACTCGGCGTGGCGTTCAGCAAAGATGATCGCAGCGTCACAGGCAATATCCATGGCTTTCAGGTTTTCCGCTTTCTCAGCCGCTTCAGGATCATTTAAATAGTCGAGAGCTGCCGTACTTTGAGCGATTTCCTCTTTGAAATCCAGCATTCCCTTATGGTAAATCGTACCATCAAGGCAGGTATGACCAGCGGCCCGTTGCTCCATAAACTCTGTAAAAAACCCGGATTCATAGGCATCCCTCCAGGCATCGGGCACATGACCGAAAACACGATCTCGCATGCTTCGTCCTTTCCAGTAGGGCACCACCGCCTTCCCAAAGGTGTGGATATCTTCTTCTGAAATGTTGAAACTGGTCATGGCCCGGCTGTTAAGAATCCGGAGATCTTCTTCCGTGTGGCAGGTTAATTCCGGAAAAGTCGAAACTGATTTGGGATAAGGTCCCCGCTCACCGACAATCAATTCCTCTTTACCAATATAGATGGTCTTTTGTTCGCAGAGGTGTTTGAACACCAATGCACGCATGACCGGCATGGAATATTTTCCATAATGCGCTTTATAAAAATCGGTGACCAAAAGCGCCCGCTCAATCGAAATACTGGGGCTTGCTTCGAAGCTTTCGCTTCGTAGTCTTTCAATCCGCTTATTCATGATTCTATCCTCCTATGCTGACCTGAAATCCTTTTTCTTCAAATTGTTTCAGTGAATTTGAAACCCGCTCCGGTGGCGGCACGACGATTTCGTCAGCCGTATATTCCATACCGAGTTTGCTGTACTTATTTTTTTGATAATCGTGATAAGGCAAGATGTGGACATCACGAATGCCTTTTAGAGGCAAAAGAAAACCGCAAATTTGACTCAAATTCTCAGGGTCGTCATTTATGCCTGGAATCAGGGGGATCCGAACGGTGACATCGGCCTCTAAATTATGAAGAAACACCAGGTTATCAAGAATTGTTTGATTGGGCACCCCGGTGAATTGTTTGTGACGTTCAGAATCGATGAGCTTTAAATCGAATAAAAACAAATCTGTCTGCCGCGCCACCTCCTCTATGATGGAACGGTTGGCATACCCCGACGTATCCACAATCCGGTGAATTTCGCAAAGGCCGCAGGCCTTGAGTACTTCGATTAAAAAGTCAGCTTGCAGCAGCGGCTCACCTCCCGAAAACGTGACACCGCCACCCGACTCATCGTAAAAAAGAATATCCTGCTTGATGATCTCAACGAGCTGGTCGACGGTTACGGTTCGTTCCGTCAATTCACGGGCGCCGCCGGGACAGGCGTCCACGCATAGGCCACAGCCTTTACAGCGATGGCGGTCTGTTGACATACCGCTCGGGGTTGCGGATATCGCAGCTTCCCGGCAGGCCTCAATGCAATCGCCGCAACCGATGCAGCGGTTGAATTCGTAAATTATCTTTGGAGCGCTCCACAGCCCTTCAGGATTGTGGCACCACCCGCAGGTCAGGGGACAACCTTTTAAAAAGACCGTCGTACGTATTCCGGGACCATCATGAATGGCATATTTTTTTATATCGAATATCTTACCTGAAATATTCATTCGTCAATAGTCAATATTCAATTCCAGTTTGGCCGTTCTGAAATTGACGTTGCAGCAAGTCATCTTTCAGATCCTCATTGGTCGTATTCAAATGATTTCGCATGCATCTTGCGGCCTGCTTTCCTTCACCCTTAATGACATAATGCAAAATTCTTTTAGCGGTATCGATTCCCTTGGCAATTTTCTCTTTTCTTGAGGCCGTAAAAATATCATATGTCAAGGTAAATATATATGATCATCTGATCTTTTCTCTGGCATATTTGTATAAAAAATAATAGCAAAAACAAACTATTAAGCCTTATTATATTGATATTGTTATATTTTTATTAATTACAATAATACTGGCAGATGAACTAAGAATATAAAGGATCTCAATAAAACAACATACATCGGATGTATTTAGTTTAGACGGCAGGCAATTTTTTTTACATGAATCCGTCAAACCTTCTCAAGGAATGCGCCTTTCAAGTGGCTGCCCCCAGCGGAGATGATACCGACCCGTTTATTCGGACCAATCATCCTTGCAACCATGCGTACCAATAACAAGGAAGAATTGAATAACGGAATGGAAGGCGCTTCACTGGCAGCCGGTTGATATTTTGCAAAGAAGCCACACCCCGTTGTGATGGCGCGTACCCCTTCTTTTTCGAGCTCCAACGCTTTTTTGATAAAAATTTCCTGACGACGTTCTAAAGCCCCCTCCTCATCACACCACCAATCACTGGGTAAGGTAATTAACTACTTACATGCCGGTTGTCTGAGCAAAGGAGCAAAGGTGTCAAATAATTTCGATTGGGTACTACAAGCAATAGGGGTTTTAAGTGTTCAGTGTTCAGTGTTCAGTGTTCAGTACAGCAAGAGTCACCCCTTCCCTGAACTTATGAAACTACATTTCAAAAGTTGGAGTTGGATCTATCCTGTGTCACTTTGCATTTTGTAGATGGGTTGAGCCTGTTCCGAGCTTTGTTGGGTTTCGTTGCACTCAACCCAACCTACATTTTGCCGATGTTATTACGAAATGCGAATCCCAACAACGGTCGATTTCCAAACCGAGTCCCAAAAGTCTCTTTTTTTGATCAGACTGGCCGTTTTTTTGGCCAGCGGCGGCGCCTATATGAAACTAAACTAAGCTGCCTGAGCTGTAGGTCAGGTTGCGCTGCAGGCGTTACCTGACAATCTGCGGGTGGTGCCGCATAAAAGAGCAAAGATTATTTAAAATTCTTTCTCAGCGTTCTCTGCGATCTCCGCGGTGACATCTTAAGTTTCTTTCTCGATCAGGCTGAACACTCGCATTCCCCGAGGCCTCCCACGCTGCGAGAAATACGTTCACTTGCTTCTACTTCATTGAAAACACCGGTTTGCCCAACACCTTTTCATCCACCGTGATACCGAGACCAGGCGTTGTCGGCACTGGCAGCATTCCCTCCTTGCGTTTGGGGGCATCTTGCGCCACCTGGACGTCGACGTAACTGTTAAAATCTGTGGACGAGAATAGATATTCAGGCCGTGTGCTGCCGGCCAGATGGGCAACCGTGGCGGTGGTGACGTCTCCACCCCAGCAGTCTTCGATGGTCATTCGAATGCCTACAGCCTCGCACATATCCCGCATCAGCTTTGCTTTGGTCAAACCGCCTAAGCGCGCAATTTTTAGATTAACAACGTCCATCGCCCCGTTTTTCCACGCTCTTAGAAACGAAGCCGGCCCGGTGATAACTTCGTCGAGTACCATGGGTAAATTCGTATGGCTGCGAATAACAAGACATTCCTCGAGGGTTTTGCAGGGTTGTTCGACATAGCAGTTCTCTTCGGATAGGGCCGTGACGACGCGCATGGCTTCCGCCGCCAGCCAGCCCCGATTGGCATCTGCCACCAGCACATCCCCCGGTGAAATAACTTTTAAGACCGACTTTACACGGGCGATATCTTCGTCCGGGTTACCGCCAACCTTCAGTTGGAACTTGCGGTACCCTTCAGATCTGAAACGGGCAACATCTTCGGTCATTTGTTCGGAAGAATGCTTGGAGATTGCCCTGTAAAGCGGGTAACTCTCTGCTTGCCGCCCGCCCAGAAGGGTAACGACCGGAACGCCGGCGGCTTGACCCAATAAATCCCAGCAGGCTATATCCAACGGGGATTTGACATAGGCGTGGCCTTCCAGGGTGCTGTCCATCAAATGATTGATTGCACTCAGTTGAAGGGGATCCTGGTCGATAAGTACCGGAGCCAATTCTTTGATACCGCTGACAACGCCCAGCGCATAGGCATCCATGTAATTTGAGCCCAGGGGACAAACTTCTCCATAGCCGGCGGAACCGTTACCAGCTGTTACCTTGACGATGGTACTTGGAAATGATTCCAGGGAACGGCTTCCAGACATACTATATACCCCTTTTTCAGCATATCTGTAAGTAACTTGGTAAGCATCGATACATTTTATTTTCATGTTTTGTTCTCCTCAATCTGCACCACGTTGCTATCGGCATCTACCACCACTTGTTGGCCGGTGCGCAAAAGATTGAAATCTGTTTCGGTCAGCGTCATCATGGGAAGGTTCCGATCAAAGAAAATGCGGCTGACAACCGGACCGGTGGCCAAAATCGGCTCGGTGTGCACATTGATGATGGCCGCCGGTGCCTTACCCACCTGCAGTAACTCCAAAATAATCAGGGAGGTGGTGCTGGAGCCCTTGCCGTAGGGAAATGCCAGTACTTTACCGCAAACCGTTTGCCCAAAGAGTTCATGCCGCGGATCTATTATACGCCCATTGGCGGGATCTACCCCGCCCCAAAAGCTGATAGGCTCGGAAGTAACCAAAACCTCTCCCCGGGCCAAACCCGGCGTAATTTTGCACCCATGCAATCTCAACGCCATGATGATCGCCCCCGACAGATTTTCCCACGTACCGCCGATTCTACGCAGTCCGCCAGACTTCCGTAACCAACCGGCAGCCCGGTTTGAGAGTAACAATAGTTCACAAACTTAACCGAATTGCTGAATGCGCTCGAAAAGGACCATGTTTTCTTTGGATATTGCAGCGGACAGCCGTCGGTTAAAACCATCACACCGGCCTTCGTGAGGGCCTTTAGCAGCCCGCAATTCTCCAACCAGCCATAAATCGCCCGGCTGGTGTAAGCCCAAAAAGCTACCGTATCATGGACATGTCTGCCTTCGATCAATTGCGCAAGCTCGATGAATTCTTCAAATGAAAAGTGGGGGCAGCCGACGGCCACCATGTCGACTGAATCCCCCTTGGCCGTCCACAACCTTTCTTCGGCCTCCTGGACCATCTTTGGTGTCATCACAAATTTATCTTTGGCTTTTTTTCCTTTAAGGCACATTTGCAAATTCTGTGCTTCCGGGGTGACGCCCACCACATGGAACAATCCCACTGCACCGGACGAAGCCGCGGCTGCGCTCAACCCTTTGAGGGCATCGATTTTC
>JARFPZ010000091.1 GCA_029288035.1 Desulfosarcina sp.
TATTAATCAAAACGCAGGCACCCTTTCACTGGCTGAGCTGACGGATCGCTATATTGCACTGGACGAATCCACCCGGGCTGTGCCCGATTCTTCGAGGGCAGCCCGTTATGCCGAGATTTATCAGCAGTATCTGAAGTTAAACGACGCTATGAAGCCGATGCTTTAAGGTGTTTGAAACAAGCTGATCAGTGAATCCTCAACCTGTGAACGCTTACGAAAGGAGAAAGCGATGGAACTCAATAGAAAATTAAAAATGGGAATGGTCGGCGGCGGCAGAGACGCTTTTATCGGAGCTGTGCATCGCAAGGCCGCTTTGATGGACGGAAAGATTGAATTTATCGCCGGCGCGCTGTCTTCAGATCCTGAAAAAGCAAAAGCGTCCGCCCGGGACCTCTTCGTTAGTGAAGAGAGATCTTATGGCACCTGGCAGGAAATGGTGGATCAGGAATCGAACCTGCCTGAAAGCGAGCGCATTGATTTCGTCTCCATTGTCACCCCGAATTTCATGCATTTTCCGATTGCCAAGGGCTTCGCCGAAGTCGGGATTAATGTCATCTGTGATAAACCCATGACCTACTCGTTGCAAGAAGCAAAAGACCTGGTTGATATTGTCAAGGATTCCGGTATCGTCTTTGCCCTGTCCCACAATTACACCGGCTATCCGATGGTCAAGCAGGCCCGCCATATGGTTCGCACCGGTGAACTTGGCGATATTTTAAAAATCGTGGTCGAATATCCCCAGAGTTGGCTCTTGAAGTCTATTGAAGAAGGAGGACAGAAGCAGGCTTCCTGGCGCACCGATCCCAAACGCTCGGGGATTTCCAACTGTATGGGTGACATTGGGTCCCATTGTGAGAATCTAGCGCACTATATAACCGGTCTTGAAATAATAGAAATGTGTGCTGATTTGAGGAGTATTCTGAATCGCCCTCTGGACAATGACGGTAATATATTGCTTCACTTTGAAAAAGAGGTCAGTGGGATATTGCATGCGTCCCAATTTTCGGCCGGCGAAGAAAACAATTTGAGGATTCGAGTTTACGGCACCAAAGGTTCTCTGGAGTGGCATCAGGAAGAGCCGAACTACCTGTGGTTCAGAACCAACCAAGGGCCCGCTCAACTCTACCGCAGAGGAAACGCTTATTTGTGCGATGCCGCCCAGCGAGCAACCCGCCTCCCACCGGGACATCCGGAAGCCTTTATTGAGGCATTTGCCAATATCTATGCCAACGCGACCGATGCAATGCGTGCTAAAATTCTCGGCCAGGAGCCGGACGAACTGGTAATGGATTTCCCGACGGTGATTGACGGCGCCAGAGGTCTGGCATTTATTGAATCCGCTGTCGAAAGCGGCCGGAGCAATCAAAAGTGGTATCCGATGAAAGCCTTTATACAACAATGAATATTGAAGATTCAGACCTCGTTGAATGGTTTACTGGCTGAATGGTTGATTAGGTAAATTAATTATATCATTTCTATATGCGAGATTAGAGAATAAGCTAAAATTTGAAAGGAGGAGCACTAATGGCGAGACCAGTGACCTTATTTACCGGGCAATGGGCTGATTTACCCCTGACGGAGCTTGCTAAAAAAGCCAATGGCTGGGGCTATGACGGTTTAGAACTGGCCTGCTGGGGCGATCATTTTGATGCGGCCAAAGGTGCGACGGACCCGGAATACTGTGAGCAACAAAAAAATATTCTCAAAGAAAACAATTTAAGTGTATTTGCCATATCCAATCACCTGGCAGGTCAGTTGGTCTGTGACTTAAATAATGATGCCAGATCCGACGGATTTGCGCCCAATGATTGTGCCGGCGATCCTCAGAAAAAAAGAGACTGGGCTATAGAGAGCATGAAACAAAGCGCGATTGCCGCCAAAAATATGGGGTTAAATGTCGTCAACGGATTTACCGGATCATCCATCTGGCATCTGGTTTATTCCTTCCCACCGGTGAGCGAGGAACAGATCGAGGAAGGCTTTAAGTATTTTGCCGATATGTGGCACCCCATCCTGGATGTGTTTGACGAAAACGGTGTCAAATTTGCACTGGAAGTCCATCCTACTGAAATCGCCTTTGATAGTATATCGGCGGAACGAACTCTGGAGGCTATCGGTCGTCGAGAAGCCTTTGGTTTCAATTTTGATCCGAGTCACCTGGAGTGGCAGGGCGTTGATCCGGCTAAATTCATCAGAACATTTTCAGACAGGATCTATCATGTTCATATGAAAGACACAGCGGTGACACTGGATGGAACCTCTGGAATTCTCAGCAGTTTTTTAAATTTCGGTCAACCGGGACGTGGCTGGGATTTTCGGTCTCTTGGCAGAGGTCAGGTTGATTTTGAAGAGATCATTCGGGCGCTGAACGAAATCCAATACGCCGGCCCGCTGTCAGTGGAATGGGAAGATGCTGCCATGGATCGCGAAGCCGGTGCGAAAGAAGCAGCCGCATTTGTCAAAGACGTGGATTTTACGCCTTCCGGTCGCATGTTTGACGAGGTTTTTTCTACGGATTAGAATCAGGGGAAGAGGTCGGTTCCCATGAGCTAAACAATGCATCATTTATATGCCGGGTGTGACCATTTTTACAAACTTTGTGTTTACCAAAATATCCTGCTCATCGACTTCGATAAAAAAAAACCTTTTGCTGAAATTAAGAAAATCGGAAAGCCGTGTGCGGGTCTTTGGAAGATCATTGAAAACGTGTCCTTCAAGGATGTCCCCGGATAATAAAAAGATTTTGGTCGAGGTCCGGCTCAGGTAGGGCAGGTCCTTTGGCATTTCACTCATGGCCATCCTGACCATTGAGATTGAGCCTTTTTGCAGCAGCGAAATCTCACCTTCAGCTATTTCAAAAGGAATATAGAACCGATCATCATTGAGGATTTCAATTACGTTTTCGCTTCCAGAAAGACCCTTAGGGGAAGGTGAAATGAAAAAGTGGCCATCTATGGAATGACCATCAGAAAACATGATTTCCGCCTGTCTTTTTTGGGTCTTTAATTTGAGGCTCATTTTTTCTCCTACACTACCAGGACAAACGCCAACCGAACAGACTATCTATTTCATAGCACAAAAAATAAAACTTTTACGTGCCTAATCATCAACTTCTGCCATGGCCTCATCCGCAAGACGCGCGGCTTCCAGCAGAAGGGACATGGTTTGACCCTGGATCGTCTGAGGTGGGAATGCCGAACAGGGAATAATCCGAAATCTTCCCTCCTCCCACACGGCAATTTTGTAAAAGGCATTTTCACCCTCAAGATCGCCTGTGTGAGCATGGATAATGTTTCCCTTTTCAATATAAATATGTCCGCTCTCAGTTTCGTTTTCCAGGGTTATTTTTACGCTCTTTTCGCCGGCGGAGAGACTTTGGATAAAATCAATGGCACTCATCTCTTGCAGAGATCCGCTTACACCTCCATTTGTCTCCTGGGGATTTGTCTTCAAAATTGCTCTCTGAACTTTTAAAGAGAGAACTTCTAATTCACCTGATTTTTTTATGAAATCATCTGCACCTGATTCAAGGCATTCTATCGGAAGTCTGTCGTTTTCTTCTTCTGTGAAGAAAAAAAATGGGATATTGGCTGTCGACTGATTTGATCTTAACATACGACAAAATTTCAATCCATCCATGTCCGCTAATTTTATTTCAGAGATGATGAGGTCATATTTATGCTCAGCTATTCGTTTTAGGGCTTTCCCGATATCGGGTACAACATCCACCTCAAATCCATCATTGTTTAAGCGAATGGCAGAAGGGGATGTAACTGATTGGGATTTGTCTACAATAAGAATGCGGCCTGCAGGTCTATCAATGTCTTTGAGGAACTCTTCATTTTTAATAAGGTTCAGGAATACTTCTAAGTACGTTTCGAATCCTGATGAGGGAAGGTTTTTGATTAGAATGCGACGCAGTCGGTCCAGATCTTCAATGAGTCGAGGGTCTTTTCTTTTAAGGGCCTGGTAATACGTCACTAGTTTGAGAATAGCTGCCTCCACCCGAACAGCCTTATTCTTGAGTTTATAAGGGCAGACAATTTCTTCGAGTTTGAATGGTGTTTCAATTTGCTTTAGGAGGTCACGGTCCTTTTCAAACGTAGAAAACCATGCCGCCAATACGACACCGTCTATCTGCGTCTGGAATAAATCGAGTTTCAGTGCCAGTAGTTTACAATATCTCACACGGATTAATATTTCCTGAACACGATGTGGTTCATTTTCAAGGTGCTTTCGAACAAAAGCAGCAGCCAAATTGATCAGTGATTCACTCATTGTTTGATAGGGATATTCCTGTCCTGCCACCAGCACTGCCGGGTTGTAATAGGACATTTGGGGAAGTTCAATTGACTCGGGTATGACCTTCCGCCAGGATCCCATAGCCGGATAGCTGCGTCCATTGACTAAAAGGCGGTCAAAGGGTTGATCTCTCAGAATTTTGGGGAGTTCCTCGGGGGATGTAATCCATTGGACGTTGGTGTATCCTTCTCCCTTGAGGATGGTTTTGAGTGCGTTTGCACGTGTAACCTCGGGTTCGATCAAGACAAGCTTTTTCTCATTTGGCACCGTTTCCTCAAGGAAAACCGTCTGTTGTGAATCTTTAGCGGGTACCAGAATTTTAAAATCCTGGGGTAAATCCAGCTCTGTGTTATCTTTATATGTCTTGCCCTTATAATGAACATTGATGGCCTTCTCGATCTCATCGACGGTAGCTATTGTGAAATCAAGTTGCAAAGTCGGCGGGAATACTGTTTTTAGCTGGCGGACAAGAAATCGATTGTCAGGTTCTGTACAAGCCAGAGTCAGGAGATTTTTTTTCGAATCATAGCTGATCGGAAATATTTTCCACTGGTCTGCAAACTTGGCAGGAACATGTGATTTGGCAGAGTCCGGTGGGGCAGAATCAAGAAGTGGATGATAAACCAAGTTGGAAAGCTCCGCCAGTGCGCTTCCCAATGCTGAATAGTTTAGCAGATTTAAGAAAATAAGAGACTGCTCAAGTGATATTTTACGGGTGAGCGCATAGTCCTCCGCTTGCAGGAATTCCTCCTCTGTTAAACGCCCATTATTTATCAGGTAGTCTTTAAGTTTTGAGCTTTCTTGCATGATATAAACAGTACAGATCCAGTTATACTCTTGAGCAGGAAAAGGGGCTCTTAGGACAATGCATCGAAGGGAGGTCATTCGAATTATTGATTCGGCAAAATATCGGTTAAACTTTAGTTTTTGTTTCTTTAGTGAATAACCGGCAAGATGTAGCGGCGATCATTGAAAAAGGAAAAATTATTGAGGATTTCCAAGCAGAATAAGAAAAGGATGCTATTCATGAGATTAAACGGGGGAAACGCCTATTTTTAGTTACCCAGAATCCAGCATCGAGTATCCAGTATCTATGATCGAATATTTACCGCAAGTTGAAAAAACGTCGATCGTAAAATACATCAGAAGCAAGGTGTCGATAGGCACGACGATGCATCTAACGCGGCTCGAGTAAAAGTACCCCGTTATCCGTATTGATATCCATGCGAAACCGGCGCAGGTAATTCATTCCAAGCAATCCCCACTCGGATTGATTCGGCAGATCCAAAACCAGCGCTTTCAAGTTGTTTTCTTCCCAGCCCTCCACGGTGATGGAAGACAGCGTCACTTCCGGTGCGTACTTAACGCCACCTGCCGTATAGACCTTTCGCAAGGGATTGCTTGCACCCACCTCCAAGCCGAGCGCATCGGCGGTTGACTGCGGTATTGTTATCAGAGATGCCCCGGTGTCAACAATAAATGACTGATACGCGTTGCTATTTAAGACGGCCGTAAGTGGTATTTGCCGGGTACCAGGGGTAAAGTTAATGACAATTTTTCCTTGCTGGGCTTTTAATTCTGAAATTTGAGCTTGAAGATTCCGGACTTTATCATTCAAGGTAGACGGATATTCTCTCATGAACAGGAGCTCTTCAGCCTGGACCCAATCGTTTTCCGCCAATGCCAGTTCAACTCCCATCAAATGAATATCTACATCATCCGGCAATTCCTGGCTGCCGAGTCGATAGGCCCGCCAGGCCTCTCGCAAATTACCATTTTTTAACAAAGCGGTTATCCAGTTTTGATAAAGGTCGGAAAAAAATTTTTCCAGTTGATCGTCATCCTCCTGAGTTATCGGTGGCAAGCCGGCCATCACACTTTCGGTGAGATTTACGGCTTCTTCAATACCATACCCTTGGGCGGTGGCCCGGGCAATATCCATCAACAGCCCATTATCAGCAGTCTCAATAAGCATCTGCGCATCAAAGATGCTGGCGACTGCTCTGGCAGCACCGGCATTTAATGCTTCGGCAATCAATTCCCGCATTTTTTCGATGACGGTTGCCTTTCGCAAATGTGCCGGTGTTTCTTTGGCCGAAAGTTTGGGCTCAAATTTAAACCCGCTGGCAAAGGCCTCCAGCCGTTCAATCGAGGTGTAGTCTTTTTCCATTGCCAGGGCCCGTGTAAATTCTTCTTCTCTGCTGTTGGCAAAGGTATACCGGTAAAAATCATCTACCCGAATCTCCGGTCTCAGATATTTGCCTTCTTCACCCCGCCAGACAAAAACACCGGTAACCAAATCGCCGAAAGTCCAGCCCACGGCTCGATCCTGCTGAAATAAAACCCCGGTCTCCGTAAAATCTTCCGGTAGCAGACCTTCAATAAAATTCCCCTGTTCCCTGGGATCTTCAAGCACCACTGGCTCAGGAGAATCATCTGATGTTATGGAGAGCCAGGTTAATGGCTCCGTTGCCGACCATGAATAGAGCTCTGGTCCATCAATGGTCAATTCCTCTAAAATCCGCCAAAGTCCGATTCTGTCTTCGTCGTTGTAGATGCCGCCAACAATACTCACCTCGGTGTCCGTACCCATCTTGAGAACCCATTCAGCGCCGCCCAGACATATTTCTTTCGGCAAGGCTATCCAACCGCCGCCCACCACCGGCACCTGAACTTCATTGATAACCTTACCGGTGATATCTTTGATGACAACCAGCCCCAGTGGAATAGTTAAAGGGTCAGAAGCAGCTGAGACCTCTTCATTCTTGGGAGGCGGAGGTTCCTCCGGAGGCGTTTCGACCTTTATCATTTCCTTTGGGGGAGCTTGAGCCTGCGAGGAAGCGGGCTGACGGTCCACTTTAGACTGCCGCAGGCTAAACATACGTTGATGAAAATAGACCATGGCGGCGATGAATAAAAAAACAGAAACAAGCAGCCACATCCATTTTTTTCGCTCGGCGGAAGATGTTCGCAGCGAGGTACCGCAATTCAGGCAAAAATTGGATCCTTCCGGATTATTCGTATAGCATTGGGGGCAAACCAGAATGGTCTCGTCATCGGGTAGTATTATTTCAAGATCCTGTTCTGTCATTTTTTAGCGATAATCCCCCTTATATGGGGAATTTTAGGTGAATGTGAATATCGATGCTGCGGTTTGCCTCCTGCCAGGTGGGACTCGCTCCCCATGGCAGCGTAAGATTTAGAGGTTTAGGCAGCATCATATCCCGCTGTTCTCAAAATCAATCAAGGGGCCGGTTTGATGCAGTCCCGGACCTGGACGAAACTGTCGGGCGCCGCAACCAACAGGTGATCGTCGATCTTCTGTCCATCCAGGTATTCATTCAGATGAAAATTGCAGCCGTCAAAATTACACACTTTCCCCCCGGCGGCCTCTAGAATCACACGGGCGGCCGCCAATCCCTGAAAGGACTCATTTGCAACAACCGCCGCATCGGCGCGTCCCGTGGCCACATAGCAGATGTGGGCCGACGCACAGCCCAGATTTCGTATTTTACCCGGAAAGGTCGATCGATAATGCTGGTGAAAGCGGGAAAACGTAAACAGCACACTCTCATCATTGATGTTCGTTGATTCTGATATTTTTATTTTCTTTTTACCCCAAAAAGCATCCTGCCCGGCCTTTGCATGAAATATGTCGCCGGTGGCCGGCATATAAAACACGCCTAAAATCGGCCAGAAATTATCCAGCAAGGCCATGGACATCCCCCATATGGGGATACCGGCCTGGTAATTTGCCACCCCCTCGATGGGATCAAAAATCCACAGAAACCGTTTTCCTTCATGGGAATAATTTTCGTTAAGTTCGTTATATTTAAATAAATGGTGATCCGGGAAACGCTCATTTAATGTCTCCTGGAAATAGTCCGCTATGCGAAGGTCAGCCTCGGTAACCATCCCCTGGTCGAATTTAACCCGGGTTCGGCCCTTTCCATAAAACGGCAGGGCTTTTTTCCCCGCCTGTTTAATGAATTCCATAGCAAATTTGCTTAGCTCTTCGATCCCTTGACCTTTGCGCCCCATTTTTCCTCCTTTTGTTGATGCGTTTGAAGACTTTTTTATATTTTTAATTTTCGATGATCTTGATGACAAATAACGTCACATCATCTTCAAGTGCGCGGTGCTAGGTTCAGAGGTCAAAGGTTGTTAAACGCTGATTTCCGAACCTTCATAATCTACTTTCGAGATTGGCCGCTTTCACACAGGGGTGAAAGATGAAATTCGACCTGATTGACGCTCGATACGAATGTTCAAGACCAGTGGGAACATATTAACTGGAAACCATGAACGTTGAACCACTTAACCCCGGTGTGTACATCACCATATCCGCAGCAGCCGAATGGATCAAGAAAAAACAAAACATAACCCGATCTTTTCTTGACAAGGACAGGTTGATACCATACTATTCTATTAATTTTCTATTTATTTACAGTTAGTTAGTCATCTAACCAAACGCATTTACAATATTTTTTTCCGGAGGCAATCAAATGAACGAGAAAGTTCCGACCCGTGAAGAGGCCCTGGCGCTTCTAGAAGCATACAACAAAACCGAAAGTTTGAGAAAGCACGCCCTGGCTGTCGAGGGAGTGATGCGATACTTCGCCCGCAAACGCAATGAAGACGAAGAAAAGTGGGGAATTATTGGCCTGATTCACGATCTGGATTATGAAAAATACCCCGATCAACACTGCAAAAAAACGGAAGAAATATTGCACCAAAACAACTGGCCCGAAGAATACATACGGGCGGTGATCAGCCATGGCTGGGGCATTTGTACCGATGTCAAACCGGAAACTGATTTGGAAAAAGTGCTTTATGCCATCGATGAATTAACCGGCCTGGTAGTGACAACGGCCCTGGTGCGCCCTTCCAAAAGCGTGATGGATGTTAAAACCAAATCGGTTAAAAAAAAATGGAAGGACAGGCGATTCGCTGCGGGCGTGGACCGATCCATCATCGAAAAAGGAGCGTCGATGCTGGGGGTGGAGATCCCGGAACTGATTACGGATACGATTGCCGGTATGCGCGAGGTTGCAGAAGAGATTGGTTTGAAGGGAAACACCGAATGATTTCGGAATGCGGAAAGTGGCTTGCGGAATTTGCAACAAAAGATGTGTGGCGAAGTAGAACCGGTTATTCAGCATTCAGTGGCCGGCAACCGCTATCGCGTAACCCGTCATTTTTTCCGGAATCCGGTGAACACCCAGTAGATTATCCAGATCAGCGCTACCGGGCCGATGCCGAGATAGAGATAACGGGAAAGGTCTTGTTTCCAGGGCTGCAGGAAAGCTGCCACCACCGCCGGCCATATTACAGAGGCCGCAACGGCCAATCGCATTTTTCCGGAGATCACAATAGCCGGCCTGGGCGCAGCTTGTCTCGTTTCTGCTCCTCTGTTTAGAATTCTGGGTAAAAATAAAATCCCCAGAATTATGATCACCAACAACAATATTTCCTGAATACCTGAAAACATCTATCCTCCGACGATGCAATTGATTACCATAAAAACATCCGGTAGACAAGGTGCTGATTTACGCAGAGGACCACGTCATTTAAACAAATAGAATAGCGCGAGACATCCTAAAAGCGGCTGTAATGTTTTGATCATTGGAAATTGGAATTGTGATTATATTTGTTATTTGACTATTTGATTTGTAATTTTAGTGCCGTATTCGGGAAGGTAAGTTGCTTCTGTTTGACTCTGTTAAAGTTAACCTTGGCGTTCCCCTGCATTTCCGTATCCCTTCTCTTACTTTTTATTCATAAATCTCTCACTTTAATTTCATAAAACGCCCTACAACCAAATTTTTTTAAAACGATTCAAACGACGGGCCTGTCTATATACTTCTTATATTATTAATAAAAATAAAATTTCTTATCATTGGTATCTATTTTGCTATGGGGTTATCATTTCGTTCGTTGAAAATCGAGCTTGCCCGGGGCACAGGCAACCCGGATTTTAATTCTGACATTCAAATCCTGGTCCTCCCTACTGGCTGGACGCTGGACCGGGACTCTTAACTACTTTCGGTACACAAAAGAAATTCTAGAAAAGACAAGTGGAGGTATGATTCGGTGCGCAACGTCAATGGATTTACCCTCATCGAAGCTCTGACCGTGATTTCATTGATGGCCTGCATTTCGACCCTTGCCGCCCCAAATTTGATAAATTGGCTCAACAGGGCCAAACTGAATGGCGCCGTAATTAATCTCAAAGGGAGCCTGGAGTTGGCAAAATTTAAAGCCATCCAGGAGAACAGACCGGTCGCTGTGAATTTTACCGCAAACAGTTATATCGTATTCAGGGATACCGGGGCAACCTCCGGCGCATATGATGCCGGCGAGGAGGTTTTTAGAAAAAAAACGCTTGCTACCGGAATTAGAATCGATCTCTCAGCAACGACCTTTGCCGATACCGGCACAGGCGGGAAAAAGACTCGCTTTAGAGGCCGTGGGACTTCCGCTTCCGGGACTGTTTACTTAATTAACTCGAATGGGATGGTAAAAAAAATCATTGTGAGTAGTACCGGACGCATAAGAACTGAATAATCACAACTCATGGATATGGCACCAAACTATAGATTACACCTATTAACAAAAAACAATAAGGGTCGCACGATGATTGAAGTTCTCATCGCCATGGCCATTTTCGCAATTGGGTTTATTGTGGTTGGTCGTATGGTACTATCGACGACGCGCAACAATACGACGGGCAACCTCCTTACAACGGCAACCATGTTGGCACGAGAAAAAATTGAACATTTGAAAACATTACCCATCCAAAAAATGCAAATCCAGTGCTCTAAAGATTTTGAAGCCGAGCATCTGGGCAAGGCCTTTAAGCGCTCATGTGACGTCAGCGAGTCTTTTTCCAAGTCAACCAAAATCATTCAAGTGACAGTGAGCTGGAACCGCAGGGGGCAAAATCGTGAGGTGGTTCTAAGAACACTTACTCGTGGAAACGGCGCATGATCATCAAATTCAACCAACACATCAGGCCGGCAAAAAATATCTTTCCCCTTGCCTCCGAAGCCGACGGCTTTACTGTAGCAGAACTTGTATTGGCCCTTGCCATGATGATGATGGTAATGGCGGCCATGATCAGCCTGCTGATATCCCTCAATCGATCCTATACTACCCAGAACGTTACCGCAGGGGTTCAGCAGGTAACACGAGCCGGCATCGACATTATGACGCGTGATATCCGCATGGCGGGCTTAAATCCGCTTAAAATAAACCAGATCGGAATCCTGGAAGCATCTGTGGATAAAATCCGTTTTCAGCATGACGCAAATGGCAACGGAACCATAGAATCGGATCAAGATGAGGACATTGCATATCTATTGAACCGCAACCACCAGCTGATAAGACAAAAAGATGGCAACTCCAGGTCTAACAAATCCCTGATCAATCATGTGGAAGATCTGACATTTAGATACGTTGACAGGAAAGATGAAGAAACAAGTATCCTTGAAGATATTCAGTCGGTAGAAATTTCCTTGATGGTTCGGGAACCGGCCGGAAACAATAAATTTATAAGCCGTACCTATTCCACCCGGGTCATTTGCCGCAATCTGGTTAATTAAATATAAAGGAAGTTCAGACCATGATGAAAGCCACATCTATTCTGAAAAATGACCAGGGCGCCTTGATGATTATGGTATCTATCATGCTTCTGGCATTGCTGACAATTATCAGTGTTGCCGCCTCGAAGACAGCCAATACGGAAATCCGTATCGCTACCAATGAATATGTCTACCAGCGCTCTTTTTACAATGCCGAAGGGGCCATTCTGGAGGTTGTTGATTTATTGGAAAGCAGCGCAACCCCGCTGGAAGATCCTCCCCCCTGGTTGAGTATGGATGAGAATCTTGTCAACGACAACACGGTGTTCACATTCTGGGAGGATCGTAAAAAGATGCCGGATGTCGTCCCTCAGCCATCGGTAATTGACCCACGTAATACCGATTATGTCGTCGTACACCACGGCGTTCTTTCAGGCAGTTCGCTGGATATGAGCAAACCCGCCAAACATACATTTTCAATTTACGGTCGCTCCAAAAGCAAGGGTCTCGTCATGCTAAAAATAGGCTATGCAAAAGTTTACTAGCAAGTTTCGCCGGAGGCAATAGATGCAACACCTTCAACAACACAATTATTCCGTTGCCGGTTTCTTGCAACACTTTTGCATCGGGTTGATAAGGATGTTTCTTAGTACAATTCTGATGGCGGTTTTCTTTTCAACACCCCCTGTTCATGGGAAAATGGACATCGCCGACGAACCCATGATGGCGGTAATCAAGCCAGCGCCCGCCAATATCATGTTTTCACTGGACGATTCCGGAAGTATGTGGTTCGAAGTTCTGACAGCCGATTATTACGAAGGGCGTTTTCCCAATCCTGATGAAGATGAGAGCGATGGGTACGGCTATATTTTTGATGATGACGGTCATCATGCCGCTGAGGATGTAATACGGTACATGGGACCAGCCGGAAGGAAATTCTGGAAATCCCAGTTTCATGAGTATAACGTCATCTACTACAATCCGCGGGTGTCCTATGACCCATGGCCAGGTTACGGCGATCAGAGCTTCCCCCCTGCCGACCAGGAATACCCGAAACGCCATCCGTTAAAGAAAGATGCGGGTGCCATTGACCTTGACGGAGAATCCTTTTCCGTTACCCTTGAAATAGAAGCCCTACCCGATGGCATCCTGCAGGTTAAACATGCTCACTATTTTCAGAAAGCAGAAAACGGCGACATCTACCTCGTTGTTTTGGATGGTGATGATAAGAAAACAAAGTACTATGCAATCACACAAGTCGAAGGCAGCGGTATGGCGGAAA
>JARFPZ010000100.1 GCA_029288035.1 Desulfosarcina sp.
GCCAGGTCTGCTGCATTCTGACGGTTCGCTTTTGGCCTTCAGGATCTATCAGGGTGGCGATATCCTCCTCGATTGTGTAATTCCCTGCCTTGGCAACCGATTCGACTTTGAACTCTCCGGACCAGCGAAACGGCACCATAATCGGATGCTCGAATATGCTCTCCGGCACCTTTCCCAGCGGATCTCCGGCAAAGACAATTTCACCGGGGGCAGCCTTGGGTACCCACTCCCACTTACGCTGGGTATCCAGCGGAGCGACCGAGCTGCCCGGTTTGAGAAAGTAGCCCGCTTTTTCTGCAAGTTGCGGCAAAGGATTCTGAAGTCCATCATAAACCTGCCCGAGAAGACCCGGTCCCAATTTCGCTGAAAGCATCTCCTCCTGGAAATTCACCTCATCTCCGATCCGCAGTCCTCTGGTTTCTTCAAAAACTTGCAGATCGGCCAGATGATCACGCACCCGAATGACCTCACAGAGCAGTTTGGCGCCATCAAAGCGATGGCAGAATCCAACGGAATTTTTAACGATCCGACCCTTGGTTTCTGCGATCACCATGTTCCCAAAGACCGAGACGATCTGTCCTTTCACGATACTCCCTTCCCAGAAATTCGATGCCATCGATGAAGAAGCATCAATTTGGTTGTGTATGCAGCGACCTCATCGTCGCTGAAACTATACCATCGCTCTTGATCCGTCAGCCACTCCCATCGAGCCCTGTCCAGAACTTCAAGTCCATCAAGGGGATTTGATGCGGCAATCCAATCGGCCAATATGTTATCAAAACGGTTTTCCGAATCGGCAAGTTCCGGCGCGACCATGTAATGCCCCGGATCGAGTTCCAACGCCTCAGCCCGGGCTTTGGCTGTTGCATTTCGCAGCCCGACCTCGAATCCGACCCAAGCTGCCAGAAATTGCGTATGAGTCCTTCGCGCAATCTTGGCGGTATGATGAAAATAACGTCGCCAAATCCGGTCCGCAGCAATCAGGATTCGGGAATCTTCCGGTTCATCCTCTTTTGCGGACTCCAGGAATACAGGCAGGGACTGCTCATCATTTGCTTTCTGAAGGGAAAGAACGGCCAGGTCGGCATGACCCGGCTCGACTTCGCCGGCGAGGACGGCCTCTCGTTGAAGGAGATCGTCGCTCATGAGCAGGACCCGTACAACGTCAGTAGGCCCACCGGATTCCGTAACGACGGCCAGCAGTTCCTGCTTGCTGATAGGCGGCACGTTTCCAAAGGGCTTGAGATCCGGAAGAGCGCACAATAGATAGAAGTGTCGCTTTGCAAAGCTCAATCTCATGCTATCTCTTTTTTACTATGGCAATGGCTTCGCGGTCCATGGAACTGTCCGGGAGCGAGCCGTCTATCCAATTACCTTCGTTCACATGCTTTTCATTAGAAGATTTCTCGCCCATCTTGGCGACGACCTTGGCAATGATTTCCTGGAAATCCGGATTGACCATTTCCGAGAGCAGTTCTGAGACAGAATCAGGGCTGACTTCAACGGTGGCACCATGTATTTTGTATTCGAAACCGGCTTTTGAAAATGTAGATTTCAAGGCCAACTTGTCCCGGTTACCCTGAAGGTTCCGGAAGAGATCTTCAAGGGCGTTATCATTTAGCTTGTCACACATTTTTTGGGAAATATTGATTTCAATCCGGGGCGCGTGCCCTGCATCGGCCTTGGCATAGGCCATGATGACCTCGCGCATAATCTCTCCGAAGTAATCAGGTTCACAGAGTTTTTGTTCGACTCTCCCGGCCAGCATCACGGACAGGACACGGCCAAGGGACTCGCCGAGTTTCAAGATGGCATCGCGAACCGCCAATTCCAGTTCGCCTTGCGCCCGGGAAAGCATTTGCTTCGCATCGCTTTCTGCTTTTGCAACGATCTTCTCTGCATCGGCTTTGGCATCGGCAAGGATCTTCTCTGCCTCGCGTCTTGCATCTTTTTTAATCTTTTCAGCGGCGTCCTTACCGGCCTCTACTCCTTCGGACTGTAGTTTTTTAACAAAGGATTCTATGCTTTCAGGCATTGTGTATGTCCCCTGAATCTTCATAGTTGTTGTTATAAAGACAGCCATCTATTATATTTGCCTGACTTACAACCTGCGATCAACATGGCCCGGTCCACCACACTCCGGAAGGTAGCAGGTAACATCGATGAAATCACACCTTTCGCCACATTCAGGGCAAACATCCGGTGGCTTTGCGGCGGTTATGAGAAATCCACACTTTTCACATTTCCAGTAGGTCAGACCACAATTGGGACAAATATCTCCCACGAACCTGCCGTCGGCTGTATAGCCACAAATGTCGCAGACATACTTTTCTGGTTTGTTTTTCATTTCTTTTACCTCGCTACCCCAACGTTGCAAACGTCGGAGGGTTTCCGAGTCAAGGCGTCGAGGGTGAAGTCGTAGTACTTTACTTCGAACCCTTGGCACCGCAGAATCTGAAGTTCTCCAGCGTTCACGAAAGATAAACAACATGGCAAAATCGACCCCAATCCTTCGAATTCACGATTTGTGCTTTCCAGAAAATAGTTATAACAAGGCATTATTGGACATGATTTCAAATTCTTATATAATCTTTGCCATGTTGTTTATTCAACTAAGGGGTTTACATTGATCCAGCCGTATGCATTAATCTCTATGCCCGTGTCATAGTAGCCCCGGATATTGGGCATTTTTGCTTAAAACAGCGTGGCCCCAATTGCTGATCGGGGCTTGGAGCCAGCGTTTAACACCATGTCCTATTGAATCCATGCTTAACGTGCAGCTAATCACTCCGAGGATAGAGGGTCCATAAACGTGCCAGTTCATCTTCTTCGCACTGGATGTCGGGATAATAGATAGTTTCATATTTTTGCAGAACACGCACCCCGACCCCATCTGTAACGCAACCCACATCAGCGCAAACCACACCCATTTCTTCCAAAATTTGCTCTATCTCCGCCACCTTATCGGGAGGAACAGTAGCTGCCATCGTTCCGGAGGATATCATTTGAAGCGGATCGAACCGGAAGGCCTTGGCAAAACGATCAACCACAGGTCGCATTGGCAGTCGGGAAGCATCCACCTCAATAGCGACGTTTGATAGGTGGGCGATCTCCAGTAATGTCTCTAATAGTCCCCCACGGGTGACATCATGTATGGCCGTTGCTCCGTTCTCCGCAATTACTAAAGCTTCCGGAACAATGCTCACCTCGTCCATCAGGCCTTGTGCTTCGTGTAAATCCTGCTCGCTTAATCCCAAGTTTTGCGCGACATCGCTAAAGTCTTGAGCCAGAATGGCAGTTCCTTCCAAGGCTATACCCTTGGTAATCAACACGTGATCACCGATTTGCGCCCCACTGGTATGAACCAACCTGCGGCCTGATGCGGTTCCCAAGGCAGTGACGGCGACCAAGGGTCTTGACAATCCCGAAGAGTAGCCGGTGTGACCGCCGATGATGGAAACTCCGATCTCCCTCCCTGCACGGCCGGCGTCACGCATGATCTGCTCCAGCAAATCTTCATCATCCGGTGTCGAGACTAACACCAGCAACAAAATCCAACGTGGCGGAGCACCACTGGTAGCAATGTCATTGCAAGCCACGTGGACCGCCAGCCATCCGATATTGCCGATGGCACCAATGATTGGGTCTACATGGGAAATCAGTATGTCACTGCCGATTTGGGTCAGGGCGACATCTTCGCCGAAAGCGGCGCCCAGGATGACATCCGGGTCGTCGGTGTTGGCAAAAGGGAAAACACGTTTTTTCAGGATGTCCAAAGAAAATTTCGACATGTCGGGATCCTCCTGTTCGCTGACGATCTGATAGGCCCCTTGAGCACTTAATCGTCTGTTATATTTGTTGAGACAGACCTAACACGCACCCGAACAAGTCTCACGAATTTCCATATAACCGTTTATGAGGGCATCATTTTCGTCGCTATTGCCAATTGACATTCTTATAAATCCTGCAGCCAACTGATTTGAGAGATCCGCTATTTGAATGCCAATGTCAGATAGCTTTCTCACAAGGTCGGGTATGTCTGTCTTTGCAAGCAAAAAGTTGGTTGCGCTTGGATATACCTGAATTGCTAATTCATTCAGTGCATTCCAAACTCGTTCTTTTTCTGCGATAACTCGATCAACGTTTCGCGTCATATAAGCAGGGTATTGCAACGCAGCTATTGCGGCAAACAAACTGGCTATGGGTAAGAGCATATAAAATGAAGAAAACGCATCGATAAAAGTCTCTCCGGCGACCATGTATCCAACTCGAGCGCCTGCCAAGCTAAAGGCTTTGTCCATGGTTCGCGTAACTGCAAGATTGGGGTGGTCATGTACCATATCCACAAAAGTCACCTTTGAAAACTCATAATAGGCTTCATCGACCACAAGCAGCGCGGCGGTATCTTCGAGGATAGACGCCACCATCTGGCGATTCAACAGAATTTTACCCGTCGGATTGTTTGGATTGTCTATAATCAGCAGGCAGGGTTCCTGCAACTGATCCAGCAGAAAATCGAGATTTAAATCAAAGTCCGGAGGGCTAAGTCGAATACCGACCAACTTGGTGGCGAACTGCTTTGCAGCATGCACTGTGGGCAAAAATGAGGGGCTTACCATTATGATTTTCCTTCCTTTCGAAAGTGTATGGATGGCCTCTCTTAGTAAAAGGTCCGATCCGGTGCCGGGGATAATATGCTTTTTAGGAACTCCGCAGTAGTTCGCTAATAAACCACGTAACTGCTCCAGGTCATCAGGGTCGGAGTAGCGATTCAAATCCTTTAGACCTTTTTTAGCTGCCTCGATGATTTCCTTTGGCGCTAAATAAGGCACCTCATTCATGTTCAGCTTTATGGCTTTTCTCAGCATCGGACCTCAATCATCATTTCTTCTTTATAGCCGACGGTAACCGGCATAAATCCGGAGAGAAGCTGATCCAACTTAAAGTCACCTGTATCGACCCTTAAACATTCCAACCGGTTTATCTTATCACTGGTTCCCACTACCATGATGTTCTCCCGATTGACTTGTTTTATCACTTCCGGGGTGAACTGTTTGCTGCCTCGGCCTAAAATGAACCCATTGCCACCAATAGGGGTCAATAGCATTTTTCGCTTTTCGTATGTATCAAACAACTCTAAAATACCCTTCTCATTCAGGTCGGTTCCCACCAAATTGCCGTCGAAAACAGCATCGATTCCTAAAAGTGTTTTTGGGACCCCAAGTTCATCAGCAACGGCCTTCAATGTCGTTCCGGGGCCGAGCAAATATAAAATCCCTTTATCCATCTCCTCAACGATATACCTGGCAATCTCCTGTTTGCACGCCGCCGAGGATTTGCCAATGTTGGAGGCTTCCTTAGCACGCTGCAACAATTTCATGGCACGCGGCACTAACATATAACCATATAGTCTGGAAGCCAATCGACCCTCGCGAAAAGCATTTTCGTCTATATCCAGGACTTCTTCCTCTGTCACCTCAGTGCCCTCAACAAATGCATCCACCATCTCGGCAGCCGCTCTGGCACTGACCGCAAATACCGAACTGAAGACTTTCACGCCGGCTGGTACCGCGACGACCGGTATCGTAGACCTGATCGCATCGTAAATGTCCCTGGCAGTGCCATCACCGCCGACAAAGATCAACAGTTCGGCACCGTTGTTTACCATTTCTTTGCTGATGCTTTTTGTATCTTCCCTCGAGGTATCCGCTCCAATCGCTCCGATCACCTTAAATGGCATATCACAGGCGCTGGTATATCGTTCTCCCATCTTACCAGGTGCGACAACCAGTGTAATGCAGTCTTTTTTCTTGATATGGGAAAGAAATTCATCCGTTCTCTTTGGAGTGACCGGCGTAGCACCAAACTCTAACGCTCTTTTGTACATCTCTCCGTCGGTCCCTTTGAGTCCGACGCTTCCACCCATTCCGGCAACGGGGTTGACAATTAACCCTATTATGCGATTCAATTCTTACTCTCCCTGTAAGTGTCCTTATTTCGTCTCTTTGCGTACAATCCTCTTCTTTGACAGACTCGTGTAAAGTACCTGCATCTTACGGTAGTTCTTTACCAGTGTGTTTTTTATAGAACTGTCGTGTAAAACAGCGGCCGGATGTTGCAAAGGAATTATTGTTTTACCATCAATTTCCAAAACATTACCATAAACCTCGCGAAACTCCGGTTTGGGCGGCAAAGGAACTCCATATTTCTCCAAAATATAGCGGGTGGCATAATATCCCAGCGAGGCCAAAATCTTTGGATCGATCAATTCTATCTCCCTATCCAGATACGGACTGCAGCTGGCAATCTCATCGGATTTCGGATTTCGGTTTTTCGGCAGCATACATTTTATGAGATTCGTCATATAAATTTCCCTGCGCTGAATATCAACTGTGGTAAGCAATTCATCGAGGATTTTGCCCGAAGGTCCGATAAACATTCTGTCTTCCCGATCTTCATGTTCGCCGGGTGCCTGGGCGATGAGCATCAGTTCGGCGTGGAGGTTTCCCTCTCCACAAAGTGTATTTATTCTGGTTCCAACGAGTCTGCATTGGTGACATCTCTTTATCTTTTTATTTAGATTACGGAGTGTATAATCGAAAGACAAATCGAATCCTCCATGTCCTTATACCTCAATTAAAAAACAGACTTGTTTTCACAGGGCTCCACGCATAATCCCATCAATCTTGGTTCCGCTCTCGGGATACTTTCGATTAAACATGGCCTCATACACTTTTATGATTCGATGCCCATTCTGGCCGGGACACCGGTCTGATAATAGTGCTTAATTTCTTGCATTTCGGTTACCAGATCAACCTGTTTAAATTGTACGATGAAGGTTTTTAAACCTCTACCGGCTGCTCGCATAGCAAGGCCCAAAGCCGCAGCAGTTTTGCCCTTCCCGTTGCCCGTATAGATCTGAATATAACCTTTTGCTAAACGCATCTAATTGCCATTTAGTCAAATTTGCAAAGCCCCCAAAGCCTCGTAGGAGCTTTTTTATTAAGAAAAAATCAAACTAGGCAATGTCCTCCCGGATAACTTTTTTTAAATATTTCAAAAACTCCGGATCTTCACACATGCCCTTGTCTTCACTGTCGCTCACTTTAGCAACCGGCTTCCAGTTGCACTCAACCATTTTTATGACGATTTGAGGCGCAATAAACCCACAATCATTGGTCAAATATGTTCCGATGCCGAATGATGTGCTGATTTGCCTGTGAAACCGGTTGAAAAGGTCAACCGCTGTCTTAAACGTCAGTCCATCACTGAAAATCGCTGTTTTGGACCTCGGATCGATCCTCATCCCTTTATAATGTGCAATAAGTTTATCGGCCCACTGAACAGGATTACCTGAATCCTGGCGACATCCGTCAAACAGCAGGGAAAAAAACCGATCAAAATCCTTCAAAAACTTATCAAAACCCATTGTGTCAGACAACGCAATCCCCAGCTCACCGCGATATTCATCTGCCCATGATTGCAGCGCTACTTTTTGGCTGTCAATCAGCCGGGGTCCCAATTGTTGATGTGCCTGCACAAATTCGTGTGCCATCGCATAAGCTTCTTATCACGATATAATCGCTTTCGTTTTAGTGCCTTTGGAGCAAAGCTGTAAAATTTCCTTCAACTTTGCTTCATGCCACAAGAATCAGGCAGCGGCTGATCCGACCTCTTTTTTATGTGAATAGTCGTCCGCATACCATCCACCACCCTTTAACTCAAAATTACAGCTGGACATTATCTTTTTGGCCTTTTTATGGCACCTTGGGCACGTGGTTGTTTTTGTACCGACTTTAACCAGCTTTGCAGTGATAGTACCATTCGGACATTCAAACTCATAAATTGGCATTTTGTTTTCCTTTTACAACGGAACTATATTAACTTGACTCCCACTATTCCAATCAGCATAATGCATGCCAAAAGTGAGTTAGATTGAAAAACATTAAATTTCAAAGGATTACCGTCTTTTTAGTTCTTCAGTATTTGAATCATGATAGATAATATCGAAAAATTTAGATATTTCTTTTTGAAATATTTCTACATCAATACTTTTAAACGCTTTTACAAAAACAAAAAAGGCAGGGCCACAGTCAGCCCTGCCTTGATTTATCTTTATTATATAAAATTTTGCTCTTTTCGACCCCGGACTACTACAAAAGATCCTTCACCATAACCGAGCTTAACCGGTTCCTTATCATCGGTCACGGAGAGACTTCGAAAGATCGTCTGACGAAACCTAAAATCTATGAAACCGGATTGACGCATGATCTTTACCACTTCATCTACCGAAAAAAACGTCGCCAGTTTGTAAAACACACTCTCATTTTGATGCTTTAAATACTGTTGCCCGATCGGGCTGTTGCGATCCACGATTCCGGCAATAAAAAAACCGTCGTTTGCAAGAACCCGATGTGCCTCTTGAAATGCTTGGTGAATATCGTCCAAAAAACAAACGGTTGTCACCATCAGGACCAAATCAAATTCGCCGTCACCAAAGGGAAGATTTTCAGCGACGCCAGCCAAGACTTTTATCCCTCTACGTCGGGCAATTTCTCGCATGCGCACCGATGGCTCCAACCCCGTCTTTATCCCCAACGGCTTTGCAAATCTGCCTGTACCCACGCCGACTTCCAATCCCCGGTCGCTTTCCGGCAGCAGTGCTTTGACAGCCCTCAATTCAGCTTCATAAACCCACCGATGATCGCTAAACCAATCTTCGTATTGCCCGGTGTATCTTTGAAAGGGTAATATTTTCGGCATTTTCAAGTACCAAAAAAAAATTCAATACCTTATATTTTTGAATTGTTATTCTCACGGTTCCCTCAAAAAGGCCACGACAACTTTCACCGGCACCTTTTTTCCGGCCAGTATCAGTATTTGAGACAATACCCCACCGGTTGGAGATTCCACTTTTCTGGTGATATTCTTCGCTTCCACTTCGAATAGATCGTCGCCTTGCTCTACCGAATCACCTTCTTGCTTGAACCATCTGGTGATTTTTCCCTCTTTCATTGTCAGCTCCCATTTGGGCATTTTGATATTGACAGTCACTTTCATATCCTCCTTTGAGATGACAATTCATTCGTTTAAATAGAACCAAGAGTTTTTAATAACTCACAACTCTCAAAATCAAGATAATCTTTTATATCTTTCATACTGTAATTGATGAGTTTCTTGATTCCTACCAAGGAGCGTGAAGGCCTGTTGGCCAAATCCTGAGCTATCTGAATTGCCGTCTCCTCAAGTTTATGATTGGGTACCACCTGATCGACGATGCCCATATCAAGGGCCGCAAGGGCGTTAATATCTTTTTCTGACATGAGCAGATTTTTAGCTTGATTATACCCCAACATTTTGCAAAGAAAGAAAGCGCCACCGCCCTTAGGCAATGTTTCTAATTCGAAATAAGGCTTCCGGAAGATTGTGTGATTTGCAATGATCCGGTAGTCGCAGGCAAGACTCATACTCAAAAACAATGAAATAACTTCGCCACAGTCTGCATGAATAACAGGAAATTTTGCCATATATTCTTGACATTTTGTGGAAAAACATTCCTGTTATAAGAAAGCTTTTGAAGCCACTTAAAGAGCTCATTAATAATAATCTCTATTTACCTAACAATCCACAGGGTGCTTCGATAAGCAAATTGTAGAATTTTTCTGCTTACCCGCCCCATTTTGAACTCCCCAACAGGAGTCAGTCCCCGCTTCCCAAGAACGATCGTATCATAGCCGCCTTTTGTGGCTGCATTTACGATGGCAGCGGCTCTACTTTTTTGATAGGTCAAGATTTCACTGGAAATTTGCTCTTCAGAGAGCCCGGCCTTCCCTAGACGTCTTTTGGCTTCGTTTATTACGGGGATAATTTTTCTTTGGTTAGCTGCGATCCAGTTGGCCTCGTGTTTTGGGGCGAAAAGTTCCTTGGCGCCCATCTGTTGAACACTTAACGGCCGGATGACATGACATAGCAGGATTTCGCATTCGACCGGATCTAACAATGCAGCAGCAAAACGCACGGCGTTCATCGATCCTGGGGACCCATCAATCGCAATGAGAATTTTTTTGGATTTGATATTCTCCCCAACAACTATGATGGGAGGATGATCAACCACATCAATCAGCTTGGACGCAACGCTTCCGAGTGTGATATTCTCAATTTTGCTTATTCCGGTACGCCCAACCACCAATATGTCATAGTTTAGCTTGGATTCGATTAAGATATCTCTGGCAACACCGGATCTCATGGTCGGGGTCTTAACAAATATGGCTTCCTTAGGAAAACCGGAAGCAGTCAAGATATCACAAGCGATTGTCATAAATTCATCAATAACCTCCTTCTGGCTAGTCTTCCAAATACTGAGCGGATAATTTTCTTTCTCGCTTAACGGATCTGCACTCACATCCCTAAAGGCATCCGGTACTTCAGCCATGACATGAAAAAGAACGATCTCCGCCTGTTTTGAAAGCATTTTACCAAGATAAACTGATGCGTCAAATGATCGTTCAGATCCGTCTATCGTCATTAGAATTCGAGGAGTCCTTTTCACTATTTAACCTGCCCGTGCATCTGTAAGAATTTCTTGTTTTCTTCGTTTAGAGTTTAAATTCTAATCTAGATTCGATCTAAAAAGCCCCGATAATCCGCACTATCTCTTGGTTTTCAAAGGTGAGATACTCTTTTAGATCTTTCAGGGAATAATTTATCAGTCGCTTGATCCCTGCCAAGGAGCGTGTCGGATTATTGGATAGACGCAGAGCCAACTGAATTGCTGTTTTTTCAAGATCGTTGTAGGGAACCACCTGATCTACAATTCCAATATCCAAAGCCTCAATCGCATTCATTTCTTTTTCTGACTCTAGTAACTGTCGGGTTTTACTATTCCCCAACATTTTGCATAGAAAAAAGGCACCACCACCTTTTGGCAACATACCTAATTCAAAATAAGGTTTCTGAAAAATTGTGTGAGTTGCGACAATCCGATAATCGCAGGCCAGGCTCATATTTAGAAATAATGGAATAACTTCACCACAGTCTGTATGAATGACAAGTTTATTCAAACCAACAATTTTTAAAATGAGCTGATCAAAAATATTGCACAGTCGATGGATCGTGTTACGTTCGGGTTCATTCGCAAGGACTTGCCGGAAAAAATCAATATATTCTTCACGTCCCATCTTCTCCGGGCAGTTCATGATCACAAGGGCCTTAATCTCATCGTTTTCCGCAATATGGTTAAAAACATGCAACAGAGAATTTTCCATCGCAAGATCGATTAAATTAGACAGGAAATTTTTGCCAAGCTTGAGGATGGCAACATCATCATATCGTTTGAGAAAATAAAAATCCTGGCTTTCATAGGAAGTCATTTTCACCTTCATTTTAATCTCTCCTGGGTTAAATTCCCCGCAGCTTGCTGCGATAAAAGTGAGTTAAATCCTAAAACCATGATACTCGGCAGCTTGCCGCGGAGAGATT
>JARFPZ010000123.1 GCA_029288035.1 Desulfosarcina sp.
GTCAGCTCTTTTTGTCCTGTAAGTGGTTTGAAATGTGAAGTCCCCAAATTACAGATTCTATTGCCATGATCTTTAATTCGACAACCCGGTTATCCAGAAAGCTCCAGTGATAAATATTCTGAAATTGGATCCAAATCCCACTTGATTTGGTCCCATTTAATTTTAGAAGACTCTACAACCTGCTGTACGATGCGCATGAATTTTTTACCGATATATTTTGACTTCCGGCGATTAAACCGGAAGACATATTCATCCAAATAATTTTGTAGATATTTCGGTTCAAAACGCCCTTGAAAGGTTCCTCGAACTAGTCGCTTGACAAGAGAGGCAACCAAGTGAACACCATATAAACTGTCATGGTCCTTACCGACTTTTGATTGGTTTGTCGGCACATGATGGTATTGTTCTTTGAGAATAGATGTGTAGCTGGACCACGAGTCTGTAGCGATATTACTGCCTGGTTGGATATTTTCAGTAATGAAGGTTTCCAATGAATACGCAGAATAGTCCAAGATTACTTGTAGGCGAATTCGACCGATCTGTTTTTTCTCATCGCATCGTTCCACAGCAGCGGCTACAATCGTTTTGGCCTCGGCACCGCGGCCGCGCTTACCAGCTCTTTGGCCGCCGATGACAAACTCATCGACTTCAACGCGTCCGGATAATTTTTCACGATTCTTGCGGATAGTGCATCGCCTTAACTTTTGCAGCCAATGCCAGGCGGTGTCGTAGCTGCCGAAGCCTAAAAGTTCTTGTAGATTTACGGCATTAACACCCGACTTTCTTGTCGTAAACCACCACATGGCTTTGAACCAATATGTAATCGGTTTTTTAGAACTGTCCATAATCGTGCCGGCGGTTAGTGAATGTTGGTGCTCACAGACGGTACAGATATAAAGTTGTCTTTTACTGATCCAATAGTTTTCGTTTTTGCATTTCTTGCAGACGAAACCATGGGGCCATTTCAAGGCAAACAAATAATCGTAACAAGCGTCTGGATTTAAAAATTGTAAGTCAAATTCAATTTCAGATTTTGGAAAATCTGCGTTGATAATAAAATCTTGCATGTTGACCTCCTGTGAGTTTTTGAGGCCAATATATCATGCACCTGTGTCAGATCCGGACAAACTATAGCGATTTTTTTTCTTACTGGAGTTTTCTGGATAACCGGGTTTTACAATAATCGGTCGGTAGCAGTATCTTAAAGGATTTACCGGTTTCCCTTTAAAAAGCGCGTCTCGCAGAAATGCATCGGAATCCAGTGCAAAATGCGGCTCCCCGGTTGTATCAATAATAACAACCCACTTTTTTTTGCTGGCTTCTACCTGTTTTAAGATTTGAAATTCCAATGATATCACACTGTCGGGATCAATGTGCTCGCCCTCATCAACGGCCAGCAGATCGTCGATGGCCAAAAAATTCAATGCGCCGATCCCTTCCAGACGATCCAGGTAAGTAAACTCATAAATAACAGTGTATCCTTTTTTGGGAGATTATCAAACGGGTATTTTAAAACCCGGCTATCACCTGCATCACAGCCTGCTGAAACTCCGTGGCTATCAGGTTAGCATGGTGATCATTTTTTGTAATTTCCAGCATGTCAGTGCCTTTTTTTGTTAGATTCAAGCGAAGTAGCTTGATCGCCAATGGCTGTAATTCAACAGATTTGATTGAGCAAACGTCATGCCAAATTCAAAGTGCTTGTTTTTTTTAAGATAGGCATTGCAATCATTGATGGAATACAAGTGTATCAACAATAATATCGGCAGGCAAGCCGCACAAATGTATTCACCGATAATATCTTTAAGTGTCTGGTTGAGAATCACCTTTTATTTTGCTATGGAACTTTTAGTTCTGAAAACTCCCGTAACGGAACTTTCTATTCTGATTTTTCCAGCGTGGCCTGGGAAAATTTTCGGTCTGAGAAAGGCTGAAATACCATGCATTAAAATAATTAGGTGGAGAGAATTTCTTGTTTTTATCAAAATTTCCAGACCCTAAAAACATCGAAAACGAGGTGACTTAAGATGACAGATCTCGACTGGAGACCGGAACAAGCCAAAAAATCCCTAAACCGTATTTTCCCCAATTTGGAAGAAAAATTTGCCGATAAGCTCGTTGACATTCAAGGTGATTGGCAAATATTCAAAATCAGACTGAATACTCAATGGGAGCGTTTGTTTACTTACCTCCACGCGCTCTACGGTTGGCAGTATGATTTTTTTTACACCCTCGAACGGGTTCTTTACTCTCTGGTGGAATACTGGCTGCAGCGTCCGCCGGAGTTGAAATTGTTGGATGAACAGCGGCAGGTCAACCCCACCTGGTTTTTATCCGAAAAAGTTGTGGGCATCGTCTTGTACGTCGATCTTTTCAGCGACAACCTGACGAAATTAAAAGATCACATCCCCTATTTCAAAAAGCTTGATTTGAATTATCTCCATTTGATGCCGATTTTTTCCGTACCCCTGGATGACAATGACGGTGGCTATGCCGTCAGTGATTATCGGGCTATCAATCCGGACCTTGGCACAATGTCAGAGCTATCAGAGATAGCGAGACGACTCCTCGAGGAAGGCATCAGCCTTGCATTGGATTTCGTGTTCAATCACACCTCCGACGAGCATACCTGGGCGAAAAGAGCCAGGTCCGGTGATCCGGAATATCTCAATTATTATTTCACGTATCCGGATCGGGAACTCCCGGACCAGTTCCAGAAATACTTGAGGGATATTTTCCCCACCGTCAGACGCGGCAGCTTTACCTGGAATGAGGAGATGCGACGATGGGTATGGACAACGTTCAACAGCTTCCAGTGGGATTTGAATTATTCCAACCCGGAAGTGATGCGCGCAATGATGGAGGAGATGCTCTATCTTGCCAATCAGGGGGTTGAAATATTCCGGCTCGACGCTGTTCCATTTATTTGGAAACGGCTGGGAACCGATTGTGAAAATCAGCCTGAAGCCCACACGGTTATTCGGGCTTTCAACGCCATGGCAAAAATCGCGGCACCCTGTATCCTTTTTAAGTCTGAAGCCATCGTACACCCCGACGAGGTAGTTAAGTACATTCACCCAGACGAGTGTCAATTGTCCTACAATCCATTATTGATGGCACTTTTATGGGAATCGTTGGCAACAAAAGAAGTAAAATTTCTGGAACACTCCATGAGGCATCGAAATCGGGTTCCCGCCGGTTGCACCTGGGTCAACTATCTTCGTTGTCATGACGATATCGGATGGTCCTTCGACGACGTTGACGCAAGGAAAGTCGGGATAGATCCTGCCGGCCATCGAAAATTTCTAAATGAATTTTATACAGGCAACTACCCCGGCTCTTTTGCCAGGGGTGTTCCGTTCCAATTCAATCCCGGCAATGGTGATGTCAGGGTATCCGGAACCTTATCCTCCTTGGCGGGCCTTGAGGAAGCGCTTGAAAAAGGAGATAATGAGTTAATTGAAAAAGCGGTGCGGAGAATCAATATGCTGCGGGCCATTCAAGTGAGCATCGGTGGCATACCGCTTCTCTACGGTGGCGATGAGTTCGGGCAGATGAACGATTATACCTATATGACCGATCCGACAAAAATTAATGACAGTAGATGGATCCACCGGGCAAAGAGAAGATGGGATGCCCGGGACGACCTTGCCGACCAGGATACACTGGAGTGGCGTTTTTTTCGGGAAATGGTTAAATTGTTCCGCCTGAGAAAGGAGATACCAGCCTTTCAAAACGGCGGAATGGAAGTAACCAGCATCGGAAATCCACACCTGTTCGGTTATTTTCGTACATTTGAAAATCAGAGGATTTTAGCTATCAATAACTTCTCCGACAAACCCCAGAAAATGGACACCGGTAGACTTGAAGTTTATGGTGCAAGGGGGGATGTCGTCAACCTATTGAGTGACGAGGTGGTTTCCATAGAAGACGGTCTCATGGTTGAAGGCTATGACGCCGTATGGCTCGATTTATCGGGGGGTGTTGCTATGATTTGATGGTAAATCTGTTGAGATCCATTCCTGCAACCTCCAGTAAAGCATCTGAGATCCATACCAAGACATAGATAACTTCCAATATCGTCGTTGATGAATAAAAGAGATTTAATATGTTTCAAATCATAAACCCGTTACGACGAAATTCATCCCGCTTTATTAGTAACCTGACGCGGCTTGGCTTTTCAACTTTTGGCAGGGTAAGCCCTTAATACACCGTTGTTCAGTTCCGCATCTATATTATCCGTATTACCCGTTGCCAGTTTTAGAGATTTGGCGGATAAACCATCCAGGCATTGAGGCAGATTTCAGTCTTTAAAAGCTTCTTTCTGAATGCCGTATTTGACCATCAGCTTGTTCAACTGGCGGGAACTGATGTCGGCATCTTGCGCAGCAAGATTGACCTTGCCTTTACTTCGCGTGAACAGCGCTTTGAGATACTGTCGTTCAAAGTCTTCGATGGCATACCTGCGGGCCTCTGCCAGTGGAAGGTGGGCTTTCACCGGTAACACCGCATGCTGATTGCCGGATTCGAAAAGCCCGGCGGGGAAACTCTCGGGTGTCAAACTCTTTGTCGTCTCCAGAATACAGGCCCGTTCCATCAAGTTTTCCAGCTCACGGATGTTGCCGGGCCACGGGTAGTTTTTAAAAGCCTGCAGAACCTGTGGATGGACGGAATGGATGGTCTTCTCATGTCTTTGCTTCAGCTTTTTCAAAAACACGTCAACAATCTGAGGAATATCCTCAACGCGCTCCCTGAGCGGGGGTATTTCAACCGGAAAAACGTTCAGGCGATAGTAAAGGTCTTTTCTGAACTCGCCCCGTTCGCTCATCTCGGCAAGATCAGCGTTGGTGGCGGCAATCACCCGGGCGTCGGTTTGCAACGCCTCTTCACCACCGACCCGGCTGAAGGTGCCGTCCTGCAGCACCTGTAATAGCTTGATCTGGGCCGGGGGCGTAATCGTGCCGAGTTCATCCAATAAAATGGTGCCGCCACGGGCCATTTCGAATTTACCCAACTTTTTGCGCACAGCGCCTGTAAAAGAGCCTTTTTCATGCCCGAAAAGCTCGCTTTCGAGAAGGGTGTCCGGAATGGCGCCGCAGTGCACACTGATAAAAGGATCCTCACAACGGTTGCTATGCATATGGATGATCCGCGCCAACAAACCTTTGCCGGTGCCGGTCTCTCCGATGAGCAGCACGGTAGCCCGGGTCGACGCAACGGCACGAATTTTTTTAAACACATCCCGCATTCCCGCATCGCGTGAGTCGATGATATCAAACCATTCGGGTCTCCAGAATTGATCCCTTAAATAATCCAATTCCAGATTTTTGGTGATAGATTCATTCACGGACTCGATGGCAAGCCGGATTTCGGCAGGATCAATGGGATAGGTCAGATAGTCCTGGGCACCGGCTTTGACAGCTTTGACGGCATCATGAATGAGTTTTTTTGATGAGAGTATCAACACCTCAGCCCGGGGATTCATTTCTTTGAAGGGCTTGATCGCCTCGGCGATGTTATTGGTCTCGGAGGTGTCTCGCATCAATTTCAGATCAGAAAAAATGACATCAAACGAGCACTGGCGGTGTAGTTTAAGCGCATTTTCGACGCTGTCCGCATTCTCAACCTTAAAATCCGAGGGTAGTGATTCACGAATCAATGTTGCGTCGTCTTCTTTCGGAGAAATTATGAGAACGGATTTCATTTTCAGGTGCTTGAATCGATTATTGTCAATTTTTTTGAATTGTTGGTATTTGATAAATTACGATATGGTTGTTTGTCAATAAAAAACCACTCTAATTTATATATGGATTACCATCCATAACCGGAACAAAAGATTCCGACTTTTTTTAGTAATTTCTCAAAAATAAATTAATTCCAGATGGTTATAAAATTAGCATGTTTTTTGCTCGTCTGCCTTAGGGGATGAAATATTCAAGACTGAAAATTATACCACGGAGTATAGAACATGAGAAAAGTATCTACAGACAACAATAAAGAAATAACAATCATCGGAATTGTCAGAGAAATTGAGGCTAATTGGCAACCTTG
>JARFPZ010000134.1 GCA_029288035.1 Desulfosarcina sp.
CCCTTTGCTCATTCATACGGAGTAAGGCTTTCAACGCCGTTTTCGGTGACCAAAACCGTCTGCTCAAATTGGGCGGAAAGTCGTCCGTCTTTGGTGACCGCCGTCCAGTTGTCGTCCAGTATTCTTAATTCTTTTTTACCGAGATTGATCATCGGTTCAATGGTAAACACCATCCCGGGGACCAGGCCGATCCCTGTGCCTTTATGCCCGAAATGGGGAACCTGGGGGGCTTCATGGAATCCAAATCCCACGCCATGCCCTACAAATTCGCGGACAACCGAACATCCCTGGGCTTCGGCATAGGTTTGGATGTGCCAGCCGATATCGCCAATGGTATTTCCGGGTTCCGCCGCTGACATGCCTCTTCTGAGACATTCCCGGGCGACATCTACAATCTTGCGCGCATCGGGGCCGGGCGTTCCGGCAAAAAAGGTTTTATTCGCATCGGCATAATAGCCGTCCAAAATGGAAGTGACATCGACATTGACAATATCGCCGTCGCTTATAACCCGGTTTCCGGGGATCCCGTGGCAAATAACCTCATTGACGGATACACAGATGCTTTTGGGAAAACCGCGATACTTTAACGGGGCGGGGGTGGCGCCGTTTTTTATTGTAAATGCATGGGCCAGTGTGTTGAGGTCGTCGGTGGTTATCCCGGGTTTGATCTCGGACTCCAACAGATCGAGGGTATCCAGCACCAATCGCCCGGCCTTACGGATACCTTCGATATCCACTGATTTCTTAAGACGGATACGATACTTGCGGGCATATGTCTCCTCTAGTTCCACAATCCCGGGGGCAGATTTTCCAAGACAGCATTTTTTATGTTTTAAGCCACTGCCACAAGGGCAGGGATCATTTCGACCTACCTTGACCGTTTTCATTTTCATGGTTTATCTCGAAGTACCAATAGATATTAAAAATACGACTTATATTTCAAATAAATCTTGTGATTTTCACGTAGTTCGCGGGTGAAAAAATAAAATTGTAACCCGCCAAATGCATACTTTCTCAAAATAATATACTTTTGTCTGTATTTCAACCACCAATAATCAGCAACCACTTGCAGAACTGGAGATATGAGGAAGATCCCTGGAAACGACTGGACCACCGTCAGCTGGTGCTCGCTGATTTTTCAATAAAAAGTTTTGACCGGCTAAGCTTAAAATGCTACGGAACAGCCCACGGAGACCACGCTGCAACCCACGGAGACAACGCCGATGAAATCTAAATACTTGTGCAATCGACTTGAATTTGCTGGAGCTCTAGGTGACCTAGGAACCCTGCTTCCCCTGGCCATCGGACTCATATTGATTAATGGATTGAGTCCTATAGGCCTTTTTTTGTCCGTCGGACTTTTTTACATTTTTTCCGGGATGTATTACGGTTTAACCGTTCCGGTCCAACCGATGAAAGTCATCGGCGCCTATGCTATTGCAACCGGAATGAATGCCTCCCAAATCACCGCCTCAGGATTCCTGATGGGGCTGGTGCTCTTCATCATCGGTGCGACAGGTGCAATGGATTTGATTGGCAGATACATTCCAAAATCGGTCGTCAGGGGGGTACAGTTGTCTACCGGAACCTTGCTGATGATGGGCGGCGTCAAATTAATGCTGGGAACATCGAAGTTTCAGATTCTCAATCAGACTGCAGAACCTTACCTGATTATACAAAGTATCGCATGGCTACCCATCGGTATCGTTATCGGTATTGCGGCCGGCCTGTTGACCCTTATATTACTTGAAAACAAGAAATTACCGGCCGCCATAATTGTTGTTTTCGGAGGCCTGATTCTGGGATTGGTCTTTGGCACCCGTGAAGGCCTTGATCATCTGGAAATCGGCATCAACCTGCCGGAGTTTCTGCCTTATGGCTGGCCCACCACTGCCGATGTTACGTTTGCGCTGCTGGCCCTGGTACTGCCGCAAATCCCGATGACCTTGGGCAATGCCGTTATTGCATACGCGGATTTATCCGAGGACTACTTTGGCGAGCAATCAAAAAAGATCACCTACAAGGCTACCTGTATCAGTATGGCCGTGGCCAATTTTTTCAGTTCTGCCATCGGCGGCATGCCCCTGTGCCATGGGGCCGGCGGCTTGGCCGCCCATTATCGCTTCGGCGCCCGTACGGCAGGTTCCAACTTAATGATCGGTGTGATATTTACTGCCTTGGCTGTTCTTCTCGGTCGCCACTGTCTGGCAATTATTTATCTGCTTCCTTTGTCTGTTTTAGGGGTACTTCTTCTGTTCGCCGGCGGTCAACTGGCCCTGACGGTCTTGGACTTAAAGCATCGAAAAGAACTGTTTGTCTGCCTGATCATTTTAGGCATTACCCTGGCCACCAATCTGGCTGCCGGCTTTATCTCCGGCATCGCAGTTGCCTACTTGCTGAAGTGGGAAAAACTAAGTGTGTAAGAAACCCTGGCCTGATGTTGCAGATCCTAAAAATTAAGACCTTAATTGAGCGCTTTCTTGACAAGGGCACCTCGACAACATATAAGCATATGCTGCAAAATTAATTCAGGGCTTCTAACCTCAATCGGGAGAACTTCCCGAGAGGCCCTGATACCTAGTTAAATTAGGATACGGATTTTCACAGATTTCCACAGATAGTTGGTTTTTGGTAGTTTTTCATAT
>JARFPZ010000171.1 GCA_029288035.1 Desulfosarcina sp.
ATGACCAGGCCTGGATTAAATTTTTGGAGTTCATGAAAGAATGGGGACCGAACGGGAAAAATTTGGGTTCCCCGACATACACGAATGCCAGAAAACTCTTCAATAAAGACAACAATGACATCGCCATGTGTATGTCCGGCCTCTATCAGGCCGGACGGATCAGAAAGGACAACCCGGAATTTTACGACAGCGGTGAATGGCGGGTTGTTCCCTACCCCAAATTTAGCAATGCTGTCAATGACGTGGCCGGCGCTTATTATGGTCACTACCTGGTCGTCAATGCCCAGAAACCCAAAGAAAACCAGGAGATGGCGTGGAAGCTCATTGGGCACATGCTCCGCCACTCTGAGGAATACCTTTCCAAGGTCGGTCTTATCCAACCCACGGTCGAGCTCATGGAGTCCGAAACATTTAAAGCCATGCCGTATTCAAGCGTGTTTAAAGGAGATATGGAAAGAGGCCATGTCGTCTATTACGGCGAAAACAGTGCCAAGATACAAGACCACATTCGGGGAGCGGTTGAATCCGTCATGCTGTCAGGCGTATCGCCGCAAGAAGCTTTAAAAAATCTGAGACGCAAAGCTCAGGAAGCACTTGAAGAATAACGATCTAAATTCAGAACTACTTACGTGCCGTAAAATCTGGTGCAACACAAATGTCTGTAGTCGCGCCAAGAATACTGGATTTCGGGTGAATCGTTCTGAATTTAATTTCTTATTTTTTCACGGTTAGCAAGGTAATGGCTAGCGGTGTTGATATTAGCTTTTTATGGATTGTGTTGCGTCTTGAATTTACCCTGCGGAAACGCGGAGGGCTTCAAATTCTGTGTTGTCAAGGGTTCGAGGTAAAGAGCTACGACGTCACCTCTGACGCCGTAACTCTGAAGCCCTCCGACGTTTGCAGCGTTGAGGTTTATCCTGAAAGTACCGTGAATGAAAACACTCGGATTAAATCGAGGCATTGAGCACCAAAAGAACCGATGGGGTTGGATATTTGTTGTCCCGGCCTTGATCTTTTTCACATTTTTCAGTTTCTACCCGATTTTCAACGCGCTTTATACCAGCCTGTTCAAGAAAAAATTGCTGTCCTTAAAACCACCGACATTTATCGGATTGGACAACTACATCTACCTGCTCAATTCTCCGGACTTCTGGAACTCGATCCGGGCGACGATCGTATTTACCCTTGGGACGTTCATCCCGATGGTAATATTCAGCCTTATTTTTGCCCAGTTTATCGTTACCCGCAAACGATTCCAGAAATTTTTTCAGATGGCCTATTATTCGCCGGCTGTCTTGTCGTCAGTGGTGGTGGCGGCCATATGGCTGATCATATTTGATCCGCGGGGACTCAGCAATCAGCTGGTCAACTTTATTATGAACACCCCCGGTGTCGACCACAAATGGCTGGCCAACGCGACGATGGTTCAAATCTCAACGATACTGGTTTACTTCTGGAAATACGTGGGCTACTTCACCATCATATTCATTGTCGGACTGGCTGCTATTCCAAAGACTATTTATGATGCCGCCAAGATCGATGGAATCAACGCCTGGACAGGTTTCCGGTACATCACCCTGCCCTTGTTGAAACCAACCACCATCCTGGTCTCCATAATGTCCATGCTCCAGTGTCTGAAAACATTCAGCACTCAATACCTTTTTACCCAGGGAGGTGCACCGATCGAGCCCATCAACGTGATTACACTGAATCTTTATCACACCGCGATTCGCGATCACCGCATCGGTCGGGCAAGCGCCATGAGTATCATCCTGTTTGTCATTATGCTCTCGTTTACATGGCTGCAATTCAAAGCGTCACGATCGGACGAAATCAGTTATTAAATCAGCGGTCACAAGCTGGAGGTATGAGATGGGTCCCCTGAAGATGCCGGGCTACCATTGCTAATGACCGCTGATTTTTCAAAGGGTATACCGTGCAACCATCTGTGAATAGTAAAAAGAAAAGGAGCGTCCTAGCGACACTAATCAACGCTTTTGTATGGGTGTTTCTTATCATTGCCGCCATCTATATTCTTGCACCCCTCGTATTTATGTTTACGGCTTCCGTGATGCCCGCCGGCGATATCATGAAAATGCCATATCGCTGGATCCCCAAAGGTTTTTACTGGCAAAACTACTGGCAGGGCATACGGGGCAATGACGGCAGTTTTATTTATCTTCGGAACATCTTCAACTCGCTTGTCGTGGCCTCAATCGTCACCATGACGACGGTCTTTCTATCGGCTTTAACCGGATACGGTCTGGCAAAATTTCATTTTAAGGGAAGGTATGTCGTTTTTATGATGATCCTTGCCACGATGATGATTCCTTTCGAAGTGATCATGATTCCCCTTTACTTGATTATCACAAAGCTTGGCATCCAGAATTCATATGCAGGTCTGATCACACCGTTTTTGGTAACCGCTTTCGGCATTTTTCTAATGCGCCAGTATTATGTCACCTTTCCGGATGAGATACTGGACGCCGCCCGCATCGACGGGGCCAGTGAACTGAATATTTTTGGAAAAATTATCCTGCCCAACAGTATACCCGCCCTGGCCACCCTCGCAGTCCTCACATTTAAAGGCCAGTGGGACAATTTACTATGGCCGTTGCTCGTGGCCCAAAGTGAAGAGATGAAAACGATCCCCCTGTACATTGTCCGATTCACGGCCGAAAAGCACACCGACGAAGGCGCCATGATGGCAGTGGCCGCAATCGCCAGTATCCCAATTTTAATCCTGTTTTTCAGATTGTCCCGTTATTTCATCAGTGGTGCGGTTGTCTACTCAGCGAGAAAAGGATAGGATGACGCTCTATATATTCGATATGGGAGGAGTGGTTGCTTACGATACCGATGTATTTCCGTCCGTATTCAACCATCTGAATATTACGGCCGAAAAGTTTTACGGGTTTGCCGGATCCAGTCTGGAAAGGCTATCGGACGGCGAGATCAGCACCGATGACTTCTGGAGGCGTTTCTCGTCAAGATTTGGCAAAAAAGTGACAGAGGACTTGTTTGCGAAATTTTTCAAACCGCGCCTTGATATCAAGGTTGTGGCCATCATAGAGCAGCTGAAGGGCAGCGCGCGGGTAATTTGCGGGACAAATACCTTTGATCCCCATTACGACTATCTTAAGCTTGGGGGTTACTATGGCCTGTTTGATGCAGTCTATGCATCGAATAAGATGGGCGTTTCCAAACCGCATCAGGATTTCTACCGATACATCCTAAAGTCCGAAAGGGTCAAACCCGAAGACACGGTTTTTATCGACGACACCGAAGAACATGTGATTTCTGCTGAAAAACTGGGGATACGCTCGATATGGTTTAAAAATGCCGTCGCATTACGATCCGATATCGAACGCCATCTGAATCAAAAAACACTGGATGACTGATATAACTCCCTTCATAAACCATCCTGGCCAATCAGGATGAGAATTTCGGCTTTTTTTAATTCGCTCAGACATGCAAGCAGCCCAAGGATTAAATTCCACTTGCGAGTCGGCCAACAATTAGGTATATTTCACCCTAATCCAATTTACACACGCCCTATTGTCATTGAGCCACTCTTTGCCTGGAATCGAGCTCATGTATTTCAAAGCATTTAGACCGAGTGCCGCCCTTGAATCCTATATTCGATCCTATTATTATCTCCAGATTGATACCGACGAGAAGGCAATGGGGCAGATCACTCGTTACCCCACGGATGGGGGCCCAAAGCTTATCATTAATTTGGGAGACGCCTTCCTGGCCGGGGACAATGAAAACAATCTTAAGCCCTTTTCAGGCTGCAGGCTGATTGGGTCGCTATCCCGTCAATTAATTTCAAAAACAGGCGGCCGAATTGCTTTTTTAGCCATCAGATTCATGCCGGGGAAAATTGCGCCTTTTTTTAATGTAAGGGGCAGTGAACTGACAGACGGCAGCGCCGCCCTAGACGCTCTTTGGGGTACTTACGGAAAAGTGTTTGAGCAACGGTTGCGCAATTTCGACACCATTCAGCAAATGCTCACATTTGTGGAATGTGTCTTGCTCTCACAATTAGAACAACAGACCCTGCTCGACATTGAAATAACAGCGGCGCTGGACCTAATATGGCAAACGAATGGACAAATACGGATAAACGAACTGGCAGAGCAGGTCGGTTTGAGCCTGCGGCAGTTTGAAAGACGTTTCACAAATCTCGTCGGTCTGAATCCCAAACGCCTTTGCAGAATCAGCAGATTCGCGAACATCCTTTCCTCTTTTGATAACAGCCATAAACAGAGTTGGGTGGGTAAGGCCATGGACGGTGGATACAGTGATCACGCCCATTTTATCAGAGAGTGCAAGTTCTTTACCGGCCTCAGCCCAATAATCTATCTCGCTCAGCGCTCTCCCCTTGAAGTTGCCGTATGGAGTAAATACCATTCACTTCTGGCTGACAAAGTTGGAACATTTTCGTCCACCACGATCAAGAATCCTCTTTTAAAATAGCCGTGGCACGCCTGCCCTCGTCGGAAGAACCTCTGCAAAGGCCGGAGGGTATTGTGAAAGACGACACCGATGATTGTGGATCAAGGGATTTTTTTTGATAGGAATCGATATGTCGCTTTTTTTCAATACAAGCCATCTATTCTTATGCTACCATCCCCAACATTTAAAGGGCAACCGGTAAAAATACCATCCGATGCTTCGGGTCGCCACCCGATTTATGACCATAAAGCCGTTAGCCTGTTGCCTTGCCATCGTAAACACAAATAGAGTAAAGGAGCTTGCCATGAAGAAAAGGATTGGTTCGATTTTATTTGTTTGGCTGCTATTGGGATTTACCTGTTATTCAATCGCCGCGGAAAAAGCTACAAAGAATGAATGCATCACTAAAACCAGAGAAGCGGCCAAAATGATCAGCGAGATAGGACTCGAGGCGACTCTAAAAGTAATAAATGAAAAGACGGGACCTTTCGTATGGAAGGATACCTATGTGTTTGGGATGGAAGACGAAACCGCAATTATGCTGGCCCACCCTTTTGTTCCTCCTAAAATGATCGGTAAGAGTTTCAAAGACATCACCGATAAAAAAGGAAACGCCTACTTTCTGGAGTTCCTTAACGTGGCGAAGACCAATGGCGAAGGATGGGTAAGCTATGTCTATCCAAATGCCCAAGGTCTACCGGCAAAAAAAATCGCTTATGTTTTGAAAGTACCTGGTGAGAAGATCATACTAGTTTCAGGAATATACGAAGAAACATCTTTGCCGGCACCTCAAACCACCTTGAAGGGAAAAAAGGTCGCTTTGATACTGTGCTTTAGTGGATTTGACGATAACGAATACTATGGGTTGAAAAAGTCATTTGACCGCCTCGCAATAGAATCGATTGTTTATTCATCAAAGATAGGGTTCGCAACAGGTATGCACGGCGCCAAAATTCAGACAGATCTGATCATCGAAGAGTTTGATGCTGAGGATTTCGACGCCGTAATTTTTGTGGGTGGTAGAGGGTTGGAGGAATATCTTGACAACCCAATAATTCACAGGATTGCCCAGCAGATGCAGGCAAAAGGTAAAATTTTAGCCGCCAATTATTGGGCCCCCGTAATTTTAGCCAATGCCGGAGTGCTCGAAGGCAAGAAAGCCGCCGTAACGCCTATCGAAGCTGATACGCTTAAAAAGCAAGGCGCTAATTATACCGGCAAGATTCTGACCATTGACGACAATGTGATTACTGGGAACGGCTCGGCTGCATCGGAACTCTATGCCGACCTTATTGTTTCTAGGATCCTTATTGATACTTTCCGCTAATATAAGTTTACAGTACTATAACCAAAACAAAGGGCATCGTTAATAGCCGATGGATGTTGGGTTGTAATCCTTGAAACCGTCTAAATTTCATATTGCTGAATTCACCTCTATTTTTCGCCGACAAATAGTCAATCCACATCTAAAAATACCAAAATTAGTACATGGCGTTGGGTATAATTAAGGCCAACTGGGGGAAGAGGATAAGTATGATGATACTGATGATACATGCCAAAAGAAAGAAGGAGACACTCTGGAAAATGGTTCCAAGCTTGATATCGGGCGATAGGGCTTTAACAACATAAATATTGACACCCACCGGCGGTGTGATGGCGCCCATGGTAGTTACCATGGTCAGCAGTATAGAATACCAGATCGGCTCAAAACCCAGTGCCATGCCCAATGGAAAAAAGATCGGAATGGTGAGCACCAGAAACCCCAATGAATCCATAAAACAGCCCCCGATCAAATAGATCATCAGCACAAGGGCCAAAATTGCGTAACGGGGCACTGGAAGTGCAGCAGCAAAATCAGCCACTAAAAACGGCAGTCTGGTTACTGCCAGAAAACGTCCGAAAATAATAGCCCCGGCAACCAGCATAAAGACCATACAGGAGATCTTCAGCGTTTCACCAATGGAATTCATCAATCCTTTCCAGGCTAACCGGCGGGTAGCGACGCTGACGACGAGGGTAAAAAAGACGCCGACCGCTCCGGCTTCGGTCGGTGTAAATAAGCCTATATACAAACCGCCGATGACCAGCACAAAAATAGTGATGGCTTCGATAACGCCAAAAAGAGCCTTTCCTTTTTCCCTAAGACTGGTTTTCGGCCCGGCCGGACCAAATTCCGGATAAAGCCGGCAAAGAACAAAAATAGTCGCCACGAATAAAAGCCCCAGGACAATGGCGGGAATGATACCGGCCAGAAAAAGCTTCACAATGGATTGCTCGGTCTGCAATCCGATAATAATGAGGACCACACTGGGGGGCATCACCGTACCCAAGGTGCCGCCGGTCACCACGGCACCGCTGCTCAGCCGGGCATCGTAATTGTACTTTTCCATCTGCGGTAAAGCGACCGCACCCATGGTCGCCGCCGTAGCGGTGTTCGATCCGCAAATCGCTGCAAACAGCTCATCGGCACCGATGGTGGCCATCGCCAATCCCCCGCGCCAATGTCCCATCCACTTGTAGGCGGCGTCATACAGCCGTTC
>JARFPZ010000187.1 GCA_029288035.1 Desulfosarcina sp.
TGGATCTCATCACCGCAGCGAATTTTACCCTCTTCCAGAACCCGTGCAAAGACTCCCTCGCGCGGCATGATGCAGTCTCCGGCCTTGTAATAGATAGCGCATTTATTGTGGCACTCCTTGCCGATTTGGGTGATTTCGACCAAAACGGACTCGCCCAGTCGAACCCGGGTTCCCAACGGTAGCGTTTTCCAGTCAATTCCGGTAGAGGCGATGTTTTCAGCGAAATCACCAAAGGTTACATCGAGACCTTGTGATTTTGCACTTTCGATACTTTCCGACGATAGAAAACTTACTTGTCGATGCCATTTTCCGGCATGGGCGTCTCCCTCAAGCCCATGGTCCCTGGATATAAATGCTTCACTCACCGGCGTTTTGGGGGTACCCTTTTTCTTGCTTATCGCGATTGATACAATTTTCAATATCTGGATTCCTTGTAACTCAATATTCAATTCCGGCTTTTCCGGGTTGGGTGCCGTTTCCGATCAAAAAAATCCCGTAGGTTGCCCGCAGATTGGGTAGGACGGCAATGATATTTCCGTACCTGTTTTCCGAATGGGTATTTATAGCGACCCCTTTTAAAATATTAAAACCGACATCTCGGATAAATTTTCTAAAGTCCTTGATGGTAATGACACGAATATTCGGCGTGTTATACCACTCATAAGGCAGTTGTTTGGTGACGGGGGCATATCCGGATAACAACAACTGCAGCCGGCACCCCCAGTGGCTAAAATTGGGAAAGCTCACGATTCCCTTTTTGCCGATACGCAGCATGGCTCGGATCAAGGTGTCGGGTTCGTATACCTGCTGCAGCGTTTGACTCAATATGACGTAGTCGAAGGTGTTTTCAGGGTAGTCGAGAACTTCCTCATTGATGTCGCCCTGGAGAACCGACAGGCCTTTTTCGATACATTGGGTAACCTTGGATTCATTGTGTTCGATTCCGGTGCCGGTTGCACCTTTCTGGTGTATTAAAAATTTCAGCAAATCTCCTTCACCGCATCCAAGATCAAGCACCCGGGACCCCGGTTCAATCCACGAAGCGATGATCTGCAGATCAAACCGCATTTTCTTATTTTTGGGATTCACTGTAGACACGCTCTAAAAAACCCTTGATCAAAGCGAATAACCGCTCATTGGATAATAAGAAGGCATCATGGCCCCACTTGGCTTCAATTTCGCAAAAGCTAACATCCAGTCCGTTTTTCTTCATGGCCTTGACCATAGACCGCGATTGATAGGTTGGATACAGCCAGTCGGAGGTAAAAGAGACGACCAAAAATTTGGCCGTTGTCTTTGAAAACGCATGCACTTCGGAACCATTACCATGTTGTATTTCCAGATCATAATAATCGGCGGCTTTGGTGAGATATAAAAAAGAGTTGGCGTCAAAACGTTCCACAAACTTCTTACCCTGGTAGCGCAAATAACTTTCCACCTGGAAGTCGGCATCAAAATTAAAAGAAAAATCGCTTTTATCCTGCAGCCGGCGGCCGAATTTATGACGCATGGATTCATCGGACAGGTAGGTGATGTGACCGATCATGCGGGCCACCGCCAGTCCGAGGTCCGGTTTCGGTCCAAAATAATAGTCTCCATTGTTCCACTTGGGATCGGCCATAATCGCCTGCCTGGCCACTTCGTTAAATGCGATGGTCAAAGCGGAGTGTCGGGTGGTGCTAGCCAGCGGAATTGCCGCCGTTACCATTTGGGGATACCTGATACACCACTCCAGCACCTGCATGCCCCCGATGGATCCTCCCACAACAGCCAGTAACTTTTTAATTCCCAAATGATCCATCAGTGCTTTCTGGGCATCGACCATGTCACCGATGGTGATCACGGGAAAATTAAGCCCATACGGCATGACAGTTTTCGGATTGATGGTACAGGGTCCGGTTGATCCCATGCAACCGCCGATAACATTGGAGCAAATCACGAAATATTTGTTGGTATCAATCCCTTTGCCGGGGCCCACCATGTTGTCCCACCAACCGGGCTTATCGTCTTCCGCTTTGTAATAGCCGGCCACATGAGAATCTCCGGACAGGGCATGCAGCACCAGGATGGCATTGCTCCGGTCTGCATTCAGCGTGCCGCAGGTTTCATAAGCCAGAGTTACCGGGCCCAGTTTGGCACCGCTTTCAAGCACCATTTCCATCGGCGGTTCGGCAAACGTGTATACCTTTTTTTCGACGATGCCCACCGAGTTGGCGTCTTTATCATGCTCGATATATTCGCTCATGCTGATTATCACACTTTGGCAAACGCCTGCTCCAGGTCTCCAATAATATCATCAATGTGTTCGATGCCCACCGATAATCGGATCAGATCCGGCGTCAGTCCACCGGCTTTTTGCTGCGCTTCGCTCAGTTGCGAATGGGTTGTGCTGGAGGGGTGAATCACAAGGCTTTTGGCGTCTCCCACATTGGCGAGGTGAGAAAAGAGTTTCAAATTATCTACAAAATTACTTCCGGCCTCGAGGCCCCCTGCAATTCCGAACACTACCATACCACCGAATCCGTTCTCAAGATATTTTCTGGCCACCGGGAATGAGGGATCGTCCTCCAATCCAGGATATCGCACCCAATTGGCCTTGGAATGTGTTTTCAGAAACTGTGCCACGCGCATCGCATTATCACAGTGTCGTTGCATGCGAAGCGGCAATGTTTCCAGCCCTTGCAGGAAGATCCAGGCATTATCCGGAGAAATACAAGCTCCGAGATTGCGTAGCGGTACCAGCCGCATTCTCATAATAAAGGCAAGGGGATTCAGATCTCCCAGATCGTGGGCATAACGGATCCCGTGGTAACTCGGGTCGGGTTCATTATAAAGTTTGAATTTGGGATTCGTCCAGTCAAACTTTCCGGAATCAATAACGATGCCGCCGATACCGGTGCCGTGTCCTCCCATCCATTTGGTAAGCGAGTTGATAACGATATCGGCACCATAATCGATGCTTTTCAGCAAATGAGGTGTTGTAAAGGTTGCGTCGACAATTAACGGAAGATTGTGTTTGTGGGCGATTTCGGAGACGGCTCCGATGTCGCTGACCTCGAGCAGCGGGTTGACGATGGCTTCAATGAAAATCGCCCGGGTTTTTTCCGTGATGGTCGTTTCAATGTTATGCGGATCCCGGGGATCAGCAAATTTTACCTGAATTCCAAATTGGGGCAATATGGCGTCAAACATGGTATAGGTGCCACCGTAGAGATTATGGGCGGATAGAATTTCATCACCGGCCGAACAGATATTGATAATGGAATAATAAACAGCGGATGTACCCGAAGCAAGGGCCAAGGCGGCAGCGCCCCCTTCCAGGGCGGCAACCCGTTGCTCCAAGACGTCCTGGGTCGGGTTCATGATGCGGGTGTATATATTGCCAAGTTCTTTGAGTGCAAATAGATTGGCCGCATGTTCGGTGCTTTTAAACACATAAGAGGACGTGCGGTGAATCGGAAGTCCTCTGGCTGTTGTAACAGCATCCGGTTGTTGACCGGCATGCAGGCATAAGGTTTCAAACTTGTAGTCGTTGTTCATAACGCGTCTCCTTTCTCTCAAGACATCGTGCGCAGCAAACACTGGCAGGTCAATATCCGCTGCTCGGCGTTAAGCAGTCATGGTCTGCGGCAGTCTTTTTTAATGTTTTTCCAAATTTGGGTGCTTAGTGCTTCGATTCGCAATTACATTAACATACAATAATTAACCAATCCAACGTAATTGCTTACTCAGCACTAAGTCCTGAGAGAGTAAATACGTTATCGTATTTACGAATTGATGGACTTGGTCGTAATTGCACATCTTTTCCCGGTAACCGGGAATGGTTCCCCCAATTAACCACAATTTTATAAGTAAAGAATAGCGACGTTCTCATCTGCGAGTGCTGGGACGTCCTCCCCGGATTCACCGACCTGAAGAGACTCAAAGGTTTTTGGCAGGCAGTCAGGAAGAAGAAAGGAGGGGTGATCAAAAAATGTTGTTGAAAACCTCACAGGAGCGGCAGACCTTCATCTTCTCTTTCCAGTTCTTTTGAACGCCGCCGTCACAGATGGTACCATTGATAAACCAGCAAAGATTTCCGCTTTTAAACTCCCAGGCAGGGCATTGTTTCTTTTGTTTGGCAGCACATTTTTTTATTCTCCAGCATGGTTTTTTGGCGTTCGGATTGGTGGATATCCGAGAAATCAAGAAAAACATTTGTCGTTCCACGGAGGGCGGAATGGCACGCCAGCCTTGTTCATAGCTGTGAATGGCTTTCAAGGATGTTCCGAGTAATTGCGACATTTGCTTTTGGGTTTTGCTTAATTTTTGCCGAAACGATTTGAATTCAGTGCTGTCCATTAAATGGGTCCTTAGTTTATAGTGTTTTGGTTAACGTTCTGTATATATTGCTACATTGTGGCAGAATTGTCAATAAAAAATACATAAACACCATTGTTATGACGTCTTTAGACCTGGTAGATACAGCAAAACTGTCTGAATTAACCGCCGATCGCATTGAACCAGATTGAATGCACATCATTTACCGTGTCTTTAACCTCTTTTAAAGCGTTCAGAAGACGGGTGTACGTCATGGCCAGACCGATATTTTCGGCCAGCACCAGCAGAGAGTCGATATCCGTTTCAGAAATTTCCCATTGCTCATGATGATACAAACGCAGGGCCCCGATATTCTTGCCGTAGAATTTAATCGGCAGTGAAACGATGGCGCCGATTCCCTCCTTTCTTGCTTCCTGGGGATATTGCAAAAGGTCCGTTTTCTCCAGATTGCGGATGATAACCGGCTTGCCCTTTTTAATGTCGCCAATACTTTTGTCCGAAAAAACGGGTCCTTTGTTCAAGTAACCGATACTAAGACCGAAACTTGAAAGCAATTCGAGTTCGCCACTTGCCGGTTCTAAAGCAAAAATAGAGCATCCTTTAATTTCCAGGGTGCCGACCAGCAGCTGTGTTAAATTACCGGTCATGATTTCAAGGTCGTCCGATTGTGCAATGGCTCTGGTGACTGCTTTGAAGATTTCTATATCTATTTTTTCTGCATTACCCATGGAATATACCTCCTCACCTGTTATTCGTCTGCAGGTCCTATGAGTTGCGCCGGTTGACGGATCACAGCCGGTTGTAGACAGATTCAGGACACAATGCAGACGGTGGTATCTTTTAGTGCTGAAACAACTTTGCTGAAAACGCTGCCGGTAAAAAATCGGCTGGCTTTACCGGACTTGTGATTGATAATGACCACGCTAAATTTATCATTTGTAACTAATTCAATGATTTCAGCAGCAATATCCTTTTTGCGGGGTTTGAAAATGGTGTGTAAGCGGTTTTGTGCAAAGCCGGTTTGCAACAGTTTTTCTTCCACGGCTTTTAGCTCGGCTTCCTGCTGTATAATTTTTTGGCTTAGATAGCCCAGGTCTCCTTTCAGTTTTCCCATAACCGATGTGCTGTCGGCTTCAATATCGGGAAGGGGCGTGTAAGCATGAAAGAGTGTGATTTCCACTTCATCAAGGTGGCCAAAGGTACTGCCTGCAAAGGCCAGGGCTTTTTGATCGAGGGGCCTGAAATTATAAGGAAGTAAAATTTTTAGTGCCGCCATCATGCGCCTCCTTATACAAGGTTTTGGTTAATAAATCCGACCATCATTAATTGCCACGGAGTAGCAACCAGTGTCAACGAAAATATAAATTTTTACAGGTTCAACCGGCTTAACCGGAAAACCTGCTATATCGGCGGTGCAATGGTAACCAGCAGTCTCAGGTCGGTTTTGGCCCGAAGTCCATGGGGTTCGGCAATGTCGCTGATTACCACATCACCGGTTTTGGCCGGCAACGTCGTGTCGTCTTTTCCCAAAAACTCTCCTTCCCCCTCGATGATTACAAGACTTAATTGTCCGTCAATCTCGTGGCTGTGCACCGGAAGCTCCTGGCCGGCTTTGAAGTTAAAATTGATGATCTTAAAATATGGGGAGTCGTGCACCAGTAGTTTTTTAAATGCTTTTTCCGAAAAATCATTTTCTTCATAAAGATTAAGCTGTTTCATCGTTTTCCTCCTAATCCGGGTCCGGGGTTACATCCGGTTCAACCTGATAGGCATTGGCCAGGCTGTTGGTGCCGCTAAATACATCCACCACGGCGATGACCTCAGCCACGGCCTCATTGTCCAGTCCGAGCCGCTTCACGGCGGCGCTGTGGGAGTGGATTCAGTACTTACAGTTGTTGGTGACGGATACCGCCAGGGCGATGATCTCTTTGGTCAACAGATCGAGTTTACCGGGTTTCATGACGGTTTTTAATTTCTGCCAGGTGGCTTCCAGATGATCCGGGTTGTTGGACAGTGCCTGCCAGAAGTTGGGAATAAAATCGATTCCCTTGGTTTCTTTGATATCTTCGTAAACTTCTTTGACCTTGCCGGTGGCTTCCTGGGGGGAAACCGTGCGAAAAAGCGCCATCTCAATACCTCCTTTTTTTATTAAGACCAAAAGTATTACACATATATTTGGGTGAAATCAAGCGGGATTAGAAAATTCAAACTTGTTGACGTTGGCTTTATCGATCCTATATTTTTGACATACAATCCATCGATTACAACCAAACCGAATATATGAAGAAAGGAGTGACCCATGCGGCTTAAAAATAAAACTATCGGGATTCTCGTCGGACCCGGATATGAGGATTTGGAGTTCTGGGTACCCTATATGCGCATGCAGGAAGATGGCGCAGAAGTCAAGGTGATTGGTACCAAAGCCGGTGGAATCTATACCAGTAAAAGCGGGGGGCTGTCCGTCGAGAGCCAGATTGCTGCCAATGATATAACTGCCGACCAGCTGGATGCGCTATTGGTACCCGGTGGTTGGGCTCCGGACAAGCTTCGCCGGGATAAAAATATATTACTGTTGGTGCGAAATATGAATGCGCAGGAAAAGATCCTGGGATTCATCTGCCACGCGGGATGGGTTGCAGCCAGCGCCGATATTTGCAAAGGCAAACGGGTAACCGGCAGCACCGGTATCAAGGATGACATGGAAAACGCGGGTGCCATATGGGTCGATGAACCGGCCTTTCGAGAGGGACATCTCGTTTGGGGACGGGTGGTGGCGGACATTCCGGATTATTGTCGTGAACTGATTGCAGCGCTTGGCTGACACTTTCATTACATTTTGTTATTCGTTATTAGAGTATGATGATAGCCTTAAGATAGTATTGGCTGGGAAGCCGGAAAGTCTGGATGCTGGGGTGCTAAGAGAATGTGCAATTTTTAAGCTTCCAAGCCTTCCAGCTTCAAGTCTACCAAATAATAGCTCCCAATTTATTTTTAACTCAATTGGGGTAATTGTTTAATCATTTTCCCGCTTTCTGATAAAGATCAAGAGGAGGCCGTCATGCCGACATCGGAGGAACAGCAAGTTTTGCTTCTGTTGGCCAAGGAGTGGGTTCATAGCGGGCCGCCGGGCATCCTGGACATCAGCGATATTGTCGCAGCCCTGGATCAAGCCCCCAGTGTGACATTGCAGGCGCTAGAGACACTTTTCCAATCTGGCCTGGTCGATATGAATACCCTTAAAACCAGTGCATATCTGACACCCGAGGGATATGGCCATTCTTGCCTTGACATCCCGCGATCCATTTGACAGAAGCAATGGAACTGACGAGAACAAGACCAAGCATTCGGGAGGAAGATTTATGGAAAGCTCCAAGATTTGTGTTGTCGGTGCCTGCAATTTAGATTTGATCAGTTACGTCCCCCGGCTGCCCAGCATGGGAGAGACACTTCATGGCGATCGTTTTCACATGGGATTTGGGGGCAAGGGCGCCAACCAGGCGGTCATGGCGGCTAAATTAGGTGGCGATGTAACCATGGTCACCAAGCTCGGCCAGGATGTATTTGGGGAGAATACGCTGAAAAATTTCAAATCATGGGGGGTGGACACGCAACATGTTCATTTTACGGATCAGGCATTTTCAGGCGTCGCACCCATCGCCGTTGATAAAGATGGTCACAACTCCATCATCATTGTCACCGGGGCCAATGACCATTTGACCGGCGAGGAAATCGAGGCGGCCCGTCCGGCTATCGCGGCTTCTTCGATTCTGGTGTGCCAGCTTGAAATACCGCTGGATATCAACCTGGCTGCGCTGCGTATCGCCCGCGAAGAAGGGGTGAAAACCATTTTAAATCCGGCGCCGGCCCTTTCAGAGATACCAGAAGAATTTTACCAATTAAGTGATATTTTCTGTCCCAATGAGACTGAAACGGAGCTTCTTACCGGCATGTTCGTCCAATCGCCGGCAGAAGCTGAAAAAGCTGCAAAAGTGCTGATTGAGCGAGGCACTGCCTCGGTGATTCTAACCTTGGGTGAGCGCGGCAGTTTACTGGTAACGGGGGCAACCACCGAGCATGTGCCGGTGGCGCCGGTCAAAGCGCTGGACACCACCGGTGCCGGCGATGCATTTGTTGGCAGCCTGGCTTTTTTTCTGGCAGCCGGTAAATCTTTGCCGGATTCCATCAAACGAGCCAACAGGATTGCCGCCATCAGTGTCCAATCCTCAGGCACCCAGACCAGTTTTCCGGAAGCCAAGGATCTGCCATCGGATCTCATTAAATAAAGGGTGGGGGATTTTTCGCACTGGCAAAACGAAAGGAAAGGAAATGAGCCCGGACAGTAATTCCAAAATGACGGGTGCCGAAATGGCCCAGTATATCGACCATACACTGCTTAAACCGGAAGCAAATCGTGCGGCGCTGGATACGCTTTGTGATGAGGCTGTCTCGTTCGGATTTAAAGCCGCCTGTATCAATTCCGGTTGGGTTGCCTACGTGGCCGAAAAGCTTAAAGGAACAGATATTGCGGTATGCTCCGTGATCGGCTTTCCGCTGGGTGCAATGGGCTCTGCCGCCAAAGCTTTTGAAGCCCGGCAGGCTGTAGAAGACGGTGCCCAAGAACTGGATATGGTTCTTAACATTGGTGCCATGAAATCCGGTGATCTTAAAACGGTGGAAGATGACATTCAGGCGGTTCGATTGGAAGCCAACCGTCCGGTTGTCCTCAAAGTGATCATCGAAACCTGCCTGCTGACCAATGATGAAAAGGTCAAGGCCTGTGAAATTTCCCAACATGCGGGGGCTGATTTTGTCAAAACCAGTACCGGTTTCTCCACGGGCGGTGCCACTCGAGAGGATGTCATTCTGATGCGCAAGGTCGTCGGACCTCGGATGGGAGTAAAGGCCAGCGGCGGCATTAAAGATTTTGAGACTGCCGCTGCAATGATAGCAGCCGGTGCCACCAGGATCGGTGCCGGTGCCGGTGTGGCGATCGTGAGCGGCGCTGGAAAACTTAATAAACCGATTTAGTAGACGCGGCGTCAAAGATATGGAGATGATTGAGGTTGAAAGCCAGTTTTATTTTTTCATTGGGTTGCACTGCCCTTCTTCCCTCGCATTTTGCGGTTATCTTCAAGCCACTGACATCAACGTGCATATAAGTTTCGCTGCCTAAAGGCTCGGTAACGATTATTTTGGCATCAAACGTCCAGTCTTCCGGTATATCGTTGCTACCTTCCTGCAAGAGAATATCCCCCGGACGAAGCCCCATCACGACTTTTTGTCCCTCACTAATTTTAGCATCTGGTTTATGAGGAATCGGTAGTTCAAAACCATCCTGGAAGCTGATGTTCAATTTTTCAGCGCTTTTGGCAATCGTCCCATCGATCAGGTTCATCGCCGGACTTCCAATAAATCCTGCCACAAACGTATTGACAGGCTTCTGGAAAAGCTCGATAGGATCCCCGACCTGCTCGATATAGCCATCTTTCAAAACAACAATTCGGTCGCCTAATGTCATGGCTTCCACCTGGTCGTGGGTGACATATACGATCGTATTTTTCACGCGTTGATGGAGCTCTTTGATCTCCACTCGCATTTGGGTTCTTAATTTCGCATCAAGATTGGACAGCGGCTCATCAAACAGAAATATATCCGGATTTCGAACGATGGCTCTACCCATCGCAACTCTTTGACGTTGACCACCGGAGAGCTCGGAGGGTTTTCTGTTAAGGAGTTCCTCGATATTTAAAATCCTGGCGGCGTTATTGACCCGTTCCTCGATTTCGGATTTAGGCACTTTTTGAAGTTTTAAGGCAAACGACATATTGTTAAAAACATTCATGTGAGGATACAAGGCGTAGTTTTGAAATACCATCGCGATGTTTCGGTCTTTGGCCAGGATGTTATTCACCACGCGATCGCCAATCACAACCTCTCCCTCGGTGATTTCTTCCAAACCTGCGATCATGCGAAGCGTCGTCGACTTGCCACATCCCGAAGGGCCCACCAAAACGATAAATTCGGCGTCTTTTATCTCAAGATTGATAGAATGTACGACTTCATTGTCGCCAAACTTTTTAACAATGTTTTTTAATGATATGGTCGTCATAAAATCTCTCCGGTTAAAATTGCTTTGATACTTTCTAGGATCTTTTCTTTTGCCGCATTTCCATATTTAATATTAGCGTCCTTCGCACTGCGCGAATACCATTTGTCATCTTTATACTTATCCATATCAACACCTTCCGGACAGAATGCCATCATGAGAGATATCTCTTGTTTACCGGTGTGATCGATCGGAAACGCCTTTTGAATTTCAGCATCCAGCAATGGATGCAAACGGATCCAATTAAACGGGTCTGTTTGGGCATGATGATCGGAATAATAGGTTTGCATGTCATCCCGACCCCACCAATCTTCACCGCGTTCTTTTTCTAAAAAATCAAAGGTTGCTTGTCTGGCTGCCAACTTGAAAGCCAAGTCGGTCGGCATGCCGGCAATGAAGTTTTCACTTTGATGATGAATAAAACAGTGGATATTCCGGAATCCCGTGCGAAGCAGACTGGTAAACACATGACGTCCAAAAGTATTTAAGACTTCTGACGGAACATGGATGGAGCCTTTGCCATCTTCCGGAGATTCAACGACATAACTGGCAGCACCATAATAAAATGGCGGCAAAATAACCATATCAATTTCTTTTTCCAGAAGCGCCATCGTTTTGACAACCAATAGCGTATCAACCCCCATGACCGAATGCTCGCCGTGGTACTCCAATACACCCAGTGGTAAAACAACCGGCCAACGTTCCTCGATTGCCATGCGGATTTGATCTGGAAACATTAATTCAAAACGCATATCATACTCCAAACTATAGGTTTCGCCGCTTACGCCTCGCTTCAGACGGGATCGTAGACAGGTTTCGGCCCGCCCTGGTGCGATATGACGGATTCTCACTGTTCGCTGCAAGAGATTCCATTACTTTCTTATCTTCCAGATTCATACAAGGTTAGGTCTGGGCCAGGGGTGTCAGGTGTCAGCACCACCGCTGGTCCGAAAAGCGACCAGTTTGATCGAATAAAAAATTTAACAGCATAAACGTTTCATTTTCTGACAGGATCAACTGGATGGACAGGATAGAAAAAAACGATACTAACCAGCAATATCCTGTTAATCCCGTAAATCCTGTCTAATTTTCATATGAGACGGAAAATATCAGCCTGCCTGTGACGAGTTCAGTCGAGTTGAGGTCATAACCTTTGAACCCCTGAACCTTAATTTATTTCGATTAACTCTGTTTTGTATTTAGACAACATCTCACTGCCATCTTCGGTGACATGGACGCCGTTTTCCCAGCGTAATCCGAAATCAGCGGCGGCTAAGAATGTGTCCACCTGAAATGTCATGTTTGGAACAAATCTATATTCTGAATTTGACTCTACCCACGGTTCTTCAACTTCCATCATCCCCAGACCGTGTGCGGGACCATAAAGATAATTGTCACCGCAGCCCTGAGAGACGATAAATTTGTAAAACTTATCAACCACCTCTTTTGCGATGACGCCATTTTTGAGCCATTCGTATGTTTTAAAATGTGCTTCCAGACCGACTTCAAGAAGTTTGCGCATCTCGTCAGTTGCCTTACCCATTACAATTGGTCTGCCGATACTTGGTGAATATCCATCGATACGGGCACCCAGGTTTATCTGAACCATATCGCCTTGCCGGATGACACGATCCGTTGAACGCCCGATGGCGTTGTTACTGTTGGCGCCCGATAGAACATAAACCGGATGCGCCTCATATTCGCCGCCAAACTCATAAATATACTTTTGGATATGACCAACAACCTGGGTCTCGGTCATACCGGGTTTGATGAATGGTATTACCTGCGCCAAAACCTTTTCTGATACTTCAAAGGCTTCCTTCAGAATCTCAATCTCTGCCGGACTTTTTATTTGTCTTAACCCGGAAACAAGCTTCGAGTTAAAAATCTCAGCATTCGGGAAAGCGTTGATGATTGCTTGATAAATCGGAACCGGAAGAATGGAGAAACCACATATCCCTATTTTCTTAAATTTTGAGAGGCCACCGGATTTTTCGGCAATATTTTCAAATGTATCCAGCTCAATACCTGGGTATGCAGGTTCAGCAGACTCTCTATACTCAAGAATTTTGGCAATGTTTTGGATTTTACTACGACCCTCAGCAAATGTTTCGGACTCGGGCCCGATAATCAGAGTGGGCTGACCCTCTTGCGGGATAAAAATACCCCCTGTTTCAAATAGCGGCCAATAATTGCTGAAATAGCGTACATTTGCAAAATCAGCTTCATGGCTGTGTGCGATAATCGCATCAATGCCATCTGCAGCCATTTTTTCCTGCGCAGCCACAATTCTTGCATGATACTCTGCGTCTGTAATTTTTTTCATCGTCGGTCATCCTTGTTAATGTTTTAGGTGTCATCCCAGCCGTTGACCAAAAAACGGCCAGTTTGATCAAAAAAGAAACTTCGATCTCGTAAATTTTCCGAAAAAGTAATCGACCTGGTGGAATCTCATATGGGTCTTTCCTGCATCATGTAGTTTCATACGGTTTCAGGACTCGGTATTTACTGAAACCTCGTATCTGACTCCACAACGCTGGAGTCTGTTTTTCGATCAAACTGGCCGCTTTTCAGGCCAGAGGCGCCGCTGACACCTGACACCCGATACCGGAAAAAGACTTGACCTATGGTAGAGACGATCGACTCTGATCAGGCCTAAATTACGGCCCTATATTATCTGAGCAGATGACGGGTTGAATTATAGAGATCCCGGTATTTTGCATACCCTTCATCATAAACTGCTTTGGGTGTTTCACTGGGTGTGATTTCTTCTGCCATGTGCACCCAGCGGCATATCTCATTGATACTGTTGAAATAATTGCTTCCTACCGCAGCCAGGAAGGCATCTCCGTAGCAGGCGCCCAGCTTTTGCCGGGGTAGATGTTGCGGGCATCCGGTGATATCTGAGATAATCTGCATCAGATGGCGGCTTTCGGAAGCGCCTCCGATTGCCAAAATTCTGTCGGCCCGGGCCCCTGCTTTTTCCATCTCCTCAATATTGTGCCGGATTCCATATCCCACAGCTTCCTGGAGAGAACGGTATAAATCTCCCGGCGTGCTGGAAAGAGACATTCCGAAAAATACCCCCTTTGCAGCGGGATCGTGCAGCGGAGTTCTCTCACCGGCAAAATAGGGCAGGCTGGTGATACCACCGGCACCAGGAGTAGATTTCGAAGCCAGGTTTTCCCATTCGGTAACACTGCGACCGGGAAATGTCTCTCCAAACCATTTAAACATGCTCCCCACGGTAGACATGCCTCCGGTTAGTACGAAGGCGCCGGGCTCCAAAAAATTTGACGCCCAAAATGAACGAACCGGCCTGAGGGTTCCGGTTTTTAGGATAAAGAAGTTGCTGCTGCCGTACATCATCATCATGTCGCCGGTTTTTTCCACCCCGGCAGCCAGCGCCTCTGAAGCCGCATCGGCTGTGCCGGTTACAACCGGTATACCTGGCGGCAAGCCTGTCAGTTCTGCCGCCTTGGGGGTAACTTCCCCGGCGACCTGACTGCTCCATAAGAGCTCGGGAAGTTTATCCATCTCCGTAATGAGGCCGGCCAGGGAGGGATCCCAGGTTCTTTTGGCTAAATCGAAAATCGGGGCATATCCAATGGCCGTGTAGATATCCAGCGTGTATCGCCCCGTAAGTTTGTAAACCAGGTACCCGGAGGCGGTTAGAATTTTAGCGGTTTTTTGCCAAACGTCCGGTTCGTTTTTCCGTATCCAGAGGATTTTTGGGCAACATGATTGGGAGGAAAGATCCTGTCCGGTTTTAGCAAAAATCACCTCTCGACCCAGCTTTTCTTCAATCTCCTGAATCTCCGCCTCAGCCCGCGTATCGATTCCGTAGAGAATTCCGGGACGTAGGGGTTTACCCTCTTTATCTAGGGGAAGGACACATGGAGCAATAGTACTTACAGCGATGCTCTTTATCGATTCTTTGGGTTGTTGCAGATCTTCCAGTACCTTTCTGGATAGGAGCCTGAAATCACCCCACCAGATCCGGTCTGCATCCTGTTCATACCATCCCGGCTGAGGCATTGACGTCTTGTGGGGCACGGATGCCTGACAGAGCACATTTCCTTCAATATCGACAATGGCGGCTTTGGATGAACCGGTTCCGATATCAACTCCCAGAAAGCATTCGTTCATTGTGATCCCTACCTGAATTTTACATCCAAATAACCCTAACCTGGACGATCCGGAATCAAAAAAAGAAAAGATTTTTTCATAAAAAGATTTTCCCCTGCTGAAGAATGGGATCACCATCAAGCAGAACGGAGCCCTGGTCACGGATATCCTTGACAATGTCCCAGTGGATTGGAGATTGGTTTGTGCCGCCGCACTCCGGGTAAGCTCTTCCCAGGGCAATGTGAATGGTTCCGCCGATCTTCTCGTCGATGAGAATGTCATTGCAGAACCTATCCAGCATGAAATTGGTGCCGAATGCAAATTCCCCAGGCAGCGATGCCCCTTTATCTCGACCGATGATGGACTGAAAAAACGCCTCTTCCGTGGATGAAGACGCATCTGTTAATTCTCCATCTTTCCAGGTAAGCCGGATGTCCCGAATCAGCCTGCCGCCGAGAACTCCCGGGTGTTCAAAGGTGATGGTTCCATTTACGGTTTCAGTTACCGGCGCGGTTGCGATCTCCCCGTCCGGCATGTTGAGCTTACCTGCAAATGGGATCCACTTACGTCCCTTTACCGAAAAGGAGAGATCGGTGTTTTCCCCGGTAATCCGTATTTCTTGGCCTCGGTTCAGCCGCTCACACCAGGCGTTCCATTTTTGCGTCTCCTTTTCCCAGTTCAAAAAGCAGGAATTAAAGAACATGTCGGTAATGGTTTCCTCGTCGGATTCCGCCTGTTGGGCGAAAGAACTGTTGGGAACTCTAACCAGGCACCAGCGGGTTTGCTCCCATCGTTTTGTTGATACAACCCCCATGGCAGCCTGGTTGGCGGCAAGTCTCTCCCCGGGGATATCCTGGAGCTCGAATAGATTGTGGGCACCCCTTAATCCGATGTAGACATCCGCCCAATCCATCCCCCAGATCTCCATTTCAGGTATCCATTCGATCTGTTCCCGGTTTCCGTGTTTCAAAACGCAACGGCGGAGGGTTTCTGAAAGGAACTGGACCTGGGGAAAAGCGCCGGCCTTGATGGCCGACTGGTAGACACCTTTTGCCAGCGGGTAGGTTTCAGGCTCCATCATGGCGATCATAACCCGCTCACCCGGTGCAACCCGGGTGGAGTAGGTAACCAGGATTTCGCCCAGCTTTTCCCAGCGTTTATCCATTTTCCTTCCTCACGCGACGGACAACATCCATAAAAGCTGTTACCCGGGATTGATCGACTTCATTGTTGAAGATGCCGTCCCGTTTGAAGGTCGTGGCGGTTACGGTTCCGTCGGCAATCGCAAGCTGTTCCTTTACGTTTGATAGACTTACGCCGGTATTCGCGAAAACCGGTGTTTCCGGCACCGCATTCTTTACAATTCTTAGCGTCGAGGCGTCCGTCTCTGACCCTGCGGTCAGTCCGGAAACACAAAGTGCGTCCGGTTGGGTGTTGAATACCGTAGATCGGGCAATGTCGGCAATATCCCGTTGTCCGAGATAGGAAGCTGCTTCCGGAACAATATTAAACATGAGTTTTACATTTTCGCCACCGATGTGATGCTGATGCCGGATGACTTCACCGCAGTTGGTGTTCCAGAGACCAAAATCACTGGTATACACCCCGGTGAAAATCTCCCGCACAAAAAGGGCATCGGTTGCAACTGCCAGATCGATAGACGCCTTGGGATCCCAGAGGACGTTTACACCTAAGGGTATTTTGATATCCTGTTTCAGTTCGCCGATGATTCTGGCCATGGTGGTATAGGTTACCGGCTCCACATCCGTCAGGTAAGGGAGGCTGAATTCGTTTGAAAACATGACCCCATCGACCCCCCCCTTTTGAAGGGCAATCAAATCTTGCCTGGCCATATCCATTACCCATTCAATTCCCTTATCTCTTTTATACCCCGGATCTCCCGGCAGGGCCTGGAGATGGCACATGGCAATTACCGGTTTTTTAACTTGAAATACTTCCTTCAGCCAAGTCATTTTATCTCCTTTTCTTGATGGCAGCATCATTGCCAGCAAACACAATATACTTGACGAAACATAGAATGTCAAAAGCTATCCAAGTAGCGCATTTGTCAGAATAACATCCCAACCCGGACAAGCCGGAATTGAATATTGACGATTGAAGATTGAAGAATTGTGGTATCGCTCTCCGAGGCGTAGGCGCTACAACCCCTACGAGCCGGAGGCTTCGCTCTGTCTTTTAGATATAAATCGATAGCATTTCTCTCCTAGCCGGAGGCTAAAATATTAATCTGGCTATGGTATAAATCCTTCGCAAATATGATGGGATTTTAATAAATAAGTATTAGTATTGGTGGTCGGGCAGCCTTATTTGGGTTGTCAAAAACCACTGTGGGTTGAATCAAACGCGCTAGTATTCTTTATAGTTTAATGGCCATTCTAGCCGGAATCTTTTTGAGAGGCGCATCTTGTTTTTATGGTTGACAAAATTATCCGGCTAAATTAGGTACTTTTAAGGAGTCGATCTGTCGGATCATCATGAAATTCAATAATTAAAAGGAGGGCTTCATGAAGAATGAAAGAAAGATCACCCGCCGTAAATTTATTCAGGATTCAGCAATCGCAGTAGCAGGCGTCAGTGCGCTTGCTGTGGGGACATCCAGTGGACTGAGCCTGCTCGCTCGCAGCGCCTATGCTCAGAGTGACCTGAGGGCTGAAATCCTGAAAATTCCGGGAGTAGGGAAGGGTTCCCCAACTGACGCAGACTGGCAAAAAGTCGGTGCAATGTGCCTGGGGGCCACCAAGAAAAATGCGAAAGAAGGTGAATTCAAGGGCGTAAAACTCACTTTTATGGGGCTCAATAACCAGAACCTGCACAATTTTTTGTTTCGCGGTTTCCTGAAACCCTGGGAAGCTTACACGGGTGCAAAAATAGATTGGATCGACCTTGCCCAGGCCGATTACAACGCCCGTCTGCAACAAGCAATTGCAACCGAAACGGTTGACTTCGACATTCTAGAAATGGGCGCGCCTTTTGAAGGCGATGTGTGTGGCAAGGGTCTGGCCTCTGAGATGCCTGATTGGGTCAAACAGCAGATCGAGATGGATGACTATGTCCATTATTTAAAAGCCCCTGTCGGAACCTGGGACGGCAAGACCTATCGCATTTCAATCGACGGTGATTGCCATAACTTCAATTATCGTACCGATTATTTTTCTGATCCTGAATTGGCCAAAGCCTGGAAAGCCGAAGGCCACGAGGGCGAATGGGAGGTTCCCAATACCTGGCAGAAGGTTCAGGAAGTGACCAAGTTTTTGGGCGGTAAAAAATTTCAAGGTATGGATGCATATGGCTATCTCGATCCCGCCAAGGGTTGGGGCGGGTTTGGCTTCTACTTTTTGGGAAGCCGTGCCACCGCTTATGCTAAACATCCTGATGATAAGGCTTTTCTATTCGATGCGGATACGATGAAACCCCGCGTCAACAACCCAGCCTGGGTTCGGGCGATTCAGGATGTGATCGACGCCCTGCCCTCGGAACCCCCCAATCAACTGAATGCCGATCCCGGTACCACCGCCTTTCAGCAGTTTCTGGCAGGCACTGGTTCGATGGTGTCATGGTGGGGAGATGTCGGATCTATGTGCAAGACCAGTGACTCCTCGGTTGTCGGAGACGTGACCGGATTCTCCATCTTGCCGGGTTCGGATGATGTTTACAATTCAAAAACCGGCAAATGGGACAAGCTGCCAAGTGGACCAAACTTTGCACCGAACATGGCCTACATCGGTTGGGGCGTTTACGTCATGGCACGGGTTGACAGTGATTCGAAAAAACGAAAGGCTGCCTGGAGTGCGGCGGCCCATATCGGTGGCAAAGACCTCTCGCTTTGGACGGCGGCTTATCCATCCGGTTTTCAACCTTACCGCCAGAGTCACTTCAACATTGATGAGTGGACCGCAGCCGGTTACGACAAACCATTTATCACCTCCTATCTGAAGTCTCAATCTGATTCATACAACCATCCCAATGCGGCGATTGAACCTCGCATCCCGGGTATTTTCCAGTATTACAGTACGGCCGAGGATGAACTGGCCAAGATTTTTGCCGGTCAATACTCGGCCCAGGAAGGTGCTGACCGGATTGCAGCGGCATGGGAAAAGCTCACCGATCAAATCGGCCGAGAAAAACAAATCAAGCTCTATAGGGCTTCGCTTGGGTTATAGTTATAACAATTGTACCAAACATCGGCTGACGGAAATCACACCGTCAGCCGATCAGTATTTTAGATCATCATTATGGTAACGTAATATTTCACCACAAGTACCCAGAGAGCACAGAGAAGAATATAAAAAGCAGTCCTCTGTGAAATCCCACCGGGGCGTAGGCCCACCCTATGCGCCGGAGGCTGTGCTCTGTGGTTTAGTTAAAATCAATCAAAATACGTGATTGAATTTATGAAACAAAGCACTTAGGATCCGGTTTTAATGGATAGTTCATCTACGCTGGATGGTCAAAAGCATTTCAAAATTGGTATAGAACATATTTCCGGAAACCGGAAGAGAGTTGGATGGGCACTGATTTTTCTGACCTCTCTTATTCTGGTAGCGGTAATTCTCATTCAAATTCTATACAAGACGGATGCTATCACCGTTGGTTTTGACTCCTGGCGCGCAGTTCTCTATGCCTATATTCTGTGGGCGATTGCCCTGGCCATCGGACAGGTGCTCATCAGAGGAGAGCTTGGCAGGCGCAGCCTGTTCTTGCTACCCGCTCTTTTATTCACTATTTCGGTGGTGATATTTCCAACTTTTTTCGGACTATACATTGCATTTACAGACTGGAATCTGAGCTCTTTTGAAGGCCGTCAGTTCAACGGGTTGGACAATGTTCGGGAACTCCTGCAGGATACCTATTACTGGAACGCGCTTAAGAATACAGTCTACTACATTGCAACGATAGCAGTGGAATTTGTGATTGCCTTCGGGTTGGCGCTGTTGGTCAATACCGCTATCCGTGCCCGCAAGTTTTTTCGAGTCGCTTTTTTGATGCCATTCATGTTGAGTCCGGTTGCCGTCAGCTGGATGATCGGCAAATCATTGATGGAATATCGATTTGGCCCGGCCGCCACCTTCGCGCGATATCTCGGGTGGGACACGCCGGCTTTCTTTTCCACGCCCTGGCTGGCACGGATCAGTATTGAAGTAATGGATGGTTGGATGTTTATCCCATTTATGATGATCCTCCTGCTGGCCGGTCTGCAGGCCATTCCAAAGGATGTTCTGGAAGCCGCCACAATGGATGGGGCCAATTCAAGGCAGTCACTTTTCAAGATCGTATTTCCGTTAATGGTTCCGGTGAGTATTACGGTTATCATTTTAAGAATTATTTTCAAGTTGAAACTCGCAGATATCGTAATCAATGTGACCGCCGGCGGACCCGGCGGTGCGACGGATACCATCACAAGTTACATTTACCGCGTGTATCGGGAACGATCCAATGTCGGATATGGCACCATGCTGGCCGAAGTCTATCTAATTCTGATTATCATTTTTATGCTGACGTTATTAGCCTTGGTGAATCGCTGGAGAAAAAAAGCCCGCTAACGCAGCCAGGCAGGTTGTCAACTGAATTAACCGCCGACTCACACAGACCGGCGCAGACAACATAAATACATTTGTGTCGCATAAGAGTTTACGACACGTCAGGTTTTCTGAATATACGAATGGAGCGCTTAATTGGCCTTTTCTATTCTCAACCGTCAGATCTATGACCGTAAAACGATTCGTCGGTTCAACATCCTTTGGATCCGTGCTTTCATATATATTGGATTGCTCTTCTGGGCCTTCATCTGTCTCTTTCCGATCTACTGGACCATAACGACGACATTCAAGGCCGCCGTCAATGTCACCCAGGGCCACCTGATTCCCTGGGTTGACTACGAACCGAAATGGATCGGACTGCGTTCCCTGGGCCTGTCACCCGATACGATATTTAATATTTCTACTGTGCGGGATGAGTTTCTCAAACGGTTATCAAACAGCGCTATTGCCTCCATCGGGGCGTCGACCCTGGCTGTTTTGATTGGATCGCTGGCCGCTTATGGCCTTACCCGTTTCCATTACAAGTTCGGTTTCTTTAAAAACAAGGATATTTCATTTTTCTTCCTGTCTCAATTGATTTTGCCGCCGGTTGTCTTGGCACTGCCGTTTCTGGTGCTTTACAAGGAGTTGGCCTTATTAGACACCAAGCTGGGGCTGATCCTTTTGTACACCCTGATGGTGTTGCCAATTGTTATCTGGATCATGCAAGATCAGTTCAGTACCATCCCGATCGAGCTGGAGGAGGCGGCATTTATCGATGGATTATCGGTTTGGGGGGTTTTTTTGCGGATTGTCACACCGTTGTCCTTTCCCGGAATGGTCGCTGCCTTCATCCTGTGCTTCGTGCTCAGCTGGAATGAATACTTTTTTGCCGCCCTATTGACCAGCACCAGTGCCAAAACCCTGCCGGTTATGGTCGCAAGCCAAACCGGGTCCCAGGGCATCAGCTGGTGGTCCATGGCGGCGCTTTCCGGCATGGCCATTCTTCCCCTGGCGCTGATCGGGCTTTTTCTGGAAAGCTACATCGTCAAAGGGTTGACCGCCGGGTCGGGGAAATAGCCCTAATGGTCATATGGGTGGTAACGTTTAGCAACAGTTTTTTAGTTTTAGGTTTCGGGTACCAATTGCCAGGTTCAAAGGTTCAAAGTTCAGAGGTTCAGAGGTTGAAGAAGAGTAAACAACTCGTGCAGGTGCAATGTCGAAGTAATCAGGATTGCAGCTTGTTTGTGACGAGTTTCCCTCAACATATTTGGAACTAGAGCCTAATGAAGGCAGTCGATTCAAATCCATAACCTTTGAACCTCTGAACTCAGAACCCCTGAACCTTAGAAACTGAAAACATGAAGGAGGGACCCATGGGTCAACTACCGGATTGGATCGGAAATTTTCCGTTTCCACCTGATAAAAAGAAACCGATTGTGATCACCCGATCTCAGACCAAACAATTTATCTATCCGGATAAGCCTGAGAATAGTGATTTTAACTGGAATTATGCCAGTACCGATAAATTTTTTATCGCTCAATATCAGCTGTCGCCCGGTGTACAATTTCTGCCGGCAGATGTGCACACCGGTGACGAGGTCTATTATGTCGTTGAAGGAACGCTGACCATGTTTAATCCCGAAACGGGAGAAGTCCATCAGGTTGAAGAAGACGAATGCTTCTTTATACCACTGGGCGGTTGGCATCAGGGCTATAATTTTACGAATAAACAGACACGCATGTTCCTGATTATCGCCCCCAAGATCTGGCCTCCCAAGGGACTGCCGGAAGCGGGGTTTCCAGGAGAAACAAAGATTTTTTCCTTCAACAGACAGCTAAGCCCGAACCCGAACACCCATCGTGTTGACGTTCACGAAGGCCCCCGGTCGCCCGCTCTAATCGGGCGGTGGCCAATAGCAGGCCCACAAGCCCGTAAAGAACCGGTAAACAGCATGTTAATTGCGGAAAAAGACAAACTGTCGGTGATCTGGGGAGAGGAATATCCGGTTCTGCTAAAATTTCTGGTCAGCAATGATCTGGTTCATATGGCGGAGTTCTTTCTTCCCTCCGGCGGTTTAAGCCCACGCTGTTCGGAAGCGCACTCGCACCAGGGTGACGAAGCCACCTATGTTTGCGAAGGTGATCTGTGTGTATTTTTCCCGGATACAAAAGAAGCATTAGAAGTCAGACCGCAAGAGGTTGTCTTCATTCCCGAGGGGGTGAGACATCAATATATCAACTATTCCGACCAGGTAGTCAAGGCCGTAAAGGCGGTTGCGCCTGGGTTGTGATATCGCTATATTCTAGCATTTTATGTTAAAACCGAATTGAGAGCTTTGCTCATATCTTGAATTTTATAGGGCTTCTTGACAGCCTCCTGAAAACCATATTTTCTAAAATTTGACATAACTGGATCGTTAGAATACCCGCTACTAACGATGGCCTTGACCTTCGGATCAATTTCCCGAAGTTTTTTTATCGCTTCTTTGCCTCCCATTCCTCCTCGAACGGTCAAATCCAAAATGACAGCATCGAATGTGCTGCCTTCCTTTAGGGCTTGCTGGTATAAATAGATCACTTCCTCGCCATCTTTAGCCACAGTAACCTGGTAATCGCCAATTTTTTGAATCAGGTCGACGGCAAGTTCCCGAATATACGTTTCGTCATCCATAAACAATATCTTGCCAGCACCCGGCGCGATGAGGACTTTGTTCTCGTCTGATTCAAAGTCAAGTTCCTCAATGGCAGGCAAATAGATTGTAAATAGGGTACCAATCCCCAGTTTAGAATCGACAGTGATCCGACCACTATGTTTGTCTATGATGGAAAAAGCCACAGCGAGACCCAAGCCGCTGCCTTTTTGCTTTGTTGAAAAATAGGGGTCGAATATCTTTTTCAAATGTTCGTCTTCTATTCCAATCCCCTGGTCCTGGAAGGTCAATTTTACATATTCACCGGCTTCGAGCGAAAATGCATTATTTCGTGATAAATTGATTCTTTCTCCATGAATTTGGATGATCCCTCCATCGGGCATTGCTTGTTCGGCGTTTATGACGAGGTTTTGGATGACTTGGGAAATCTGTCCCTTATCAACTTTGCTAAATAGCAAATTCGATTGGAAGGCGAATTCGCATTTTACTTTTGAGCCCCTTAATGCAAAAAGGGTAGATTCTTCTATTAGATTTCTTAAATCACCTGGTTTCTTTACAGGTTCACCCCCTTTGGAAAAGGTGAGAAGTTGTTGGGTCAAATCTTTGGCGCGCAGCGCGGCCTTTTCCGTTGCTTCCAGGCTCCGTAGCGCATTATCCGGTGAACCAATGTCCAGTTTCGCTAGTGATACATTGCCTACGATTCCGGCCAACAGGTTATTGAAATCATGCGCGATACCACCTGCAAGTAACCCTAATGATTCAAGTTTTTCAATTTTGAGTAATTCTTTTTCGATTCTACGGGTTTTGGTAACATCCCGGAATACCAACACAACCCCTACGATGCGCTTCGCTGCATCTAAGATAGGAGCCGTCCGCCCGGCGATGCTGTACTCGTTGCCATTATGGCTGATTAGCAACGTATCGTTATCCAATTCCATGATTTTATCGCTGTCAAGGATTTCTTGCATTAGGTTTTCGTGGGTTTTCCGAGTCATTTCGTGGACGGTCGTAAAAACTTCCTGCAAGGGCATGCCGATGGCTTCCGATTCCCTCCAACCTGTCAGCCGCTCGCCAACACGGTTAATAAGGGTGATGCGTCGGTGCCGGTCTGTGGTGATCACCCCGTCACCAATGCTTTTCAATGTCACTGCCAACAGCTCTTTTTCGGCGTTCAACCGTTCTTCCGCCCGCTTACGTTCAGTGATATCACGGGTAATTCCCAGAACGCTAACGGGTCGTCCATCTTCGTTACGGATGAATGTCATCGTTGCTTCAGCCCATGCAAAAGATCCGTCTTTGTACGATTGCTCTACTTCTACAGTCCTAGATCTGTTCGGGTCAACGTCTTGGTGTCCGTCTATGTCCAGCTCATCTTTCAAAATGCGCGTTACACGCTGCAGTGACGAAGACGCCAACGTCTCTTTCAAAGACAATGCCATAGCCTCTTCCAGCGTGAACCCCCGTATCTTCTGAACCGAAGGACTCACATAGGTGAACCGCATGGTTTCCAAATCAAAGGTCCAGATAATATCGGTCAAATTTTCTGCCAATAGCCGGTACCTACGTTCTGAGACCTCTAAATCAAGGGCATACGCCTCTAGTTGCTTTTTGGATTCAGCCAGATTTTCATTGGCTGTTTCCAGACCACCGGCAAGCCTTTTGACTTCTTCATATTTTTCTTGAATTTCTCGATTGGCCACCATTAAATCTTCAATAGCCTTTTGATAAACACGCCGTCGCCTAAACAGTCGTTTCAGGAATGACCCGGTACTCATAGAATCCCAATGGACGCGATACAGACACCCTTTGCATCCCTGCTTGGGCCTATCTGGCCACTTCCTGTTACCATAGGTTTCAGGCGTCACCTGGCACTCGATCTCTTCCACGTGCGCGATTGGCATATCGAACATGGTGGGTATACCTGCCAGTACCCCTCGGGTATAGTCGCAATCATAACGCGTTTTCTGAGAATTATTATGATAGCGATCTTCTAAAAGCACCCATGAATTCCCCTGCTCATGAATATAAACATCCCCATTTCGCTTCAGCAATTTGTTGTACTTAGGGGCTTGGGCGTAGATAAACTTAGGATTCGCAGTCAGCCTCACAATGCGATCCAGAAGTCCAAGCGAGCCAAAACGTTCGGAAGCCAGCGTCATTTTGTAAACGGCATCTTCATCGCCGAGGATATCAATCATTCGGTCGTAAAGAGTTTGTAAAAACGCGTGGGAGACCCAGTTATGGGGATTCAAGAGATATTTCTCCCTCAAATCCACCCCATCCAATAGGTCGCCGAGTGACCCGTTGTTTGCTTCTCTTACAAACATCAGCAAAGTTCGCGTGACGCGGCAACTAATTTCTTTTTCCATTGAGGCACTCATGGGGTCGTCCTTTAAACAGAAAGGAAGATTTCCAATCCATGGCGAGTGAATTTACATTGTTTTGGTTTAACCGATTTTACTCACCTTAAAACTGGAAATTATCGATCGTACGCTATTACGATAAATTCAGAGCTACTTTACTGCATACTCGTCATATATAATTTTAGATTTTTCCTTTATTTGATCTCTTTTAGGGTTTAAATCTCCCGAAGCTTGCTGAGATATAATCAATAAAATCAGTGGATCTTTAATCCACGGCTTGCCACAGAGAGATTCATTTCCGTTGGTTTCCGGGGACTATTTTTATTTAAAAATGACTGCCTGAGTTGCGATACAGTATCTGTAATCTAAGCTCGCTTGCGATTGGTTACCAATAGTTTTAACACCTTACTTGACGTTTTTACCGAGGATTCCAACCGAATAAGTTTCTCCCATTTTTAGAATCTTTAGCTCCATGTTTTTGGGCTGCATTTTCTCCCAGGCATATTGCAAACGGCGAGTAGGTTCCAGCATATGCTCATAGCTAATGATCCAGGTGCCCCAGGCCCATGGGATAAAGACATTGCAGGATAGATCCTCAGCAGCCCGAATTGCATCCTCTGGGGCAAAATGCCTGTGGCGCCAGTACCAGGCAGCAATGGGCATCAGACAGATATCAACCTCGCCTACCCGGCTTTTAATATCTTTGAATACGGCGCTGTAACCGGTATCGCCGGCAAAATAAATGCGATAATCCCTCCATTCAAAAAGCCATCCACCCCACAAGGTTTGATCCTGCTCATGCGAAAATATGCCTGAGCCATGATTTGCAGGTAAAAAATGGATGGCCAGATCGCCGATCGTATCTTGAGTATACCAATCCATTCCAATGACATTTGGATAGCGTGACGGGAACTCGCTTTCCAGGCCATGTGGAACATAGTACCTGATATTTTTAGGTAGTTTATCAAGCGTCCTGTAGTTCAAATGATCATAATGATCATGGGAAATCGCAACTATAACTGTTGCCTGCTCACCGGGGTTTCCAGAACCGTCGGCAAAGGGAAGATCAGCAGCAGTCAGAGGTGATTTTGCATTGGGTGCTTCGATTGCCGTGTATTTTGCTAACGTGCCGGCCAACCCGTCATATTTATCAAATACAGGATCAACGAGGATCTGGAATTTCCGGTCGAGTTGAATCAGAAAAGAGGCATGCCGGATCCAAGTGATCTGCACGTCATGAGCTGGGTTTTGTAGAATATTAAAATCTGGCTGAACTGTATATTCGGACGGATCGTAACCCAGAGTTCGGTCAATATCTCCCCCTCGGGGATCTGCTATCAATCGATATTTATACGGCTTACGTTCGTGCGATTGGAGAAAATCAATACGGTCATAAGCGGTTTCCTCTCCTAAACCGTACTTTGGGGGAAACAAATTTTTATACCTCATCCGCTCACTGTCCCAGTCATCAATCTCCGGATTCTCGATTATCCGTCTTTTAGTAGAACAATTGCACATTATACTGGCCAGAAAAATGGATAATACTATACATAAACCAATCAAGCTAAATCGTTTGTGGTCTATATTTTTATTATGTGAAAAAAGACTACTCATCTTTTCACTATACACGATTAATAAGCGGGAAAAAACCTTGGATTGGGTCCACCTCCCGAACCATATAATTCATGCCGTAAATTAAAACCAATATATGGACCATAGCTGGCTGGTTTGTAATTGGAATTCGATGGAATGGCAATCCAGTAATCAAGGGTTGTCGGTGAAAAAATAATTGATTGACGGTTATGGACAGTAGGATTCCAGTACCAGGTGATTCGGGAAGTTCTGACAAGGTCAATAGCTTTTTCAATATTCAATTCTTCCAAATTTTCTTTTAGAAAATTATCTCCAAGATCTAATCTTTTAACAGAATGATAGGTAATATTTTTTGATGGGATAATGCAGGCATGATTTGCCATCGTTAAATAACCATCTTTCATTTTAATTCTTGCCATTTCCCTATTTGCCATTTCAAAAATGGATGCGCTTTTATTGCTTGAAACAAAAAGGAGTCGTGAAGGGTATACCTTTTGCTCTTTTAAAAACTGTCCCACATCATCAATTGATTCTGAATATTGAAGCGCAGATCTCGATAGATGGTTAATGGGCATAGTATCCCACTCGGTTTGTTTAATATTAATATTATTTTCTGATACGGTGATCCCATTTTCATTCATACCGGTTTCACCAGACACCCATCCGGGATTCAAAATCGCTGCAAAGCCATACCCCTCTTGAGGTTTAATAATGTAGAGAATCATTTTCTTAGACAATGGGCTTTTAGTACTAATATCGATTTGCCGGACGGTGATAATTTGCGAATCAGTCTGCCGGAAGGAAAATGCAAAACAATTACTGTGCATAGCAATGGTGGTGAGAGTGTTTAAAAAGAGGATTTTGTCATATTCGATTCCTGAACCGTCAGCTATCCCCTTCATTTCGAGAATATACTCTTCAGGAATATATCTTTCTAAGTTTTGTGATAATGGAAGCCATTTGCCATCTGGTAATTTTTTAAGATGATCATAATAGTCCCAATAAATCTTGTTCACATTTATGATCTCATCTTTGCATAACTTGCCGTGTGCGTATCCTATCTCATAAGGCGTTCCCGTTAAGTAAACAACAGTAATCCCGGCCTTCATATATTTTTTACTTCGATTAAAATTACCCTCTTTCTCAATGGGCTGGTTGAGTAAATCCTGAACATTTATTTTTTGGTGACCACACCCAGATATAGTAAGGGGAACAACGCTGAATACCAAGAAAATGATTAATAAACTCTTCTTTGAATATCTCATTGCTGAACCTCAATTTTTAGCAGTGATAAATGGAGAATAAGCAAACTTGGAGCTGGCTTGCGGATATCACATTTCTTTGACGATATCACAACAATTTAGGAGGCTCGAAAATATGTCGTTTGTTGGAGCTGTCTACACTTTTGAAAGTTTTTATCTATTACAGAAATATAAAAGATAGCACCACCGTAGCGTAAAAAGGTCAATGTAGTATATTGCATGTCCTTAAGATTTCAAGTAACAGGACATTTGTTAAAGATAGCCAATTATGCTTTCAACTGCCTCTTTAAATAATCGATAACCGAACTATCCGGCTGTTTGTTTAATTCTTCAACGGCAATGTTACGGGGAAGGCCACCCATCCGTTTCAGATGATTGACAATAGCCGGATGGTTATACAGATTCCCCGGTTCGAAATATTCTATTGGGGGCGTTCCAGGACCATCTTTATTCGGCCACATACGATCTGAAAATTGCTTATTGTAGCGTGATCGACTCTTAGTATGGCTTCCCGTAGTCATATGGGCAATGGAGGAGGTCTCGAATTGCCGGTTCCATTGAAGCCAGGCATAGGCCAGCATCTCATGAGCCAGTAAATCATCGGAAGCCAGCACCAATCCATAATCCGGTTTTGCCGTCGGACCTTCATTAGGTCCAACCAACGTCAATACCGATCGGCCGGAGGATACAACCAATCTTAACTTGGATGCTATTTGCGGAATATGGTTAATCTCCTCGTACAAGGCGTAAAATTGTTTGCCTCCATTGTGAAACTCGCCTCGGCTATCGCTGCGCAAAAAACCGACTGACAGTTTGAGCCCCAAGGTGTTACCAGCCAGAACATGTGAGGATACTCTGGGAAGGTAAATAATATGGTCTACCTCATCTAATGTAGCCGGAACCATTATCGGCTTTTTCCAATGATTCTTTCCGTCAGGTATGGCCGGACGGTAGGCATCCCATCCATATTCCTCAAAGAAACAGGGTTCGGTACCGCTGTCTTCAATGACTTTCAATATACCGGCAGTTTTTGCCAACTGACGGGAGGATCCTTCTTTCAAGTCTTCTGTCCATTGCACGGTTCCAAAACCGCTCTGATCGCCGACCAATATTTTACCAGCCCCCTTTTCCTTCAACAGATTTACCATACAGTGGACAGACCAGGGATCAGTGGTAGCCGGATAGCGCTTACCCGAATTTAGTGCAATTTTGATAAGCACTCGATCACCTCTGGATAGCCAAGAAAAATCAGTTGTCGCTTCTACCATCTTTTTGAAGAGAGCATAAGATTTCTCATGCTCGCCTCTGGCCACCCAATAGCAACTCACCCTCAGTTCCCGATCAGTTATGGAAGATATCAGGGGTTCTGTCGGTTTGGTTTGTACATTTTTCGCTGTCTGGCTGCAAGCAGGCAGTACAGTTGTCAAGGCCAGACCTGCTGTCCCAATTAAGAATTTTCGTCTGGTTAACAGATTCTGAGGTCTTTGTTCCTTTTTCATCTTCATTTATTCCTGAATCAAAATAGGTAAAAAGAGTTGACACGCTGAAAGTAATTTACCAAAAACTGCATATCAGCCAACTAACGATGAATTGAGAATAAATAGAAAAAATTACACCAGTAAAAACCTTTAATATCATAAAATATCACAATTTGTCCTAAAGTTGTGATTAGTAGATGAAACCACAAAAATTAAAGCTTCCTAAGGCTAACTCCTCCCAATGAGTCTGATGCCATATGCAAACGCCCTCAACTAAAATATTTCCTTTTTTCAACTTTAAAAAAACAAATTCTAATCACCCAAAGATTTAGCAGCCGAAACCATATTGGCCAGCTTGGCCAAAGCCAGTTTTCTGTCGAGATAACCCAAACCGCAGTCCGGGGCGGCAATTAGACGGCCCGCATCAATGTGTTCAAGAGCGGCTTGTAAACGTTCGGTGATTTCCGTAACGGTCTCTATGCGGGAACTGGCAATGGCAATGACGCCTAAAATCACCTTGGTGGTTTTGAAATGTTCCAACAGCGATAGATCATTTTGGCGATGGGCATCTTCAAGCGAAATGGCTTGGATGCTTGAGTCTTCGATGGCATCGGATAATTGAAAGTAGGCCATCTTATCGGCCTTTTGAAAATTCTCCTGATCCAGGTAATCGGGGTAACCACAGCACATATGAACCGCAAGAACGACATGGTCCGGTAACCCGTGAAAGCAGCGTTCCAGATTTTCGATACCGTAATCCAGCGCCTTGTCCGGATTACGGGCAAAAACCGGTTCATCAACCTGAATCCAGGTGCAGCCGGCATTGGCCAGGGCCAAAATTTCCTCGTTGAGCGCGGCTGCCAGTGCCGCCCCCAAACGTTTATCATCGTTGTAGTACACATCGGTACTGGTGTCGGTGATGGTCATCGGGCCAGGCACCGTCATTTTGACCGGACGGTCGGTGGCGGCCTGAGCGATGCGGTAGTCGCGGGGTAAAAAATGTTCACGGGCTTTGAGTCGACCGGTTACGGTTGGCAGTTTGGCCTTCCATGCACCTTGCCGCGACGATTTTGGGGTTAAATTTTAGAAGTCGATGCCATCGATGTGACGACAATGGTAATGAATGTAATTTTCTCGCCGAATCTCGCCATCCGTGGGAATGTCGATGCCAACATTCACCTGGTCATTGACGGCTTCTTGGGTACCCCGATCAAGAATTTCTTCGATGTTATTCGGCAAGTTGGTTAGATATTTCTGGTAGGCTTCAGTTGGGCTTGAAAGACCCGTCCCCCCTTCTCGAAACCAGTCTGGGTTAGGTACATAATCCGGTTTGGGATAGGCGCCAATGGTTGTTGTAAGCAAGGCCATGATACGCTCCTGTCGAAAAGATAAGCTTGGATCACTTAATCAGATTTGATCGAATAAACTCCGAGGTGGCAAT
>JARFPZ010000325.1 GCA_029288035.1 Desulfosarcina sp.
AATAAACCTGCCGGCCAGAAAACTTCCCAGGGCCAGCCCCCCCATAAAAGCGGTCAGCACGGTGGTAATGGAAAAGACCGTGTTGCCGATCACCAGGGTCAGCATCTTCATCCACAGAATTTCGTAGACCAACCCGCAGGACCCAGAGATCAGTAAAAACAGCAGGATCAATGATTTTACCCCATGCCCGAATACGTCATCTTTTTTGGTTTTCTTTTTCATTTTAGCCATTTCAAAAGAATTTTGTTAATAATCAAATCGACTGTTTTCGTGAACATCCGAACCGGCCAATTTGTGGGATTTTAATTTTGCTTTCAAGTCTAAAAAAAATCGGTCTGTGATATTTTAGATTCGCTGAATGAATACTAAGTTGAGGCAAGTGCCAGCCTATTGACCGCTTCCAGCCGGAGCCCATCTCTGTCATGAGCCAGCAAGTGAAGATGGTAGGAGTTAAGAAGGGGGGGCTCGGAGGGGAGAAATTTTCTGCCGCTCAAATAGTAGAGAAGGCTTTTAATCACGCCTTCGTGGGTGACAACCAGTATATTCTCCCCGGGCCATCTGTTGAAAGCATCCTGCAATGCCCCCCGGCTTCTCGCCAAAACGCTTTTGCGGTCTTCACCGCCCGGTGGGCAAAAATCCCAGCCGGCGTTTGTCTGTTCTTCCAGTAACTTCGCTGACTCTGCCTGGATCTGGGCGACGGTTTTGCCTACCCAATGCCCCCAATCTTGTTCCCTGAGTCGGGAATCAATTTCAATGGGAATTTTTAAAAAAGCATTGATCCTCTCACCCGTGGCCTGCGCACGGTCGGCATCACTTGCCAGTATGCGATCCCATGAGTACCGCAATAAAATCTGTCCCCAGCTTGAAGCCTGTCTCTCGCCGTCAGCCGTCAAGGGAGAGTCGCTATGACCCTGGATCTTTTTCTCGCGGTTCCAGATAGTTTGAGCGTGGCGAATCAGACCGAAACGTATGATTTTATATGAATCTTGCATCAGATTTTACGACACGTCAGTAGTCCTGAATTTACTGTTCTTTGAATCACCGAATCAAGTTTCTTATAATTTTTTTCCAGATCATGGGCTTCCCGCACATAAGATTTTGCGGCAATTCCCATCCGGCGCCTTAGGTTTTTATCGACCATCAAGCGTTTGACGGCATCCACAAACGGTTCCAGGGCATATATCGGTACCAGCAATCCGGTTTTACCATCCCGAACGGCTTCCGGCACCCCGGCATTGTTAAAAGCGACCACCGGCAACCCGCAGGATTGAGCTTCCAGAAAAACAATCCCCAATGATTCTCTGATACCGGGAAAAACAAATATATCCGCGGCACTGTAGTAGCGATACATATCCTTGCGCGGTATTTTCCCCAAAAATAGCACACGATCAGCCACATGTTCCTTGGCCAGCTGCTGCAGTTTTTCTCTTTCTTTACCGTCTCCGGCGATGACCAGACGAAAATTTTGTCCCTGTCGGTAAAGCTCGCCACAGGCCCGTATCACCCAAATGAGCCCTTCGGTTTTGACATCCGGTCTGAACATGGCAGCTGAAAAAATTACCGGTTCGTCGGCAATATTCCAATGCCGATGCAATTTCTTACGGGAGGTTTCGTCAAAAGAAAATTCATCTGGAATGATGCCCGGTGCCACATAGGTAACCCGGTTTTCGGCTAAAATACGTTTGAGATTGAGAAGGTCCACAAATTTATTGCTGAAAACATGATGAGCGGCACAAAGGGATTTCTTGTTCAGATAAAATCCCGGTTTCGCTTTCCATTGGCGCCTGCGCTTGGTGGAATAAATGCCTTGGAATATGACATAAGGAATATTCAATTTTCTGGAGACTGCAGGACCCAGTAAATCCGGTGCTTTATAGTAGCTATGATAGGTTAGCCATAAATCAACGGAAGTATCAGAAAACCGTTGGACAACCTGCCGTCTCTCCTTTATTAATTTCAGCCATAACCAGGGTTTCCAGTAAATCCAGCGGCATCGAAGTGAACTGGCTTCAATCACCCGGTGCCCCTGACGGCGTAGGAAATCGAAAATACTGGTGGCAGTGACGAGATCACCGGAAGGATGGGCATGGCCAAGTGGTTTAAAGGGAGCGTAGAAGCAAATCCGCAAAGGGCATGGTGCATGGGGCATGGCGTTTGAGGTGGATGGCATTGGACGTTGGATATAAGGCACAGTGAAAAGCCTCTATTTCAAAGATTTTTGAAAACTGGTGATTTGTCGACTGAGAAGATCCAATTTTGTTAAAAGATCCTCACGTTGGTCTTTGCTAATAAGTTTTCTCATTTCAAAAAGAATAAGAGCATTCGCGTTTTCAAAAGTGGATCTCCGCGCTATGTTTAAAAAGTTGCTGAAATCCTTTTTTGATGAAGATCCGGAGCCCTCTGCAATATTATTCGACATTGACATCCCAGAACCTCTTAATTGTTCCGCCCAGCGATACAACCTCTTCCTCTCGAGATCATCTGCTATATCAAAAAGTTCATTCGCAATCTCAATTGCCGACTGCCAAATCTTTAAATCCTGAAACCTAAATTTGACCATATCTGCCCTCCCCCTAACACAAAGGGGAACACCCAGTCCATTGCGCACTCACTAGTATTCATCATTTCCTTACTTTGAGCACAATGCTCTTTGCCCTTAGCCCTCTGCCCTATGCCCTTAGCCCTATGCCCCGTGCTCTATGCGCTATGCCCCTAGCCCTCTGCTACATGCCCTACGCCCTCCTTCCGGTACACCTCCACAAGATCCCGTATCAACTGCCGGTTGTCAAAGTCCGTGGCCACACGTTGTCTGGCCGCCGCAGTGATCCGATTTCTTAACTGCATATCCGTCAGCAAACGCAGCATGGCCTCAGCCAATTTTCGGGGATGGCCGGGGGGCACTAAAAGACCGGTTTTGCCGTCTTCAACCAGCTCAGGGATGGCTGAAACATTCGTCACCACCACCGGCACCCCCATGGCCATGCTTTCCAGCAAAACATTGGGGATACCGTCGCGGTCTCCGTTGGAAGCCACCTCACAGCCCAGAACAAAAAGGTCGGCCTTTTGATAATGTTCCAAGACTACATGGTGCGGCTGAGTCCCAAGCCAGCGGGTTGTGGATGTCAGTCCCAGCGCTTTAATGAGCGCCAGTATTTTCTCGCGCTCATCTCCGTCACCAATCAGGGTGTAAGTTAGGGGGATTTTTCGATCGCTTAGCTGCTTGAGGGCTTTCAAAACGGTGGGCAGTCCCTTTTTTGCGGTAAACCGGGCAACGGTGAGAATCCGATAGGGCTCAACGGGATTTTGTCTATCTTCGCGGTTGCCGGAAAACAAACCGGTATCAATTCCGTGATAAATACGGTGGATCGGTGTTGCAGCCCCATCCGATAGCGTTGACAGGTGTTTGCGGTTATATTCGGTGCAGGTAATCACAAACCGGGCTTGTTGGATTTTTTCGCGAAGCTGTGCCGGGTTCGATGTATAAATATCTACGGCATGGGCGGTGAAACTATAGGGCAGCCCGGTTAAATGACTGGCAAACATGGTAACTGATGTCGGCGAATGGGCAAAGTGAGCGTGCAGATGGGTGACCCCGCTGGCCGGCAGGAACCGGTGAGCCAGGTATCCGGCCTGCAACAAATGTTTGATGGTGGCGGATTTATGTGTCCTTAAAAATCGCCGGTATGCTATTTTAAGAGCTTCGGAATATAATCCTGGTTTTTTTATAGCCAGGAAGAGGTTGTGGTACAGCAACCGCGGTAGAGGCTTTATCAGTGTTTCGGGTAGGTAATCCACTTTGGCCCTGATATTTTTAATGCTGTCATGGCTGAAATTTTCCCGCGGATTACGCATGGAAAACAAATGAACGGCAAAACCGAGCTTTTCAAGCAACAGAATTTCGTTGGAAATGAATGTTTCGGAAATGCGGGGATAACCTTTTAAAATCATCCCCAAAACAGGTACCCGGGAGGTTTTCATGCTCTTTTGCACCTGAAATTAACCAGGCGCCGTTGCATGGTTTCAATGCCGGTAAATTTAAAGCGGGAAATGGCTTCACGATAGGGTTCGGTATTGTCAAGGAGGTGTAAAATTTTGTCCCGTAAGATGTCGGGTGCATAGTCCGCCCAGGGAATATATTCCACCAGACCTTGCCGGTGGAATGACCGGGCGCGTATAATTTGTTCCTGCCGGGGTGTTTCCCGGGGAATCACCAGGCTGATGGTTCCCTGGCCGAGGATTTCACAAAGCGTGTTATAGCCTCCCATGCTGACGACGATATCCGCAGCCGCGAAAATTTTCTCCATCTGTCGATAAAAATGGTATGTTCGCACCCCCATCCGTCTGGCCCGTTTGAAAACATCCCTTCTTGACTGTTTCGGCATGAAAGGGCCGGTAATCAGGACGCTTTTAAACAGTGGCGGTTGGCTGAAGGATTCAAGCATCGCCAAATAAGTATCCATAACTCTAAAACCATCGCCGCCGCCGCCGGTGGTAACCACTACCAGTTTTTCACCGTCTTTGAGACCAAGCTCTTTTTTGACGGCACGCACAGCTTCTTTGCTTGGAATTTTACGGGGTATATATCCGGTAAAGTGCATTTTTTGACTGACGGATTCTGAAATGTCATATTCAGCAATGGGATCATAGAACTCCCGGTTGCCGTAAATCCAGATCTCACTGTATAGCATTTCCAGGTGCTCATAAACCCTTTTCCGCTGCCAGTCCTTTTTGACGGTCACCGCATCGTCCATGATATCACGCAACCCGAGAATGGATCGTGTATCAGGTCGACAGCGCCGCAACCACCGTAGCGTAGGCAATACTTCTTTCTTCAGCCCAAGGGGCTCCTTGTCCACGATGAACAGGTGGGGCTGAAATGCTTTGGCCGTGGCGGTGATAATGTTCTTGCGGATGTCGAGTACATGGCGGGCATGGATTTTAATGGAAAGGGGCAGGTACTCATCATTGGTTTTTTTGATCATTCCCGGAATCCGGACAAAATCGATTCGGTCCGGAAAGGTGAAACGGCCGACAATGGGGGAACCCGTCAGTATCAGGATATTGATGCGAGGCCCCAGCAAATGGGATGCGATGGCCATCGTCCTTCGGATGTGTCCGAGACCATAGGTGTCATGGGAGTACATCAGGATATTATAGGTCGAGTTGCGCGCCATCGCCTTTTTAGGTCACCGCCTGGATTTGTTTTACAAAAGGATTTTTTGTGAACCCCCTATACCACATCCAGAAAGTCACATCAAATCTTACCGTAAGATTTGAATTGCAGGGCATCCGTTTCGCTGCTATTTCGCATATAGTGGGTCTGATGCCTGATTTAATCGAATGAGAATTTATAATGGGAAACCGTTCGTTTTGTCAAGAAATCCTCGCACTTTAATCTCTCCTGGGTTAAATTCCCCGCAGTTTGCTGCGATAAAAGTGAGTTAAATCCTAAAAA
>JARFPZ010000212.1 GCA_029288035.1 Desulfosarcina sp.
CGGTTGGCAGGTGTTCATCCCGATCGCCCAGGTGGTTCTTGCCGAACTGCCCGGACACATAGCCATGGTCCTTGAGCAGCTCTGCAATGGTGGGGTCTTTATCCTGAATGCCCTGTTTGGCGCCCGGCATACCGATGGTCAGAAGACCGGTGCGAAAAGGGTGCTGGCCGAGAATAAACGAGGCACGACCGGCGGTACAGCTTTGCTGGGCGTAGGCATCGGTAAACATTGCTCCTTCTTTGGCGATGCGGTCGATATTCGGAGTTCTACCTCCCATCATCCCGTTATGGTAGGCGCTGATGTTATACATGCCGACATCATCACCCCAGATGACGAGGATGTTGGGTTTTTCGGCAGCCAATGCCGGAGCACTGATCATCAAGGTGATCAATACCACAAAATAAACAATAGTTCTCAAACGTAATTTTTCCATCTGGATCTCCTTTCTTTAGGTTGTGGTTTGTGGAGCGGGGGTTGAGGGATGATTATTAATGGATAAAATTATGCAATTGAATTCATTTGTCAACAATCGATTGTATTGTATTACCAGATCCTGAAATAAGCGACTAAATATTACTTCAAATAATCGGAATCTGATCAATCAAGCAATAAAATGTGATTGAAACCTCCTGCTCATTTTTAAATTCCGATATAAGGAATACGAGACCGAAATTTACTCCCGCTTGCGGCGTTTCCTAATCCACAGCACGTATGGTATCGAGACCACCGCCGAAGCCAGAAGGTAGGCGACAACCAGTTCAAGCGCATGCTGGTCGCGAGCGTTGGCCGCGATGAGCAGGGCCAGGCCGATGTGTCGCGATGCACAGGCGATCGCAAGCGAGATACGGTCGGACGGATCGGGGCCACCGAAAAGGTGGCCGGCCAGGATGGCGGCAAGCGTGAAAGCGGCAAACGCTAAAAGCGATGGCAGACCAACCTCGAAGACCAAACGCAAGCTTGCCGCCAGCGCCACGACGGCGCATAGACCCATGGCAATGCCGGCAATCTTCAGCAGCGGTTCACCGATTCGTCCAGCCAAGGCCGGGGCTGCCCGTCGTAGCAGCATGCCTATTCCAAGGGGCAGCAGGAATGTCTTCAGGATGACACCAGCGACATGTGCAGGCGTCACCGTAGAGGTGTCCAGGGAGATAGTGCCGGCCAAAAGGTGAAGAGAGGCGGGCACGGTGGCAATTGCAAGCAGCGATGTGTTTACGATCAGGCTGAAGACGTAGGACGGATCACCTCCGAATTTGATGAGTTTTTTGGGCAGCAGCGGTGCCCCGGCACAAATCGCCAAAATCACGAGCGCCAACTCGGTTCTCTCGGGCAGGTCAAGCACACGCGCCATCAAAACCGCCACGGCCGGCATGACCAGGTACATCGCGATGATGGATTTCATCAGCAGAACAGGTCGACGCCAGAGATAGACGATATCGTCGGTCACGGCGGTCATGCCGATGGCAAGGATAAGGGTTGCAATGGACGTCTTAAGTATCAACAGCAGCATGGTATCAGTTTTTAACGGGCTTTTGCCCGGTTAAGGAATGGTGGATTCGATTGAGGTCGATATTAAAATAGGTTGTTTACCGATCAGCTATTTCCTGCGAAAGCCGAGAACCCCTCCAGCCCCTGCCGCGGTTGCCGACGGTAGCATTGAAACGAAATAGCGTCCGACGCCCTCGATATTTTCGCCAACCCACGCATTGGCTGAATTCACCCATGATTGAACTGTCGTGCCGTCCCAGCCCCACGAAACGAATAGACCGATTATCGCCAGGGCGACACCGGTGATAATCGATGTCAGTCTAATCGTGCGCCGTGCACCCCAACCGATGAAAAACCCGGCAAGATAGCTTCCGGAGATTGTCATGACAGTTGGTGCCTGACCTTGAAGCCATGACGCTAATGTGCTGTTAGACGGCCCCGACGTCATGGTGCTGCCGCCGCCGATCAAGAGACCTGTGGCGAGCCACACGGATTTGGCGCTTAGCGGTGAGCGGCCTTTGCGCAGCAGTTCTTTGGGGCGCACCGGTTTTTCAGATGTATTTCTGATTCGTTTGATCAAAGGAGATCTCCTTTTAAAAACACTGATTACATTAACCTATTATTGCAATGCGTGGGCTTACTCGCGACTTCCTTGCCATCGACCGTCAGGGTTGCTTGGCCGCCCTTGCCAACCCCTCCGCCATCGTAGTTGAAGTCAACCGCAACAACGTGCTTGCCCGGCGGAAGCTTATCGCTACATGCCACCGTGTAGTGCTCGACACCACAGAGGTTGTAGTAAAAGACGGGCCGGCCTTCAAGCAAATACAGCCCCAGTCCCGCGAAACGCCCGCCCCGGGTCATTAGGACTCCTTCGGCCCCATCCTCCGGGATCTCGACGACGGCGCTGATGCCGAAGGATTTGTTCTTAAGATCCGGGGCACCCCCCTCCGGTATTCGGATCATGCCGTCATAATAGGTGAATTCCTTTAAACTACGAATGTTGCTGGGCCGATTTCGCACATCGAGCCGCTCGACCTTGGTGCTGTCCAGGGGCAGGACGTTGTATTTGACCGCCTCGATGTAAAAAAGGCGCTGCAACTTTTTGAGCTTCTCTGGATTGGACTCCACCAGGTTCTGCGACTGCGAAAAGTCTTCGGTGATATTGTAGAGCTCCCATTCGTAACCTTCGATGGGATCATCCGCCTCAGCAACGCTCACCCACGGCGGGGTGTTCGGCGTCGTGGTTGCCACCCAGCCCTCATTGTAAATCGCACGATTGGCGAACATTTCGAAATATTGGGTGGTGCGCTTTGACGGTGCGTCGGCATCGTCAAAGGTGTAGATCATGCTGACGCCCTCGACCGGCGCCTGATGGATGCCGTAAACCGATACCGGCTGCGGCACTGCCGCCGCTTCCAGAATGGTCGGCATGATGTCGATGACATGGTGGAACTGTGTCCGCAACTCACCACTGGCTTTGATCCGCTTCGGCCATGAAATGGCCAGGGCATTGCGGGTGCCGCCGAAGTGCGAGGCCACCTGCTTGGTCCACTGGAACGGGGTGTCCCTGGCATGCGCCCAGCCAATTGGATAGTGGTTGAAGGTCATCGAACCGCCCAGTTCGTCCATGCGGCGGATCACCTTATCATAGGATTCCTTTCTCTTTATTTATAATTATGCCTGTGGGAAAAGCTAATGTTTAATGCTGATAAAATAATTAAAGTCATACAAATCTTCTCATTTGTCAATTATTGGCCGTACTATATAAGCGAATTCTAGCATAAGTGATTGAATAAAATTGAATGGTTCTGTAGGAGTTGATAAATTGAGATTCTCTTAACCTTGGCAATATTGAAAACATGAACTGATAAAAATTCTTGCAATGTCCATTTAAATCCTTTAGCTTTTACCATATCGCTTCCATATAGAATGCCCGATTCTCAATAGGGTTGAATTTTATCCAGAATGTTTATTCTAAAATGAGTCATTCCCCTTGAAAATGGTTGCAGATTGGTCATTTTATTGGCGCCCGATCTATAATGGTGTTATGGTATCTTCCGCGAATCGCAATTTCGAACAGCCTTTGGATCTTTATCCAAGTAGAAAAAGGAGCGGTATTATGAACTACGTAACCAGGTATTTTTGGGCAGGAATTCTTCTGGCTTCGTTGATCGCATCTCCGGCACAGGCTGGTGGGCTCTATTTGTACGAACTCGGAACACCCGATGTGGGCACGGCTGCCGCAGGCTGGGCGGCCCGGGCCCAGGATGCCGGAACCGTCTTTACCAATCCGGCGGGGATGACCCGGCTCGAAAAATCGGAATTGCTGGTCGGTATCCAACCGCTTTATCTGCATACGGAA
>JARFPZ010000213.1 GCA_029288035.1 Desulfosarcina sp.
TCCGATACAAAGGGAAAAAATGGAAAGATCAGGGCAAGAATCAACAGGCCGATTCTTATCTTAGCGCCGCGAGTCAAGTTGTATGGCTCAGATTTTCCCATCTCACATACTCTTTTTGGTTTCCTTGAGTACCTTGCCGAATAAACCCGCAGGTATCAAGATGATAACGATGATCATGACGGCGTAAGAGATGCCGTCCCGGTAGAGTGAGCTTAAATATCCCGCGCCAAAGGCTTCGGCCACACCCAGCACGACACCGCCTAACATGGCACCCGGAACCGAGCCGATGCCGCCTAACACGGCCGCAGCAAATGCCTTGACCCCGGCCACATAGCCCATCGTTGGGTAGAGCGTATTGTAGTAAGCGCCCACCATGATGCCGGCGGCCCCGCCTAAGGCTCCAGCGAGGGCGAAGGTATAGGAAATAACGCGGTTGACGTTGATCCCGGCGAGGGCAGCCATGGTTTTATTCTGGGCCACAGCCCTCATCGCTTTGCCCCACCTGGTTTTCTTGATAATAAGATGAAGCCCAACCATCATGCAAAACGTTAAGCCGAAGATGAAGAGATGAAACCATGAGAGATTGACGCCGCCGAAGCTGACGGCAGGTTGCTCAAAATAGGTGGGCAGGGTACCGTGGGGGAAGGGTCTGGGTCTCGAGCCCCAGATAACCATCGCCAGGTTTTGCAGGAAAATCGACATTCCAATGGCCGTGATCAGTGCGGCCAGACGAGGTGACTGCCTCAGAGGGCGATACGCGAATAAATCCAACAATACACCGCAGATAGCGCAACAGGCCATGGCAAGAGGAAATGCGGCATAAAAAGGAAGTCCCAGGACACTGATGAAGGTGACAGCAAAAAAGGCACCCAGCATATAGATTTCGCCGTGAGCAAAATTAATAAGTTGGATAACACCATAGATCATGGTGTAACCCACCGCAATCATGGCATATATACCGCCGATGACCAGGCCGTTGACGAGCTGTTGTAGAAACAAGCACCCTCCCTTGACGCATGGAGAGACGCCGGAACCCCCAAGTTCCGGCGCTGGTATGGATTCACTGAACTATATAGAACATAGGAGCTTCACTCCAATCTGTCGGGAGCCTCAAGGCCGTGCGATTGGACTGTTGGAATTATTCCAGAATCAAGGCGAAAACTCGGTCCTCAGTATATGCTCATATATTTTCAATGAATTGTAAGGCTTCCGAGACATTTACTCGGCCGCAACAAATTTACCATCTTTGACCATTTTAACGAAGGCGGGTTTGGCACAGTCTCCCTTCTTGTCAAAGTAGGTCAGACCGGTAATGCCCTTATAACCATTGTCCTCTGAGTTAATTGCAGCCAGCCCTTCACGGATCTTCTTGCGATCGGCACCGGTTTTGGCGATGACTTGGGCCAGGATACCCAGGCAGTCATAGGCATTGGCACTCATCCAGTCCACGTCACGGCCATAGGCTTCCTTGAACCGTTTGGCGAAGGCTTGACCCTCCGCGCCTGCCGACGCTGCCAGAAAGGGCACGGTGCAGTAAGTGTTGTCGGTTGCCTTGCCACCGATTTTTATATAGTCTTCATTGTCAATGCCGTCGGCACCGAAGAGCGGCCCGTCAAAGCCCAGCTTTCGGGCCTGACCGGCGATCAGGGCACCTTCCGGGTGATAACCGCACAGAAAGATCGTGTCAGGCTTGTCCTGCAAAAGCTTGGTCAGCTGGGGTGTGAAATCGGTGGTCTTGGCAACGTAGGCCTCAGCGCCGGTCACCGTAATGCCGGCAGATTTGGCACCCGCCATAAATGAATCTTTAAGCCCAATGGCATAATCATTGTTCTCATAAAAAATGGCCACCGAGTTTTTACCCAACAACTTCGGCACAACCTCTGAGGCCAGATATTTTCCCTGAAAATCGTCGGTGTAACAATTGCGGAAGAACCAGCCCTTACCGACATCACCAATGGTGGGATTGGTAGAAGTGGGTGAAATAGCGGGGAGCTCTGCCCGCACATAGATGGGCATGGCTGCAAGGGTCGCAGACGAGCACAGATGGCCGATCACGGCCACGATGCTTTTGTCCGCCGCAAATTTAGAGGCGACGGTACCTGCATCTTTAGGCGCGCACAAGTCGTCACCCCAGACAAGCTCGATCTTCTGACCATTGATACCGCCGGCATCATTGATTTCTTTGAGCTTCAGGTTGACGCCGGCCTTGATATTGTCACCATAGGCAGCTAAATCGCCGGTAAAGGGTGAGGCCACACCTATCCTGATATTATCTGCCATGGCGCCTGTGGTTATGCCAAAGACCACTCCAAAACCAAAAATCAAAACTAACAATAATGAAGACCATTTGTTTCTCATAACAATCCCTCCTTTAAAGAATTTTATATATCGAGCAAAATTGCCCGAAAAAATGGTTTTATATAATAGAAAGATCGCAATGAGTCAAGAACCATTTTTAATCTCTCCCGGGTTTAATTCCCCGCAGCTTGCTGCGATAAAAGTGATTTAAATCCTAAAAACATTATACTCCGCGGCTTGCCGCGGAGAGATTTCATTTGCTGACGGCCAAAAATTGCTTGCTGTTCCAGTCTGATGCTTGTATGAATAGCTCAAGTCAGGTGGCATGTTACCATTATAGGATATTAACCAACTGGAATTGATATTAAAAACTAAATTCCCAGGTTCGGGGTTCAGGGTTCAAAGGTTGTAAACGATGGATACTGATCACAATATTGATCAACTTCTGGCATACCCGTCATACCCCATTGAGTGAAACAGATTTATTGCCTGATCATGACACGTTCCTTTTGACACGAGCTGTCTGATTTTTTCACCCTGAACGTTGAACCCTGAACCGCTCAACCTATGTAAAACAAAAAGAAATGGACTGAAATTTTGCAAAAAATTGGATTATACGTAAAAAAGGACAAAAGGGCCCGTAAAAAGGCGGATGAATTCGAAACATGGCTGCGATCCAAAAACGTAGAAGTGGTTAGAAAAGAAAGCTCACCGCCGGGGCTTCACTCGCCCTCAAATAGCAAAATTTCTGCACCCCGGGATCTGTTTTGTGTCTTTGTACTGGGAGGAGACGGAACCTTTTTGAGCGCCGTCCGCTGGATAGGGAGCCTCAGCATTCCGGTCTTGGGTGTCAAGTTTGGTAAAATCGGATTTCTGGCGGAAACAGCGGCCAGAAACCTGATTTCGGCAGCTGAAAATATTCTCAATAATGATTATACCATCAAACGCCGCATGCGTCTCGACGTCCAGGTGAGGCGTCAAGATAAAAAAATTATCAGTCAAACCGTACTCAATGATGTTGTTATAAACAGGGGAGCTCTGGCCAGGCTGGCCAGCATCGCAACTTACATCAACGAATCTTATCTGACCACGTTTAAAGCAGACGGGCTCATCATCGCAACGCCCACGGGATCAACCGCCTATTCTCTGGCCGCCGGCGGTCCGGTGATTCATCCCGAGGTTCCCGGCATCATCATCAGCCCCATCTGCCCATTTACCCTTACCAATCGTCCGCTGATCGTTCCGGACTCCATCGAAATCAAACTCAAACTGGAAAAAGGGGCTTCCGATATCATGCTGACATTCGATGGACAGGAAGGTCTGGATATCACCGACAAGGACACTATCCTCGTCCGCAAAGGCTCCCATTCGCTCAACATGATCACCCTTCCCGACCGAAACTATTTTAATGTACTGAAGGAAAAACTGAGGTGGTCCGGCGGCAGGGTATAGCTAAACATATTTGAGATTCTCTTCAACCTTGAATCAATGTTGATCATTGTTTCAACCCCTCAAGCAATGCGAGTGTTCAGAGGTTCAGTGTTCAGTGCCGCTGCTGGCCCAAAAAACGACCGGTCTAATGGAAAAAGAAACTATTAATAATCGAATATCGATATGCTGAATTCCGCTGTTCGGCTTAGCAGAATCTCATACGAGGCCATACTTGCATGATGAAATTTCATATGAACAAACCAATCAGCATGAAAAGAGCCATACCGGAATTTTTCCGATCTCTATCTGTTTTAACTCAAGCTCTCCTGGGATGAACTTGAACTTGGTCAACAGCTCTGCGGACAGGACACAACAATAGCACCCTGAACACTTCCCACCCCCATATTGACTTCGTCTGACCGATCTCCTATATATAATACCAGGGTTAAATACATACTAGTTGCCTATTTATTTCCTATGACCGGTATCGCCATATAAATGCAAAACCCTTTGAAAATCACTGTAATAATTACGATTCTAACCGTTATTTCCGCCACCGGATATGGTGCCGATCCCCGTTCGCTGATCGAATCCAAAAAAAACGGAACCATCGATTGGACCACCGGTGTCGTGGAGGCAAAAGGCGTCGGAGTTCCAGCGCCATACACCTATCCTCCCAAACCAAGGGCTCAGGGCGATGAGATTCTTTCAGAGGCTGTCACCAAAGCGGGCCATAATCTTTTGGAAACCATTGTCAGCCTTCGCATAGATTCCCAGAACCGGGTCATCGATATCGTCGAAAATTTTCCATCCATCATGAAACAGTTGAGGGGTATGGCTCAAAAAGCTCCGGAAATTGAAAAACTGAGGAAATATCAATACGATGGAACCGTGGAAGCCTGGTCACAGATGTCACTTAGTGGTGGGTTTTCCCAACTCATTCTACCTCCGGAAATCCGGCAGATCGAACCCATCAAACAGGTTTTTACGCCCAAGAATCCCTCGAAATTGCGAACCCGCTCACGCTCATCGGAAATTTTTACCGGCATGGTGGTAGACGCCAGGAATATTCAGGCGGTACCTGTCCTTGCACCTAAAATAATGGATGAAAACCTGGAGGAGGTGTTCGGGCCGGCTTTTGTCAGTCGTGAATTCGCCGTCCAGCACGGCATGGTCCGATATACAACCGATCTGTGGAAGGCTAAATTTCATCCACGACTTTCTTACAATCCATTGATCGTCAAGGCCCTTAAGACAATTTTGCCGGGTCGTTGCGACTTTATCATCAGCAACGCGGATGCCGCCAAGCTTCGCAGTGCCTCTGAGCACCTGCTGTTCATGAGAGAATGCCGGGTCGTGATTGTGTTGGATGGGATGAATTAGCAGAAAACAGATGTCAGAGGTCAGCCAAGCCGCTGGCCTGAAAAGCGTCCAGTCTGATCATAGAAGAAACTGAATGTTTCATATAGGCTATTTTCTCTCAAGTCAGGTAAGGCCTGCGGCGCAACTTGACCTACGAGGCTTTTGAGGTATAGCATCCGGCACTGGCGCTCGACGGTGGTAAACACCAGCCGCCCGGTTGTTTTATTAGCGCCGCATGTTGGTCACCGATTGTCTCCGACATTCTCATCATTGTGTAGGCCAGGGTGCGAGCGAAGCGAGTTCCCTGATATATCCTTTTTTTAATAAAACTCATGAAATCGCCATTGAATTTCATGAAGTTTCATACGAGTTTAGGGGACAGAGGGATTTCAATGCGGAATGCGGAAATTTTATAATGAATTCAATTGTATAATCTTTCCTATTGCTGATCAACCCATAATCCCCGCTTTGCAAACCACAACCTAAAGAAAGGAGATGCAGATGGAAAAATTTCGTCTATGGACCATTGTTTGGTTCCCGGCTTTGATTACTTTGATGATCAGTGCCTCGGCGTTTGCCACCGAGAAACCGAACATTCTTGTCATCTGGGGTGATGATGTCGGCATGTATAACATCAGCGCCTACCATCGCGGTATGATGGGTGGCACTACACCGAATATCGACCGCATCGCCAAAGAAGGGGCAATGTTTACCGATGCCTACGCCCAGCAAAGCTGTACCGCCGGTCGTGCCTCGTTTATTCTCGGCCAGCACCCTTTTCGCACCGGTCTTTTGACCATCGGTATGCCGGGCGCCAAACAGGGCATTCAGGATAAAGACCCCACCATTGCAGAGCTGCTCAAGGACCATGGCTATGTGTCCGGGCAGTTCGGCAAGAACCACCTGGGCGATCGGGATGAACACCTGCCAACCG